>NZ_QNQN01000064.1:0-181401 GCF_004103285.1 Pseudoalteromonas sp. A757
AGTCGGCGATTAGCGCAGCTTGGTAGCGCACTTGGTTTGGGTCCAAGGGGTCGCAGGTTCAAATCCTGCATCGCCGACCACTTTCTCCCCAGTATCTCAGTCATTTATTTCAAATTTACTAACTTTTAATCAATTAGCACCAATATGCCTAATTATTTAACCTGATTGCTCGACTCCGTCGTTGAATAGGTTATAATGCCGCGTCTATTAATTAACGTAGTGCCCGTAGGGCAGGCAACAAGCGTCACATGCAACGGAGAGTTTGGCAGTTTAGCCGAAGGCCCATAAAAAGCATGATGGTTGTCTTGTTAGTAAGGAAGGCGCTTTGTCGCCCAAAAATGAAGATTGAGGTAAATCATGCAAGTTTCTGTTGAGACGACTCAAGGCCTTGAGCGCCGTCTGACCATCACCGTTCCTGCAGAGAACGTTGAGACTGAAGTTAAAAAACGCCTACAACAACTGTCAAAAACACAGCGTATCGATGGCTTCCGCCCTGGTAAAGTTCCAGTGTCAATCATCACTAAGCGTTACGGCGCAGCTGTACGTCAAGAAGTTGCTGGCGATCTTATGCAGCGTAACTATATCGAGGCAATCATTGCTGAGAAAATCAACCCAGCTGGCGCACCTAGCTTTGCTCCTAAATCTCTAGAAGCAGGTAAAGATCTAGAATTTGATGCAACTTTTGAAGTATATCCAGAAGTTGAGCTTAAAGATCTAGAAAAAATTGCAGTTGAGAAACCAGCAGTTTCAGTAACTGACGAAGATCTTGCTAACATGCTTGAAACGCTTCGTAAGCAACACGCTTCTTGGACTGAGAGTGATGCTGCAGCTGGCGAAAAAGACCGTGTAACGGTTGATTTCGTTGGTACAATTGACGGTGAAGAGTTCGAAGGCGGAAAAGCTGAAGACTTCCCTCTAGAGCTTGGTCAAGGTCGTATGATCCCAGGCTTCGAAGACGGTATCGTTGGTAAAAAAGCAGGTGAAGAAGTAGTTTCTGACGTAACTTTCCCTGAAGATTACCATGCTGAGAACCTAAAAGGTAAAGCGGCTCAATTCACTATCACTGTGAAGAAAGTTGAAGTTCAAGAACTTCCTGAATTAACTGACGAGTTCGCAACTAAGTTTGGTGTTGCTGAAGGCGGTGTTGACGCACTTAAAGAAGAAGTTAAGAAGAACATGGAACGTGAGCTGAACCAAGCGGTTAAAGCTAACGTGAAAGATCAAGCGATCAAAGGTCTTCTAGAAACTAACGAAGTTGAAGTGCCTAAAGCACTAGTCGACCAAGAGATCGACGCACTTCGTCAACAGGCTGCACAGCGTTTTGGCGGCAACGCACAAAACATGCCTGAGCTACCAGCTGAGCTTTTCCACGAGCAAGCGGTAACGCGCGTTAAGACTGGCTTACTTCTAGGTGAAGTAATCAAAGCGAACGACATCAAAGCTGACGATGCAAAAGTTGAAGAATTAATCGAGACTGTTGCTTCTGCGTACGAAGATCCAAGCGAAGTAGTTGCATACTACAAAGCTAACGACCAGCTTATGCAGCAAATGCGCAATGTAGCAATGGAAGAGCTAGCTGTTGAAGCTGTGCTTGCAGCTGCATCTGTTTCTGATGTTGAAAAGTCATTCGACGACATCATGAATCCACAGGCTGCTCAATAAGTCCTTGAACAAATCATTGACTTACAGCTAAGCTGAAGTTTAAATGGCTCGAGTTACTCTAATAGAGAATTCGGGCCATTTTTGTTTTTAAGCCTTGATATTGAAGCATTAAGTGCTTATATCTTGAGGCATGGCTTATTTTATTAGCTATACTTATTTTACGAGTCAGGTTTCATTGAGTATGACTGATACAGTTATATCTACTCGTTTCAATTCGCTCAAAAAAGTATTAGCCTAAACACCTATCACAGAATGTTTTTATGGGCCGCGCTAAGTCCAATAAAGTTGCAGCGAATAGGCAATAGATTCTGTGCTAATAAGGAATAAAAAACATGAATGATGGTATGATCGATCCAATCAATGCGTTAGTACCTATGGTCGTGGAGCAAACGGCTAAAGGTGAGCGTTCTTATGATATTTACTCACGACTGTTAAAAGACCGTATTATTTTCTTAACTGGTCAAGTCGAAGACCACATGGCCAATTTAATTGTGGCGCAGATGCTGTTCTTGGAATCGGAAAGCCCAGACAAAGATATATTCTTGTATATCAATTCGCCAGGTGGTTCTGTGACCGCTGGTATGTCAATCTACGACACGATGAATTTTATCAAGCCTGACGTTAGTACGGTTTGTGTTGGTCAAGCTGCGAGTATGGGCGCATTTTTGCTATCTGGCGGTGCTAAAGGTAAACGTTATTGCTTGCCGAACTCGCGTGTGATGATCCACCAACCTTTAGGTGGTTTCCAAGGTCAGGCTTCTGACTTTGAAATTCATGCCCGTGAAATCTTGGCGATCAAAGAAAAATTGAATCGCTTAATGGCGGATCACACCGGTCAACCTTATGATGTGGTTGCGCGTGACACAGATCGAGACAACTTTATGACTGCAGATCAAGCGTTAGAGTATGGCTTGATTGATGCGGTTCACTCTCGTCGAGAGCTGAAGTGATTATGAATTAGCCGATGAGTTGAATTCATCGGCTTCTACTGTGCCAAAGCCAAATTTCTTTGGTATAGTTAAAAGAAATACGATGTTATCTAAAGATAACAGCAATTGAATGAGGTAGCTGAATGTCAGACACTCCAACAGACGGCGATAAGAATAGCAAGCTACTCTACTGCTCATTTTGCGGTAAGAGCCAGCATGAAGTTCGTAAGTTAATTGCCGGTCCATCTGTCTATATATGTGACGAGTGCGTTGAACTTTGTAACGACATTATTAGGGAAGAAATCAAAGATATTGCGCCTAAGCATGACGCGTCTGATAAATTACCCGTGCCAAAAGAGATCAGAAATCACTTAGATGACTATGTGATAGGTCAAGACCATGCTAAAAAGGTCTTGTCTGTTGCGGTTTATAATCATTATAAGCGCCTGCGTAACCAAGGCGGAAAAGGTGATGTAGAACTTGGCAAGAGTAATATTCTACTAATTGGTCCAACGGGTAGTGGTAAAACCCTTCTAGCAGAAACGCTTGCACGTTTACTTGACGTTCCATTCACAATGGCAGATGCAACGACATTAACCGAAGCTGGTTATGTGGGTGAAGATGTTGAAAACATCATTCAAAAGCTTCTGCAAAAATGTGATTACGACGTTGAGAAAGCACAACGTGGTATTGTTTACATTGACGAAATCGACAAAATTTCAAGAAAATCTGACAACCCATCAATTACCCGTGATGTGTCAGGCGAAGGTGTACAACAAGCACTATTAAAGCTGATTGAAGGCACGGTTGCATCTGTTCCACCACAAGGCGGCAGAAAGCACCCGCAACAAGAATTTTTACAAGTAGATACTTCTAAGATCTTGTTTATTTGTGGTGGTGCGTTTGCAGGTCTCGATAAGGTCATTGAGCAGCGCAGTACAAAAAATACGGGGATTGGGTTTGGTGCTGAAGTTAAATCTAAGGACTTTGAGCGCTCATTAAGCGAAACGTTCAAAGACGTAGAGCCTGAAGATTTAGTTAAGTACGGCTTAATTCCAGAATTTATTGGTCGTTTGCCAGTTGTTGCGACTTTGACCGAGCTGGACGAAGACGCATTAATTGAAATCTTAAATGAGCCGAAAAATGCACTCACTAAGCAATACGCGGCGCTATTTAAGATGGAAGGTGTTGACCTTGAATTCCGTGAAGATGCGCTAAGAGCGATTGCTCATAAGGCAATGGAGCGTAAGACGGGTGCCCGTGGCCTACGATCAATTGTCGAAGGCGTATTACTCGATACTATGTATGAGCTTCCTTCACTTGAAGAAGTGAGTAAAGTCGTCATTGATGAAACAGTGATCAAAGGCGAATCAGATCCGATTATGATTTACGAGAATAACGGTAAAGAAAAAGCGGCGTCTGAATAGCTCAATATATGATTGAAAAAGGAGCCTAGTGCTCCTTTTTATTTCTTAGTCCACATCAGATAGAAACCGATTTACTATTAAAGTGAAAAGCTCTTAAACGGGTAAGCTTTCTCGTTTAAACCTGCAAAGAGATATTAATCTGGGTTGATAAGTAACTGATTTGAGAGATCAAACCTATTTACGAATAGCATTAAAGATTTCTCTTTTTGTAAGACTAAATAATAATTTTTAGTGGTGCTCATGGCGCTTTCTTGTCTTAAAGTAGATTACTTAATGGTCCATATTTGTATTTCTCTCTCGTGGTTTTTTGCCCTGAATTGATCTCTACTTGATGCGGATTACTATAAACTATTGAACTTTATCTGCGTTATCCCCATATAGCTCAGTATTCCCAAATTAATTGAAGTGCGAAGAGAACATAATGACGCTTGAAAGAATGGATCGAGTAGAAATTCCAGTGCTAGCGCTACGTGATGTAGTGGTGTATCCGCATATGGTGATCCCGCTGTTTGTAGGCCGAGAAAAATCAATAAAATGCCTAGAAGCAGCGATGGACAATGACAAGCAAATCTTTTTAGTTGCGCAGAAAGACGCCTCAGTTGATGACCCAAGGACTGATGATGTCTATCAGACTGGTACCATTGCAACGGTACTACAGTTACTCAAACTACCTGATGGTACAGTGAAAGTGCTGGTTGAAGGTACTCAGCGCGCAAAAATCGATGAGTTTCTAATTACAGACGAATATTTTCTGGCGCAAGCTCAGTATATTCCATCCGAGGATGTAGATGAGCAAGAGCAAGACATATTAGTTCGCAGTGCAATTAGCCAATTTGAAGGCTATGTGAAGCTAAATAAAAAGATCCCACCAGAGGTCTTAACGTCAGTATCGGGTATCGATGAGGCTGCACGTCTAGCTGATACGATGGCTGCTCATATGCCAATTAAAGTACCTGAAAAACAAAAGGTGCTAGAAATTAACGATGTGACTGAGCGTCTTGAGTATTTGATGGCGTTGATGGAAGGCGAGATCGACTTACTTCAAGTAGAGAAAAAGATCCGCTCACGTGTTAAAAAGCAAATGGAGAAATCCCAACGCGAGTACTATCTGAATGAACAAATGAAAGCGATTCAGAAAGAACTTGGCGAGCTGGATGATGTACCTGACGAATTTGAAGCCCTGAAAAAGCGTGTTAGCGAAGCGAATATGCCGAAGGAGGCGGAAGAAAAAGCGCTTTCAGAGCTAAATAAACTTAAAATGATGTCACCTATGTCTGCTGAAGCGACGGTTGTGCGCTCATATATTGAGACCATGATCAATGTGCCTTGGAAAAAGCGCTCTAAGGTGAAAAAAGACCTAGCAGGTGCGCAAAAGATTCTAGATGCCGATCATTATGGTCTCGAGAAAGTGAAAGACCGCATTATCGAATATTTAGCGGTGCAGCAGCGCACTAATAAGCTAAAAGGTCCTATTTTATGCTTAGTTGGCCCCCCGGGGTTGGTAAAACCAGTTTAGGGCAATCTATCGCGCGTTCGACTGGCCGTAAGTATGTACGTATGGCGCTTGGTGGCGTGCGCGATGAGGCTGAAATTCGCGGCCACAGAAGAACTTATATTGGCTCAATGCCGGGTAAACTGATCCAAAGCATGTCGAAAGTTGGCGTGAAGAACCCGCTTTTCTTATTAGATGAAATCGATAAGATGTCATCGGATATGCGCGGCGATCCTGCTTCAGCTCTACTGGAAGTGTTAGACCCAGAGCAAAATAGCAACTTTGCAGACCACTATTTAGAAGTGGACTACGATCTGTCTGATGTTATGTTTGTTGCAACCTCTAACAGTTTTAACATTCCGGGTCCATTGTTAGACCGTATGGAAGTCATTCGTCTTTCTGGCTATACCGAGGACGAAAAGCTGAATATTGCTAAGCAGCACTTAATTCCAAAGCAAGTTAAACGCAATGGATTAAAAGAATCTGAAATCAATATAGAAGACAGCGCGATCATTGGCATTATTCGCTATTACACGCGTGAAGCGGGCGTACGTAATCTAGAGCGCGAAGTGTCTAAGTTGTGCCGAAAAGCGGTTAAGAACATCTTGCTCGACAAAAACGTTAAGCAAGTTGTGATTAATCAAGAAAATCTTGAAGACTTCTTAGGTGTACAACGTCACGATTACGGAAAGGCGGAAGACGGTGATAGAGTTGGCCAAGTTACCGGTCTTGCATGGACGGAAGTAGGGGGTGACTTACTCACTATCGAGTGTGCTGCAGTACCAGGTAAAGGCAAACTCGCTTACACCGGCTCCTTGGGCGATGTGATGCAAGAGTCAATTCAAGCGGCAATGACCGTGGTGCGCAACCGAGCTGACAAACTACGCATAAATGACGATTTCTACGAGAAACGTGATATTCATGTTCACGTTCCAGAAGGCGCGACACCGAAAGATGGACCAAGTGCCGGTATTGCGATGGTTACTGGTTTGGTATCGAGCCTTACTGGTAATCCAGTACGTGCAGATGTCGCGATGACAGGTGAAATTACCTTGCGTGGCGAAGTTCTGCCTATCGGCGGTCTGAAAGAGAAATTATTGGCGGCTCATCGCGGTGGAATTAAACGAGTTTTAATACCGAAAAAGAACGAGCGTGACTTAAAAGAAATTCCTGAGAATGTACTTGAAGGGCTTGATATTCATGCCGTGTCATGGATTGATGAGGTATTATCACTGGCGTTAGCGCACCCAATAGACAGTTTTAGCGTGGAATCGCAAAAAAACTAAGAAAAAAGCCAAAAAATTGAGTGAAAAGGCTTTTCAAATCTAAAAGGTGTGTTAAGTTAGGCACTGTATTCAAGCCTACTGGTTCGGAAGCCCCGTAATTACTAGGCTTGACAAAGATTTCGAGAATTAGAGAGTCGCTGTGATGTCTCTAAATGAATAGCAAAAGTTCTCAGTAAAAAGTAACTTTTGACAATAAATATGGAAGAGGATGATATTGTGAATAAATCTCAATTAATCGATCAAATCGCAGCTGATGCTGACATTTCTAAAGCGGCTGCTGGTCGTGCGCTAGATTCATTCATTGAGTCTGTAACAGGTGCACTAAAAGAAGGTGACTCTGTTGCACTGGTAGGTTTTGGTACTTTCTCAGTGCGCGAGCGCGCTGCACGTTCTGGTCGTAACCCACAAACTGGTGAGACTATTCAAATCGCAGCAGCTAACATCCCATCTTTCAAAGCGGGTAAAGCGCTTAAAGACGCAGTAAACTAATTTAATTTGAATTAGGCGATGCAGAGTCATCGCGAACTGCTTCAAGATAAAAGGCGTATCTGCTAAGATACGCTTTTTTTATACCATCACTAATCTGATTGGTGTAATGCTTAACCCAAATCTAGCAAACACAAAGTGCTTAGGTGCTTTGACTTAGATAAGAGAAACAATAAATGCTTGAAAAGATCAGAGAAGGCTCGCAAGGCCCGGCGGCTAAAATCGTATTAGGTTTAGTCATCTTATCTTTTGCGTTAGCAGGGATCGGTGGTTACCTAGGTCAAACCACAGAGCAGCCTGTCGCAGAAGTGAACGGAGTAAAGATTTCACAAACTAAGTTTTCTCGTGCTTACTCAAATGAACGTGCACGACTAGAGCAACAGTTTGGCGAATACTTTGCACAGATTGCAGCCGATCCTAATTATATGGCGCAAATTCGCCAAGGTGTTGTCGACCAATTAGTACAACAAGAATTACAAACTCAACTAGCTAAAGAGCTTGGTCTTCGTGTGAGCGATGAGCAGGTTAAAAAAGCGATTGTTGAAATGCCATATTTTCAAATTGGTGGAGAGTTCAGTAACGACCGTTATTTACAAGTCATTCGTCAAATGAACTTCCAGCCAGATAGCTTCCGTGAATACCTTCGTGACGAGATGACTCGTGCACAGCTAATCTCAGCGGTGGCAGGCACTGATTTTGTACTGAAAAACGAACTTCAGCAATCTATTGCGCTTCAGCAACAGACTCGCGCTATCGACTACGCGGTATTAAGCAAAGAGTTGGTAAAAGATGAAGTGTCGGTTTCAGATGAAGAGATTCAGAACTACTACGACTTGAATCAAACTCAGTTCCAGGCTCCAGAATTGGTGGCGGTTAACTATATTGAGTTAAAAGCCGAAGATCTAGAGCCAGCAGAGCCGGTTACTGAAGAAGCGTTAAAAACATATTACGAAGAGCAAAAAAACCAATACCTTGAGCCTGAAAGACGCCGCGTGTCACACATTCTTGTTGATGCAAGCGAAGATGCTGAAGCCGCAAAGCAAAAAGCAGATGAAATTCTGGCTGAATTGAATAACGGTGCTGATTTTGCCGTCGTTGCAGAAGAAAAATCTGACGACGTGGTGAGTGCTGAGCTTGGCGGTGATTTAGATTGGATTGAAAGAGACATGATGGATCCTGCGTTTGAAGATGCTGCATTTGCGCTTGCCGCGGTAGGTGATGTATCTGAAGTGGTTGAATCTGAGTTTGGTTTCCATATTATCAAGCTCACAGACATTCAGCGCCAACAAGCTCAGTCTTTTGAAGACGTAAAAGACGACCTTCGTGCAGAGCTTGAAAAAGCAGCCAAGATTGATGCGTTTTATCAAAAGCAAACCCGTGTAGCAGAACTTGCTTTTGAAATGGCTGACTCACTACAAGACGCTGCTGAAGCCGCTGGCGTTGAAATTAAATCAACTGAACTAGTAAGCCGTAATGCGCTTCCTGAGCCACTGAATTCACCAGCGATAAGCAATACTATCTTCACGCCAGAGCTGTTAGAAGACCGCGTAAACTCAGAAGTGTTAGAAGTTGCACCAGAGCATATCGTAGTGGTTCGTGTTGCTGAGCATAAAGCGGCTGCGACTAAGCCACTAGAGGAAGTCAGCACGCAGATCGAAACGCAGTTGAGTAATGAAAAAGCTTCAACATTAATTGCAGAGAAAGCACTGTCGCTATTTGAGCAACTACAAGGTGGTTCTACGTTAGCTGAGATAGCTAAAGAGCAAAGCATCGAAGTGAAGAGCGTGACTGAGCTTAAGCGTCGCAGCTACGATGTACCACCAGCTATTGCAGCTGAAGCATTTAAATTACCTCAGCCAGGTGTAGCAGAGACAGAATCTGCACTTGTAGAACTTGGTAATGGCGACTCGGCATTTGTGGTTCTTAAGTCCGTAACTACACCTGCAGTTGACGACAAGGTTGATCCGCAGCAGAAGCAGTCAATCACTGCTTCCTACGCAAATAAAAACTACCTTGAGCTACTAGCAGCACTTGAAGCTAAGTCTGAAGTAAAAAGACCACAGCTACAGGTCACAGAGCAGCAATAATCGTTTTTAGATAAAAAAGGCGCCAACACGGCGCCTTTTTTATACCTTGTGCTACTTAAGCGCAGGGATATTGGTATTATTGAATATGCTCAAGTACAGTGCTTGCAACCGCCAGTGAAGACTGATAGTTCTGCCCTGTCACTATACGGCTATCTACCTTAATAAAAGATGCATCCCGCTCTCCATACACAAAATTCCCTCCGAGCTCTTCCACTTTAGGTTGAATTTGAAAAGGAAAATGCTTGAAATAGGCTCTATCTGGGTTCTCAAAAGCAGTAGGATAACCGGTGATTTGTTTTCCTTTGATGAGATACTCGCCATTTTTCAAGCGTAAATTAACGATACCAGCTGTGCCATGGCATACTGCGGCAACAACACCTTGGTTTTGTTCATATATATGCATAGCAATACGCTGTAGAGTCGGATTTTCCGCTACTTCATACATGGCATTGCTGCCGCCAACATAATAGATTGCCCTATATTGGCTTGGATCGACTTCAGCTGGACGCATCGTGCTGCTGAGCGCATACATATAGTCAGGTTGGTAAAGGTACTTTTTATGTTCGCCATTTGAAGTATTTATATAGCTCAGGTTTAACGCGCCACCTTGTGTGCTGACGAAATCAACGACTAGCCCTGCTTGAGTAAATACGTCATAGGCACTGAGTAGCTCTTCGAAGCTCGTGCCAGCTGGCAGCTGACTATCGCCGTGAAAGGCCTTGCTTGATGCGACAATGAGCACTCGGCGACCCAAGTTCGTTACTTGCTCGGAAGTTAGCGTGGTTTGCTGCGCCGATTTACCGATGATTTTCCATGTGCCAGCTATTTTCTTTAGGAGTAGGTGATCGATGTACTGCATGTTTGACTTCAATATATCAATACGGATTTTAGCCTGTGCAAGGTGGTCATTCACGCTGATATTTAGAATTTTGGCGCGCCTGCCAGTGTCTTTTTTCGAGCCTTTATACCAACTCAAATACTCTTTCAACGGGACTTGCCACATCGCTTGGTCTGACTTTTCTAAAATAAGCATCGCATCGGGATGAAACGCTTTTCTTATCATTTCAGGCTGGTTATTTGCGGTGCCTCTGATGTAGTGGTTTAGTGTAGCGGTAATTTTAGCGGTCTCATCCTCAAAAGCGATGGCGATGCTGGTTTGGATAAGTAGTAAAAATAACAATGATACTAGTTTTGATAGGGTCATAAGTTTCTCCTGTAATGACTCAGAAGAAACATAAACTTATTTAATTAAAGCAGTCACCTAGAGTATGTTTTAGGAGTCTGAGAGTATGTTCTCGGAGTGCTTAAAGCTATTTGGAGAGTACCCCGTGAGCTTCTTAAATGCGGCAAAAAATGTGGATGCAGAATTAAAACCACACTCCAGTGCAAGGTGTTCCAGCGGCATGTTGGTGCTCGAAAGCAAGTGTTTCGCATATTCCACTCTCAAGCCATTGAGATATTGTTTAAAGTTACAATGATAGTGGCGATTTACTATTTGCGATAATTTGTTGTGGCTCGTGCCTAATCGTTTGGCTAATCGGGGTAGCGTTAAATCCGGTTCAGTAAATAGCTTGCTTTCTGACATTAGCGACTCCAGTTTGGCTATGAGCTGATTGTACTCATCGTCGCTTATGTGCGTATTGGCATATTTCTTTTCATTAGCCGTTGGTTTTCGTAGTAATTTGGGTGCGAAAAGGATGCTTAAATAGAGCACAAAGCTGAACGTGAGTGCTCCTGTGATGTAAGAAGTGAATGACGAAAAGAAATACGCGGCCCAAATGAGCCAGCAACCGCAGATCACAACCAAAGATAGATGAAACTCAGCGTTGCCACTGGCTTTTTTAGGAGTTGTTAGGCGGTAAAAAGTATAAGAACTTATCAATAAGTAACCCAGCCAAAAATAAGATGTGCCTTTGTAACCCCACGTTTGCCAAATTTCAGGGTGAAGCTGATAGGGCATAAATATACCAAATCCAATAATAAAACCGCTTAATACCAAAAAGTGTATTGTTAGATAACGATTTTTGGTTTTACTGTAGCTTGCAAGTACAAAATTAAGCAGGCAGGGGCCAAGCAAAAAGTAGGCACTCAAACCTATTTGCAGAATCGTTTTATCTAGCTCTGGGTTAAAGTAAAAAAGGACTGATTTACCAATTCGAATACAAAGTAAAATGAGGAGCACCGACACCCAGCGCAGTGCCTTCGCCTCCTGAAATTTTATTAGCAGTAGGGCGCTGAGAATAAAGCCGTTAAATACTCCAACAAGTGAGAAGAAAAATAACAGATGGGCACTAAAATCCATTTCTCATTCCCTCGCTAAATTAAGCTGATAGCAGTTTCTGCATGGTTTTAGATTTTGGTGTATTGAACACACGCTCGGTTTCGCCATATTCGACGACTTTGCCACGATTTAGCACCAAAATCTCATCACTCATATGACGAACCAAACTCAAATGATGTGTGATAAGTACGTACGCAAGTCCCGTTGCTGCTTGTAATTCCAGCAGGAGGTTCACGGTCTGAGCGCGTACGGATGGGTCTAATGATGACAACGCTTCATCTAACACCAGTACTTTAGGGTCCAAAATAAGGGCTCTCGCTAAGGCAACTCGCTGTAATTGTCCGCCACTAAACATATGAGGATAATAGTCTATGTGCTCGCCAAGTAGCCCGACGCGACTGAGTGTGATACGGATTTTCTTATAGCGCTGCTCTTCGGTGAGTTCAGTATTGTATTGCAGGCAATCATCAAGCATATCCCCAATAGTGAGACCCGGGTTGAGCGAGCGAGTTGGGTCTTGAAAGATCAGGCGAATAGTACGGCAGTCATGATTGCGAATACCAGCGTCTTCTACAATTTGGCCATTCAGTAATATTTGTCCAGAGTCGGCCATATCGGCGCCGGCAAGTACTTTGGCGAGCGTACTTTTACCAGAGCCGGTCTCGCCTATGATTGCGAGGGTTTGTCCGGGAGCAAGCGCAAACGACACATCTCTGAGCACCTGCAACGAGCGGCGTCTGAACAGCCCTTGGCGAGAAGTGTAGGACTTGTTTAAAGACTGTACTTTTAAGACGGGTTGCATTTTTGCTTCACCTTAATTAACGGGAAGTGGCAAGCATAACTATGACCATGCGAGCGACTTTGCCTTGGCGTGACGACACATTCTTTTTGTGCTTGAGGGCATCTAGGTCCCAAGCGACATCCTATGGGTAAGTGTTGTAAAGGGGGAATAGTCCCTTTTAAGGCATAAAATGCTTCTTTATGGCCGAGTCCTTGACCAAAGTCAGGCAAACTCTTAACCAGCGCTTGGGTATAGGGGTGTAATGGCTGTTTAAAAATAGCCTGAGTAGGACCTGCTTCAACCATCTGCCCGCAGTAGAGTACATGCATTGCATGGGACCAGTCTGAGATTTCTTCCAACTCATGTGAAATCATTAATATCGACATGTTCTTAAGTTGATTTAATGCTTTGAGCAATCGAAATACTTGCGCGCGAGCGGTGCTCTCAAGTGCAGTGGTGGGCTCATCGGCTATCAGTAGTTGAGGGCTTCTGGCTATGGCCATCGCAATCATGATCTTTTGACACATTCCTTCTGAAAGCTCATGTGGGTAACTGCTGCAGATCTTTTTATCGTCTCGGATCCCAGCTTTGTGCAAGAGTGCTCGGACCTTTTCTTTTCGAGCTTTTCTACGACCAAAAAAACCACCTTTTAAGACGCTATCGGGGATAGACTCCGCGACTTGATCGAAAATAGTGGCGGTTGGGTCAAGGCTTCGACTTGGCTCTTGGTAAATCATCGCAATGTCTTGGCTGACGAGCTTTCTGCGCTTTTCTGAAGATAAACGCATAAGGTCAACACCACGCCAGTGCATGCGGTCTGCGGTTACCGTCCAGCGCTGATTGAGTACCCCCACAATGGCTTTGGCGATTAGACTTTTACCAGAGCCTGACTCACCGACAAGCGCATGTACTTCGCCTTCTTTAAGGCTAAGGTTGACCTTATCAACTGCGCGAATAACGCCGTCTTCTGTATGTAGTTCAATGGTGAGGTTCTTAATGTCTAGTAATTGCATTAATCTGCCTTACGTTGTTTCAGCGCTTCACGGAGCCCATCACCAACCAAGTTGGTGGACAGTACCGCCAAAAAGAGTAATACACCTGGGAGGCCTACAGTCCAAGGCGCGAGATAAATTAAACTTAAGTTTTCTTGTAGGATAGCACCCCATTCAGTAGATGGAGGCTGCGCACCGAGCTTTAAGAAACCAAGTGCCGCAATATCCAAAATAGCAGTCGACAGCGCCATGGTGAAGATAACCACGATATGCTCGTAAATGTTAGGCAGTATGCCACGGACGAGCAGTTTCCAGCGTGTTGCACCATCAAGCTTAAAGGCAATGATATAGTCTTTACTCAGCTCAGTGACCACTAAGTTTCTTATCGAGTGGATGTATTGTGGCAGTAACGCGAAGATAATCGCCCACACCGTATTCATCAAACCTGGCCCTAATATAGCAATGATGATAATGGCCAGCAGTAACGAAGGAATGGCGAGCGTAATATCCAATAAGTGATTAAGAAAGCTGGATTTTAAGCCTCGACTAGCGCCAGCAAGCGTACCAAGTACGACGCCGAGTGCCGTGGTAACTAAGGCCGCAATGATAGATAAACCAAACGTGTAGGTCGCCCCGTTCATTAGGCGAGATAAGATGTCTCGTCCCAAATCATCTGTACCGAGTATAAAGCGCACATCGCCATCATCATGCCAAGAAGGTGGCAGCAACAGAGCATCAGCATGCTGCTGGTTAACACCATAGGGCGCGATCAGCGGCGCTGTTAAAGCCAATACCGTCAAGGCAACAAACAGCCACAAACCCACTAGTGCAATGTGGTTTGAGCGGAATTTACGCCATAGCCTAAATAAAGGTGAGCGGTTAGACTCTTCGGTAAATAAGTTAAACTTTGCCATGAGCCTGATTCCTTGCGAGCGGATCGAGTATCGAGTGAATAAAATCAGACAACATGTTGGCAATGATAACAAAGAAAGACACTGCGAGCAGTCCCCCTTGGATAGCTGGGTAATCACGTTGATAGATGCTTTCAATTAACCATCGACCGATCCCAGGCCAAGAGAATATCACCTCTGTGATCATCGCAAGTGTGATGAGGGTGCTAAACTGGAGGCCAATTTGTTTTATCACTGGCAGCAGCGCATTTCTCAGCGCGTGGTGGATGATCAGCTGGCTGCGATTAAGGCCTTTTGCTCTAGCTGTTTTAATATAGTTTTGGTCGAGGACTTCGAGCATAGAGTCGCGAGTAAAGCGGATTAAAACTGTCGTTGGGTACATAGCCAGCACAACGGTTGGCAGCGCTAAATGATGAAGTGCATCCCAAAATGCGGCACCACCATAGGGAAACCCTTCAAGATAAATATCAATCAGAATAAAATGAGTAACGGGCTGTATTTCATAAAGTAAGCCTATTCTACCGGACATGGGGAAAAGCCCAAGGCCCAGACAAAATGCCATAATAAGCAGCAGTGCTAACCAAAAAACTGGAATGGAAAACCCCATCAAGCTTAATGAGTTAATGAGCTTATCTGGCCACTTTTTATGATAAGCGCTGGCTATTACCCCACTTGGTACACCAATAATGACCGCAACCGTCAAAGCATATAAACACAACTCAAGCGTTGCCGGAAATAGGTGTTGTACATGAGAAAGAACAGGTTGGCCTGACGACAAAGATAAACCCCAATCGCCCTCAAACATACGAGCCATAAATGCGCCATATTGCACAAAGATATTTTCTTCAATACGGTATTTTTCAACTAGCGCCTGCGTTTGGGCATAGCTTGAGTTGACTTCACCACTGAAGTTGGTGACTAATTCACCTGGAAACAGGTAATTGAGGGCGAAAGTAAATATCGTTAGGGTAAACAACATAAAGCAAAGCAAGCTCAGTCGTCGATAAGCATATTTTGCAAACATGTTAGTCTCTCCTTGCCTCAGCGAGTGAAATACCACCAAATGGACGAAGTGAGACGCCTTTGATATCAGAGCTGGTTGCTTGGAACCGTAGCCCGTGAGCAATTGGAACAAGAGGCAGTTGTTCAATGACCATTTTTTGTGCCTGCTGATAATAGTATTTTCTTTCTTCCATATCGTTGGTGTCTAGTGCTTGAGTGAGCACTAAGTCAAACTCCGGATTACACCAGTTGGATGGGTTTTTGCCACTAAATGTCGCAGTACAGCTCAATAATGGGCTGAAGAAATTATCTGGATCAGGGGTATCTGCTGCCCAGCCTAGTAACACGCTATCGTGCTCATGGCGGCCAACACGTTCGATAAAGGTATTCCATTCGTACTCGACGATTCTGGCATTGACGCCAATATCACGTAAATCACGTTGAATAAGCTCTGCCATTTTCCGCGCGTTAGGATTGTAAATTCTCGACACCGGCATGGCCCATAAGGTCATGGAAAAACCACCCTCAAGACCGGCTTGTTTCAAATACTCTTTGGCTTTTTCAGGGTCATATGTTGGCATTTTTTGCTGCGCTTCAAACGCCCATGAAGAAGGGGGAAGCATCGAGCGGGCTAAAATCCCATTGTTGTAAAATACCGCTTGCATGATTTTTTCAAAATCTATGCTGTGCGCTAGCGCTTTTCGGACCAGCGGATTATCAAACGGTGGCTTTTCGGTGTTGAATGCCCAGTAACCTATATTCAGATTAGCGGCCTTTTCAACTTCTATGTCTTTTCTTTGTTCAAGCACGGTGAGTTGTGTGGCACTGGGGTGCGCCGTAATATCACATTCTTTAGTTAGCATTTTCGCAATGCGGCTAGTGCCATTGGTGGTGATGTCGTAGACCAATTGTTCCATATGTACCGGGTGTTTCCAGTAATCCTCATGGCGATAATATCGGATCAGGTTATCACGTAAAAATTCACGGTACTTATACGGACCTGTGCCGACGGGCTTTTGATCAAAGTCTTGTTTGTGTTCAAGTTCTATAAGCTGATCGGCGTATTCTTTTGAAAGAATGACAGCGAAGTCGGTGGCGATATTGGATAAAAAGCTACTTTCCGCATTGAACAGATCAAAGCGAACGGTATGTTCATCCACTTTTTTCACTTGGCGGATCAGTTGGTCGAGTCCAATACTTTGAAAATAAGGATAATTTGCATCACCAACAAAGTGGTACGGATTGTAAACATCAAATAAACGGTTAAATGAGAATACCACATCATCGGCATTCATTTTTCTTGTTGGTGTGAAGTAGAGGGTATCGTGAAATTGGACATCGTCCCTCAGCGTAAAAGTGAAAGATTTACCGTCTTCGCTGACCTGCCAAGACGTTGCCAATTCTGGTAAGAATTCGCCGCTTTCAGGATCAATACTGATCAAGGTGTCATAAAGCTGATTGGCAATAATATCAATCGTAGACCCTGTTGTGGTCACTTGTGGATTAAATGACACAGGGTTCGCTTCTGCACAATATACTAAGCCTTGTGACTTATCATTCACTTTATTTGGCGCCTGATCTGTACAGCCAAATAAAGCGGTACACAGCACACCAAAAAACAATTTACGCACCACTATGCCTCTTGTTTTTGGTTTTGGTCCAGTAGGTTGTATTTTTTCAAATAACCTCTCAGTTGATGATACGTCAAACCAAGGTTTTGTGCAGTTTTCTTTTGATTAAATTGACTAAATTCAAGCGCTTTTTGTAGCATTGTGATTTCATAGTCGTTGGAAAGCGATTTTAAATCACAAGGGAAGTCAAATTCGAGGGTTGTATCTGCCCGCTGTTCATTACTCGGTTGTGCCACAGGTAAAGGCTCAACTGTATGAGTGGTTGAAGTTGTTGGCTGGGCATTTGGCGCTTTGATCCGTTGACTCGGCCTAAATGGGCTTGCAAAGGGGTCAAACACAATATCATGAACCGGAATTTGGTCGTTGCCATGACGGTATAAACTACGTTCAACTACATTCTTGAGCTCACGGATATTACCGGGCCACGGGTAATCAAGCAGCTTTTCGATGGCTTTACGGGTAAAGCCGCTAAATAACTCCCATCCTAAATCCCGAGCCATATTTATCGCAAAATGCTCGGCCAATAATAAGATGTCTTCTTTTCTTGCTCTTAATGGCGGTAAGGTGATGACGTCAAATGCGAGGCGGTCTAATAAGTCGTGTCTGAACTCTCCTGCATCGGCGAGAGTGGGGAGATCTTCATTGGTAGCGCATACCAGTCGAGTATCTACTTTTACGGTTTGCTTGCCGCCAACTCGCTCGAACTCGCCGTATTCAATTACACGCAAGAGCTTTTCTTGCACCATTGCAGAAGTATTGGCTAACTCATCTAAAAACAGTGTGCCACTGTTAGCGCGTTCAAATCGACCTTCATGGCGCTTGCTTGCACCAGTAAAGGCACCGCTCTCGTGACCAAATAACTCGCTCTCTAAGAGGTTTTCGTTTAGGGCTGCGCAGTTTAGTTTGACGTATTCCTGATCCCACCGCTCTGAGAGATAATGCAAACGTGCTGCAATTAACTCTTTACCTGTGCCACGCTCGCCAATAATAAGCACGGGCTTTTCTAAAGGAGCGAGCTGTGAAACCTTGTCTAGCACAGCTAAAAAGCTGTCAGATTGGCCTAATAAATTATCCTGTTGGCGAAACCGGCTCATATTGCCTAACTCTTAGTGGTTTTTACTAATAACTAGTGTATTTCAAAAAAAGGGATAACTAAAGGACTTTTAAAAATAAAATAACCTTATGATTTTATTGTGTTTTTAAATTTGTTAAAGTTGGCAAGCTATTTGATACATAGACAGTAAGCAATTTAGCTATTAACCAAAGAGGTAACCACTATGGGAATTTTTTCTCGTTTTGCAGACATAGTGAATTCTAATATCAATGCTATTTTGGATAAAGCCGAAGACCCAGAAAAAATGGTTCGCCTAATTATCCAAGAAATGGAAGATACACTAGTCGAAGTAAGATCGACCTCAGCAAAAACACTTGCTGAGAAAAAGGAGTTAACACGCCGTCTAGATCAGCTAAAAGCACAGGTAGATGATTGGCAAACCAAAGCAGAGCTTGCACTAAGTAAAGAGCGTGAAGATTTAGCACGTGCTGCTTTACTTGAAAAGCAAAAGTCTGCGGAGGATGTTGCAGCCCTTGAAAAAGAGCTAGAGCATGTAGACACGCACATTGAAAAGCTACAGCAAGAAGTCAGTACATTACAAGATAAACTGGCCGACGCAAAAGCGCGCCAAAAAGCGATAGTACTGCGCCAGCGTTCAGCTGAATCTCGTTTAGAGGTGAAAAAGGCACTAGACAGCAGTAAAGTAGATGATGCACTAAATCGCTTTGAGCGTTATGAGAGCAAAATCGATGGCCTAGAGTCACAAATCGAATCTTACGATTTAGGTAAGAAATCTTTAGCGGATGAGATTGCTGATCTGCAAAAGAATGAAAAGATTGACGATGAGCTTGAACAGCTGAAAAAGAAAATGGCTGAAAAGTGAAAATAATCGCACCTACTGTCAGGGTAGGTGCTAACCAACTACAATAATAACAGCCAGGTTGAAGGCAGGAGAAGATTATGTTTGACGCAGAAGTTTTGATGGCTCCGTTGATTATTTTTATGGTCATCGTGGCACCACTTTGGTTGATTTTACACTACCGTAGCAAAAAGCAGGTAAGCCAAGGGTTAAGTGAGCACGAGCATCGTCAGCTTATCGAATTAGCCAGCAAGGCAGAAAAAATGGCAGATCGTGTTGAAACGTTAGAAGCTTTACTTGATCAAGAGTCACCACAATGGAGACGCAAGTTATGAGTAGACTAAAGCGAGAGCTATATCGTGACCCAAGTCGTGGCAAGGTAGCTGGAGTATGCGCTGGTCTTAGTGATTATTTCAACATGGAGTTATGGCTTGTTCGGATCTTATTCATCACAGCTGTGCTATTATCTGGTGGTCCATTATTTATCGTGGTGTATGTGGCTTGCTGGTTTATTTTAGATAAGCGTGAAACGATGCCAAATCGTTCACCTGATGCGAAAGATGAAGATAAGGTATCAGTGAAGTTTAAGGTGTGGCAAAAAGGTGAACCGCCAAGACAGGCACTTTATGACCTAAAAGACAGGCTATCACGACTTGATGGTCGCATTCAAAACATGGAACGCTACGTAACTTCACCTGAATTTACGGTTAGCAGAGAAATTGACAAGCTATAAGGCGGTATTGGCCGCCTTGGCATTTTCTTGAGGGGCACTTTTCTACTTATGACTACGTCACGTTTTCGAACCCCATCTTCCTTAGATAAATTAAAACAACAAGCCAAAAAAACGCTCCACCGCTCTTTTGATAAGCATATAAAGCTTGCTGTAACCGGTTTTAGTGGCAGCGGGAAAACCGCATTTATCACGGCGCTTATCAAGCATCTGACTACCCAAACGAGCACCGACAACTTACCGTTTTTAGATGTCGTGAGTGAAGGGCGTCTTGTTGCGTGTCGTCCTGAGCCACAGAAGGCACTGGCGGTACCCACTTTTGACTATCAGCAAGCAATAACTTGTTTGTTGGAAGAGCCGCCAACATGGCCTGCGTCAACCAAACGTATCAATACCTTAACATTGGCGTTTAGGTATCATAGTGAACGCGGACTCAAACAACACTTAGCGCAAACTCATACACTATACCTTGAACTATATGATTACCCAGGTGAATGGTTAATGGACTTGCCGCTACTTAAAATGACTTTTCCCGAGTGGTGTGAGCAGCAATTTGCATTATTGAATAAGCCTAAATATCAGCCATTTACACAAACGTTTTTACAGCTACTCGAGCAGTTTGATGGTACTGAAGCGGTGGATGAAAGTAAGCTGAAAATGCTTGCACAAAGTTACCATGCGCTTTTAGCGCAGTTGCAGCGGGACACTCGTTTATCTAACTTGCAACCCGGTCGAGCGTTGATCCCGGGTGACCTTGAGGGAGCGCCGATATTGTTGTTTTTCCCTGTGCAAGTTCACCCAAACGACATTACTGAGCATTCACAATATCAACAGCTTGTGGAGCGTTTTGAAGCCTATAAAAAGCAAGTAGTGGCGCCATTTTACAAAGATTACTTTTGCCAGTTTGACCGCCAAGTCGTGTTAGTCGACTTATTGGGTAGCTTAAGTGATGGCTATGACACATTGAAAGAGCAAGAAGTTGCGTTAAAGCAGATCCTCGCCATGTTTTCTCATGGTAAAAGTGGCTTTTTGTCTCGTTTATTTAACCCAAAAATAGATAAGGTGCTATTTGCCGCCAACAAATGTGATGGCGTCTTGAACGAGCAGCAGACCAATTTGACAAGGTTGTTAAATGAAATGTTGGTGGACAGCGCCAATGAGCTTCGCTTCAACGGGGTAACCGTGGACACGATGTCTCTCTCTTCGGTGAGAAGTGTTGAGTCGAGAGCGGTGAAAGAGGGGGCGCAACATGTGCAATGTATTTACGGCAAGCCAGTCGGCGAGCAGCAGTTTATTAATTATGTGCCACCAACTCCACCTGATCACGTTCCAAAGGCGCAGGCTTGGCCCCAAAGTGGGTTTGAGTTTCTAGCGTTTGAGCCGCTACCCGCGAGGCAAGGAAACTTATCGCATATCAGGCTTGATCATGCTTTGCAGTTCTTAATTGGAGATAAATTAAGATGACAGATCAGACAAAATCTTACCAAGGTTCGGGTAGGCGCTTAAACATCGACACTGAAAGCCAAGGTGAGTCTCAACTGGGTGGAGAAGGTAAAGTTCTCGGCAATGAGCTGATTGTGAGTGAAAGCCTTGATACTGTGCCTGAACCCGAGTTACCGAAAATTGAACGTATCTACGAATCGCCTTGGCGATTTGGATTTAAGCAGTGCTTTTTGCTTGCGCTATTAGTACTTATCATTGTTGAAGCAGCACTGACCTTGATAGAGAGCTATGATCAAAATATTCTGCTGTTTAGTCTATACACCACGGTGTTGTCTCTTGGTTTACTTGCACTATTTAAGTTCTTATTTTCGGAAGTCATCGCACTTAGCAAGCTTAAACAACATCAGCAAATTAAACATGATGCCCAGCGCTTATTACAAAGTGATCAAATTGGCGAGGCGCGAGCTTGGCTTGCGCCACTATTAAAAGCGCATTCAGAACAAAAGGTTGCCGTATTTGAAGAGGCATTACAGCCTCACCACACAGACAAAGAAGTCATCACTTTATATGAAAAAACTTTGCTCCGAGGTCAAGATGCTGAAGCTAAAAAACTAATTCAGGAGCATGCGACAACATCGGCGCTCTTAGTTGCTTTAAGTCCACTTGCACTTGTGGATATGCTGGCGGTGCTTTGGCGCGGAGTCGTGCTGGTGGAAAAGATCAGCAAACATTATGGTATTCGATTAGCGTATCGCAGCCGCATCACCTTGTATAAAATGTTGTTGAAGCAAATGGTATTTGTTGGCGCAAGTGAACTGGTAAGCGACCTTGCTGCGACCAGTGTGGGGGCTGAATTACTTGGCAAGCTTTCTACCCGTTCGGCACAGGGTCTAAGTGCTGGGATATTTACAGCCCGCTTGGGCTACAAGGCGATGGAACTTTGTCGACCATTGCCACGTTTGGAGCACAAACAAAGTCTTTTGAAAAATGCGATTAGCTCAGTTGTAGATGTGCTATTAAGGCGTAGCAAAAAAGATTAAACGGCAACAATTTTATACACCTCTTTAAGTAAAACTGGCTAGTCACAATAAGTGAACTAGCCGTCTCCCCATCTGGCATGCTTGTCTATTTTTCTAAACTGCCCTACATATTGATTATTACACAAAAACGACGCTAATTAATTCACTACCATGTTTATTTGATTGGCAATAATAAAATCAGCAGGCAAGTATGAAAAAATTAAGAGATGACAGTCAGTGTATTCACGGACCCAATCATTTTGATGACCCACATGGGGCGTTAACCGCTCCTTTGTATCAAACCTCAACATTCCACTTTAAAGATGCAGCGCAAGGAGCCGCACGGTTCGCTGGTGAAGAGCCCGGTTATATCTATACTCGCTTAGGCAACCCTACGACGCGAGAGCTAGAAGAAAAAGTCGCTCGACTTGAGGGAATGGAAGATGCTGCGGCGACCGCCACTGGCATGGGGGCCGTGTCTGCATCGGTGCTGAGCTTTTTACAGCAAGGCGATCATATGATTGCATCAAGCGCATTGTATGGCTGTAGCTTCGCACTATTTGCGCATATGTTGCCTAAATTTGGTATTGAGGTGTCATTTATTGACTTAACCGATGAGCAAGCGCTACGTGATGCGGTACAGGAAAATACAAAACTATTGTTTGCCGAAACGCCGATCAATCCCAACATGACGGTATTAGACCTGAAAATGTTAGGGGAGATCGCGAAACAGCATGAGCTCTTGTTTGTCGTTGACAATACCTTTATGACACCGCTTTTACAAAAGCCTGTGAATTATGGCGCTGATCTTATTGTGCACAGCGCAACCAAGTATCTAAATGGTCATGGGGATGTGGTAGCAGGACTCGTGTGCGGTTCAAAAGAGCACATAGAGCTTATCAAATTAACCGTGTTAAAAGATATTGGCGCTACAATCAGTCCTCATGATGCCTGGTTAATCAATCGAGGGTTGAAAACTTTAGCTTTGCGTGTACAACGTCACTGTCAAAGCGCACAAACGGTAGCAGAGTTCCTAGAAGCGCACCCTAAAGTGAATAAAGTCTACTACCCAGGTTTACCTTCGCATCCTGGTTACCAATTTCTTGGTGAACAGATGAAAGGAGCAGGTGGGGTAATTGCTTTTGAAATCAACGGCTCGCTAGAGCAGGGGGAACAATTTATCAATGCGACAGAGCTGTGTACGTTAGCGGTAAGCTTAGGTGACCCAGAAACGCTCATTCAACATCCGGCATCAATGACACACTCTCCTTATACACAAGAGGAAAGGTTAGCTGCGGGAATTTCTGATGGACTAATTCGGATTTCAGTGGGGCTTGAAGACGTAGAAGATATTATTGACGATCTGAAGCAGGCGTTTAACAAAATATAACTGTAATTTAATTTTTACAAAGGGGCTGGGTTTAGCCCCTTTTTACTATGTGTGTAATATTAATTTTACGCGAGTGTATTTTATTGTTTACGAAAGTGCTTGTTGTGCGAAATGTGATAAACGTGCTCACTATTAAACTTTCCTTCACTTTTACTTAGTATCAAAGTCACAAGTTGAAGCGCTCCGAATCATCAACAGGACAGCAATTGAAATTGCAAGATCATCAACTCGGGGTGAAGTAAGTGAGAATGTAAAATGGCTAAAGCAAGTAAATATGTATCTAAGCAGCCAGATGAAAATGGTGTTATTGCTTGGACAGATGAAGAGAATCAAATTTGGTCAGAGTTAGTTGCACGTCAGCTAGCGTGTATCGAAGGCAAAGCTTGTGATGAATATTTGGCAGGCCTTGAGAAAATTAACTTACCAAAAGACCGCATTCCACAACTAAGTGAGTTAAACGAAGCACTAGCGAAAGAAACGGGTTGGCAGGTAGCGCCAGTGCCGGCACTGATTGATTTTGATGAGTTCTTTCGATTGCTTGCCAACAAGCAGTTTCCTGTAGCGACCTTTATTCGCTCAAGAGAAGAGTTTGATTACCTGCAAGAACCAGATATCTTCCATGAGATTTTTGGCCATTGTGCAATGCTAACGAATCCAGCATTCGCCGAGTTTACACACAAGTATGGTCAGCTAGGTTACGCCGCGGAGAAGAAAGACCGTGTATACCTTGCACGCTTATACTGGTTTACCGTCGAATTCGGTTTGATGCAAACAGAGCAAGGTCTGCGTATTTATGGTGGCGGTGTGCTGTCAAGTCCAGGTGAGACTCAATATGTCTACTCTGACAAACCAGAAATTAATCCGCTTAACGTGTTAGATGTGTTACGTACACCTTATCGCATCGACATTATGCAACCTGTTTACTATACAATTAACTCAATCAACGACTTATTTGAAATCTCTAAAATGGATATCATGTCGCTGGTTGAACAAGCAAAAGAGCTAGGGTTATTTGAACCTAAGTTTCCGCCAAAAGAAAAACTAGCAAGTTAAGGAATTATCAATGTCTGATTTAAGTGCACAAAAATGTGAAGCGTGTCGTGCGGATGCGCCTAAAGTATCAGATGAAGAACTAGCGGTTCTAATCAAACAGATCCCTGATTGGGTACCTGAAGTACGCGATGATATTATGCAACTTGAGCGTGTTTACAAGTTTAAAAACTTTAAACAAGCAATTGCGTTCACAAACAAGGTGGGCGATATGGCTGAAGAAGAAGGCCATCATCCAGGCTTGCTTACCGAGTGGGGTAAAGTGACCGTGACTTGGTGGAGCCATTCAATTAAAGGTCTGCACAAGAACGATTTTATTTGTGCCGCTAAAACGGACGAAGTATTCGAGGCGCTATAATCTTAGCCAGTTGGTAGAAAAGGCGCAGCTCCGCTTAGGTACTGCGCCTTTTTTGTTCAGCTGGAGCTGATATAGCGAATGCTCTTGTAAAAAACGGTGCTATCTGAACACCGTTTTGCGTGAGATGGAAAATTAAAATTATTTAATTCGCTAAAATACCTAAGCTCAAGCGCGTAATATCACTCTGACCGAAAGTTGGCTATTAAGTGAAAGTTGGGCTAATGATGCCATTTGTCCACAAAATCGCGGTAGCGGCAAGGATGATAACCAGCAACACAAGACCACAAGTAACCACTGAGCTTGCATAAATAAAGCCACGCTCTTCTGGAATATGCATCAAAATGGGCACACCGGTGTACAGCAGGTAAACCGAATAAGCAAGTGCTACCATGCCAACTGAAACCACAAACCAAAGTTCAGGATAAAACGCTGCAAAAGCTGACATAAACATCGGAGTTGCGGTGTAGGCAGAAAGCTCAAGTGTTTGAGTGTAAGTTGGTGTAGAGCCAAAGGTAATAGCCATCCAATGCGCCAGATATGCCAAAATAAATACACCAGCGATGAGCGCACAATACATAGCAACGCCAATCAAGAGTGCCGACTCATGAGTTAAATAGACTGCTTCTCCGGTGCCTACACTCCAGCCTAAGTAAACGGAAGAATAGTAGCCCATAATACTGGGAATAAGTGCAATTAGTGCGATATGTGACAAACTGTAAAACATGCTTTCGTGACGGTTATCAATTGTTTGCCACTCTTCGTGCGGGTGAGCATATAAGCCCCATAGATGATTAAAGATCATAGTTAGCCCCTCAAATATAGGTTTGTACTATTTTTGTACAATTCAATTAAGTTATGAGAGATGAGTTAATTTTTGTCAAGAAAATGTAGTTGAATAGCAATATTACTATTTTCAGAATGATCTAAAACTTCTTGGGGAATAGCCTTGTGGTGCACCTTGCAGCGAGAAGTTATGATAAAATGGCGCAAACACATTAGTCTTTTGTTGTTATGTTAGAAAAGTACACAGATTTACTTACGCCTATTAACCAGTTTTTGGGTTGTGAAACCCCGCAAGCTTGGATTGAAAAAGCAAAGCAAAGCGAGCACTTACCATTATTGCTTATCGATCATATGCATTGTGAGCTAAAAGCGGCACAAAGCGCGGCCTTCTTAATTCGCAAATATGCAATAGATGATGCGTCTGCAAAAACACTGTTAAGTTGGTTGCAACCTTACGAAGATTTTATTTATCGCAGTGTTGGTGATGGCGAGTTTTCAGGCAGTAAAAATGAATTGATAGGTGAGCTAACTGCACGACCTGAATATGCTTACAATCAAGATATTTTGAGTAAGATGGTGAGGCTTATTAAAGAAGAGCTACATCACTTTGAACAGGTGCTAGAAATCATAAGGGCACGTGATATTCCTGTTGAGTACGTACAAGCATCTCGCTATGCGTCTGGAATGATCAAACACATTCGCACTTATGAACCCGCAGCCTTGGTTGATAAACTGATCATTGGTGCTTACATTGAGGCTCGTTCATGTGAACGTTTCGCTAAACTTGCGCCACACTTAGATCAAGAAATTGCTAAGTTTTATGTGTCGCTATTGCGCTCAGAAGCCAGACATTACCAAGACTATATTGATTTAGCGCATCAAGTTGCCAACGCAACCGATCCTAAGCGCTGTGATGTAGCTGGGCGTGTTCAACTATTTCAGCAAGTGGAAAACGAGCTTATCAGCTCACCGGACCCCGATTTCAAGTTTCACTCAGGTGCGCCTATTTAATTAAGCACTACATTTATTCAAAAGGATGGCAAAGGAGCTGCTGTTTACCGCTTTCGTCAACGACGATATATGAGCTTTGTGAATACCAATCGCCAAGTACAGTACGTACCTTGCCATCTGGGTAGGTGTGCACTTTTGGTCTGTGGGTGTGGCCGTGGATCATATTGTTTACGCCATGTTTTGCGAACATGTCTGCCACCGCTTCTTCGGTGACATCTAAAATCTCGAGGGGCTTGCCTTTTTGGTTTTCAATGCTCTTACGTCTTGCATTTGCAGCGACTCTGCGACGATACCAAAGTGGCATAGCAAGCATCAGTCTTGGCCACCACCAACCGCGGCTCTTCTTACGAAACTTTTGATAGGCTTCATCTTGTGTACACATTTCGTCGCCGTGCAAAATCACCGTTGGTGTGCCGTATAGATCTATCACCGCTTGTTCAGGGAGCAAAGTCATTTGGCATTCGTCAGCAAAGGCTTGTTTGATTAAAAAGTCACGGTTACCGTGAATAAAAAAGACTTGAATGCCAAGGTGACTCAAGCTTCGCAGTTTTTGTGCAATACTTAGGGCGTAGGGGTCTTTTTCATCGTCTCCAATCCACACTTCAAAAAAATCACCAAGAATATATAAAGCGTCGACATCAGCGGTCATATGATGGTCGAGAAAAGCGAAAAAAGCGTTGGTGATATCGGTGCGGTGCTCGGTTAAATGCAAGTCGGCGATAAAATAGGTTTTACCCATGGGACCTCAAAACTAATAAGGCCAGCATAAATACTGGCCTTGAATAAAAAGTAGTATATTACTCAGCAACGTATGCTTTTTCGATGATCACATCTTCAAGCGGTACGTCTTGGTGGAAACCAGAAGAACCAGTAGCAACACCTTTAATCTTATTTACTACGTCCATGCCTTCAACAACTTCACCGAATACACAGTAACCCCAACCTTGCGATGTTTCACTAGAGAAGTTAAGGAAGTCATTGTCGTTAACATTGATAAAAAATTGTGCAGTTGCAGAGTGTGGATCTGGCGTACGTGCCATTGCTAGGGTACCCACTTTGTTTGCAACACCGTTGTTTGCTTCGTTTTTGATCGGCGCTTCAACTGGTTTTTGTTCCATACCCGATGCGAATCCGCCACCTTGAACCATAAAGCCGTCGATTACACGGTGGAAAATAGTACCGTTATAAAACTCGCTGTTTACGTAGTTTAGGAAGTTAGCTACCGTTTCAGGCGCTTTGTCAGCGAAAAGATTAATACGAATTTCGCCGTGATTTGTTTCTAAAACAACCATGTTAGTGTCCATCGTGTTGAATGATAAAAGCCTATTTTATATCAACTGGGCTTTTGTGAAAAAGCATTCCTTGAAAATCTGCGTAAAAAATCAAAAAACTGCTGTAATTCGTTATTAAAATCTAGAGACGCTGCTATGCAGGTGGTATGATTAAAAGCACTTTTGTTAAAAAATGAACCGTACTTAGGAAGAAAACTACATGTTGCAGATTTTCAACACACTCACTCGCCAAAAAGCCCCTTTTAAACCGCTCAAAGAAGGCAAGGTTGATATGTACGTGTGTGGTATCACTATCTATGATTTCTGTCATGTAGGACACGCACGCACTTATGTTTCATTTGACGTAATGAACCGTTATTTACGTTATTTAGGTTATGACGTCACATATGTGCGTAATATTACTGATGTGGATGACAAAATCATTAAACGCGCCGCGGAAAACAACGAGTCGATTAATGACCTAACGGTTCGTATGACTAAAGCCATGCATGAAGACTTTACCGCATTGAACATGTTACCTGCGGATATTGAGCCGACAGTAACAGGGCATATGGACGAAATCATCGAGATGATCGCGCGCTTGATTGAAAAAGGCCATGCTTACGTTGCGAAGGACGGGGATGTATTGTTTGATGTCTCAACGTTTGAGCAATATGGTCAGTTATCTCAGCAAGATTTAGAAATGCTAAAAGCGGGTGCGCGCGTTGAAGTAGCGCAAGACAAAGATGATCCACTCGACTTTGTATTGTGGAAAAAAGCCAAAGCGGGTGAGCCTGCATGGCAATCTCCGTGGGGCGAAGGTCGTCCAGGTTGGCACATTGAATGTAGCGCAATGAGTTCAAAGCATTTGGGTGAATTTTTTGATATTCACGTGGGGGGTCAGATCTGCAATTCCCGCACCATGAAAATGAGATCGCTCAATCTTGCTGCGCAAATAACGGCCGTTATGTGAACACTTGGATCCACACCGGTATGGTACAAGTTAACAAAGAGAAAATGTCTAAGTCTCTTGGCAATTTCTTTACCGTACGTGAAGTGCTTAAAGCCTTTGATAGAGAAACAGTACGCTATTTCTTGATCAATGGTCACTATCGTAGCCAGCTAAACTACTCACAAGAAAACCTTGAACAAGCACGTTCGTCGCTTGAGCGTATTTACACTGCGCTACGTGGCGTTGAGCTAGTGGAAGTCGAACTGAAAGGTAATGCTTACGCTGAACGTTTTGAGACAGCAATGAACGACGACTTCAACACGCCAGAAGCACTGCCAGTGATTTTTGAATTATCAAAAGAAGTGAACCGCTTAAAAGATAGTGACGCAAAAGCCGCTGGTGAGCACGCATTTATTCTTGTGAAACTGGCGGAAATCTTGGGTATTGCACAGCAAGAGCCTGAATCTTTCTTACAAGGTGAGCAAGACGACGACGAAGTAGCGCAAATCGAAGCATTGATTGAAAAGCGTCGCAGCGCTCGCGAAAATAAAGATTGGGCCGCAGCGGATGAGGCGCGTGATGCGCTAACTGCCTTAGGCGTTGTGTTAGAAGATAGCGCGGGTAAAACGACTTGGCGTAAAGCTTAATAAAAATGGCGTATATGTAAAATAAAAAAGCCTTCACAACACTGTGAGGGCTTTTTTATTGCCTTTTATCCACAAGTGAAGAGCTAATACTAAGTACTCTTAATACTTGCTCAATTTGAAGGAGCAAAGTAGATATAAAAACTTGTAATGAATAAAAATGGCAGACACACTTAACTTCACGAGATAACAAAAAATAGAACCATGATAAAAGCACCAATAGATATAGACGTAGATATTCCGTGGCTTGACCAAAAGCTATTTTCATTAGGTAAATTTTCACTAGAGGTGGGAGAGGCACTCTCCTTTATCGCTGTGATCGTTGCGACTTTGGTGATCTCTAAGATCCTGCGACTAGCATTTAATCGTCTCGCTTCAAGACAAGGGGTGATCCAGCATACTTCCGCCTATGTGATAGGCAGGATCATTCACTACATCGTGTTATTTATTGGTCTTATTATTGCTCTGACCGCCTTAGGTTTTGAGATAACTGAGCTGGCGCTTGTGGCCAGTGCACTTGGCGTTGGGATTGGTTTGGGGCTACAAGGTCTCGTGAATAACTTTGTTTCTGGCCTTGTGTTACTGCTAGAGAAAACCGTCAAAGTTGGGGACTTTGTTGAGCTGACCAACGGGGTGGTGGGGGAAGTTATAGCCATTCACATGCGCTCAACTTGGATCCGTACAAATGACAACGTCGACCTGCTTATTCCAAACTCGGAAATGGTGTCAAATACAATTACCAATTGGACAATGTCGGACAAATATCGTCGTTTCCGTATTCCTTTTTCAGTAGCCTACGGTAGCGACAAAGAGAAAGTGGAGCGTGCCGCATTGGAAGCGGCCAAAAATGTCCAATACACCTTGAATACGCCGGGGCGAGAAGCAACGGTATGGATGACCGGGTTTGGTGATAGTAGCTTGAATTTCACGTTAGGGGTTTGGGTGCAACCTGAGCAGGTAAAGCGGCCAACAGCACTGGTTTCAGATTACCTTTGGGCTATTGATGATGCCTTTCGAAAATATCAAATCGAGATCCCGTTTCCACAGCGCGATCTTCATTTGCGCAGTGGCTTTTCTATGGAAAAGCCTGATGAAAACTGAGGGTAGAATAATGGCTAGGGTACTAGCCGTTTGCTCACTGAATGACTTTAACCACTCGTTGCGGGAATGGAATTTCGATTTCCGCATTTTTAATCGCGGCAAACACCGCTTTATTCACTTCTAATTTAGTTTCGATAAGTGAAGTCGTAGGCACCCAGTAGCGGTAGCTCAATATCACTGCGCTGTCGGCAAACTCCTCAATCCCGACTTGAGGCTTAGGGTCTTGACTGACTTTAGTATTATCAGCGAGTACCTGATTGATAAGTGTTAATGCGCCTTGGTGATCAGCATCATAGGCTATCCCTATTTCACCTTTAACCAGAGAGTTTGCAAACGAGTTATGGAGAATTTCTCCCACCACATGTTTATTGGGAATAGTGATCTCTACCTTGTCTTCGTTGATGAGCGTGGTATGTCCAAGCTCAATCATTTTAACTTGGCCGTTAACACCTTTGATACTGATGGTATCGCCAATCACAAATGGGCGGGTAGCGATGATTGCAAGCCCTGCGCCGTAGTTTGCCAGCATCCCTTGTAGCGCAAGACCAGCACCTAGAGACGCAGCCCCGATGGCGGCGACAAATGGTGTGATACTGATGCCAACCTTGCCAAGAGAAATAATCACAAACATGGCAATAATCAGCACTTTGATCACATTGCCAATAAAGTTGGTTAAAGCAGGATCGATATTGTGTTTTAGCATCAAGTTTTCAGTCGCTTTAGACAGCTTTCTTGCTAACCACAAACCGAGAAGGAAAATGAATATCGCAGCGAGTAGTTGGAAGCTGTACGTCACCAGATACTCTCGAATAATGTTGTAATAGTGTTCTATTTGCTCGATTTCTTGATTGATCACAGTCGTATCCCGAGTTATTAAATTAGAGTAGCTAACCAATGATAAAACAAAGGCACCCAAAGTGCAGTTATCATGGCGGTAATTGTCATTGCCGCTGAAGCAAAAGCACCAGCCAAGGGATGATGTTCTATCGCTGTGGCTGTGCCGATGGCATGGCAGACAACACCAAGCGCTGTGCCTTTCGCTTGCATAGGTTCGACTTTACACCAGTGCAAAATATGTAGTCCAAACACACCACCAAATACACCAATCAATATCACCATAATCGCTGCAATAGCGGGGATCCCCCCGAGATAATCACTAATGAGTAGGGTGATTGGTGTTGTAACCGACAGAGCCGCCATTGAAGCTGAAAGCTGCGGATCGGCTGCAAAAAACTGGCAAATAAGAAAAGCGCTTAACGTAGACAGTGAAACACCCAACCAACTAGTTAAGCATAGAGCAAAAAATACCGGTTTAATTTGGTGAAATTGTTTATACAAGGGGTAGGCGAGTGCAACTACTGCTGGCTCTAACAGGTAATGAATTGGTAGCGTTGCTTGTTGATATACCTTGTAGTCGAACTTCGTGAGTAGCAGACATGCCGAAATGGCCAAAATGCAGATCAGCACAGGGTTTAATATCGGTACGGAGATGCGCTGATATAGTTTGCGAGCACTAAAAAATAACAGGACGGTGAGCGCTGACGCCATAATCATATTAATCACGAAACTTGATGCTCTTAACGATAGGGCTTAACAATATAAGACTTATTGTTGGTACACCAATTAGCAATAACAGTAGCATAAGCCAGTGGGATTGAAACAAACTAAGATGTTCTACCAAGCCCACTCCCGCTGGAATAAAAAACAGCGCCATATATTTTAAAATGGGCTCAGCTGCGGGGGCTAACCATTCTACTTTAATGACTTTTGTTACAAGGAGTATAACAAGAAACACCATGCCAAGTAGGGCGGCTGGGATCTGTAAATCACTAAGCTGAATTATCCATTTAGCGCTGAAGAGGCACGCCAAAATGATGGCAAAGCCTAGTGTAAATCGTAATATCAACTTCGCTCTGTGTACCATTAAATGTAAATCCTCAGCGCTACAGTGGCTCTAGCATGTATGTTGACGGTTAATTGTACGCCTTCGTATTGCGATGGCCATTATACTTTTGGGCAAATAGGCATTCAATCAAGCGTTACCATTTCATGCGAGGCAAAAATGGCTTTTTATTCTCATCTGCTAGAGAGGCATTTTTCATTGCAATTTTGGTATTTTTAGCCGCGAGCAATTTAATTTGTGACCAAGTTTCTAACCATAGCAGTTTACGGGCGGGTTGGTTGTAGGCTCGATTATACACTTTTTTTATTGCTGCAATGGCATCTGGCGAGCGTGCGGTAAATTGAGTGAGTAGTTCTGAGAGTCTAGCGTCAACATCATCACAGAGCTCGGTAATGAGACCATCCTTTAGTGCTTGCTGGGCGTCTATTCGCTGTGCATGGATTGTCATCAGCAGTGCCTTATCCTTGTTCATTGTGGTAGGCAAAAGCAAGCTGCCGCCCATATCAGGGCAAAGTCCCCATTTGGCTTCCATAATGGCAAACTGCGCACTGCTGTCGGCTAAACGAATATCTGCACCTAATGCAATATGACAGCCTCCACCTAAACAGTTGCCCGTGATCTTGGCTATAACAGGAACAGGCAAAGCTTGCCAGCCAAGTACGACTCTTTGTACTAAGTTAGCATTGCCGGGTAACCACTTTTTAAGTAGCTTGATGATCCCAGAAGGTTTGTTAAGCACGCTTTTTACATCTAGACCTGCACAAAAATGTGCGCCTTCACCTTGGATCACAACAGCTCTAATTGATTTATTTTTTCTAATTTTCTTTATCGCGTCATCTAAACCAACAAACATTTCAACAGACAGCGCGTTTTGTTTTTCTGGTCGAGATAAGGTCACAAATGCGACGTTGTTTGCTTCGGAAAATAAAATCATGATGAGATGCTCCCTGCGGTTTTATGCGGTAGTTTTAGAGTAATAACTTAAAAGCGACGTAACATTCAACTTTTAACGATAATTTGTTCGTCATTTAGCGTTATTTTCTGTTTGATTATCGCGACTATGTATTTATGTTTTACCTCATTTTGCTATTATTGCGCCAACTTTAAAACAATAGGCTAGCGTCCATGACAGCAAGACTTTGTAGCATCGAAGAAGCCACTCACCAAGCATATGATATCTTCCTTGAGTTGGCTCCTGATAATCTTGAAGAACACGATATTAATATGTTCAACGAACATCGCGAAGATCGTGGCTTCATTGAAGAAAGTGAGCCGGATGATAGTTGGTCGAACATAACCGCGTATGAACAAGAAGCGGAACCGGAACACTTCATTCAGGTTCTGGTTGGTATCGAGTTTGATGACTCGGATCAGGTGTACGCAAAAATTCTAATTAGCAGAGATTTAGATGCGCCGTTTTGTCATATCATTTGGAAGCAATAACCGGAAAGTAGTTGTCAGTGCCATTTTTTAGAACTTTCGCCTTACTTGCAATTGGCTTGGTTTCGCAACCAAGCCAAGCTACGGATCCATTCGAAGATTTTCACGAATATGGCAAAATGCCCGATGATGAAATTCATCAAAAACACAAGGGTGAAATGCTTTACGGTGACGTTGAATTTGGCTTTATCGTCAACAAAGGTAATACGCAAAATACGTCATTTAAGTTTAAAAGTAATCTTTACCAAGATTTCCCCAAGTGGCGTAATCAATTTAAATTTAATGGCCTTTATCGCCGCGAGCAGGATACGGAAGCGGATGTCGAAGATGTCTCAGCGTCGCGTTACTTTGGCTCAGCGCAAGGGAACTACAAGTTAGGGGATGATAACGCCTCGTTCTTTATGTATGGTGACTACGAGCGTGATAGATTCAATGGCAAGGAATACACCACGACATTTGCGCTAGGTTATGGCAACCGTGTATACGAAGGACGAAAGAACACGGTAGATATTGACATAGGTCCAGGTATGTCCATCTCCCGTCTGGATAATGAAGTCGAGCTTGAAGCGGAAGAGGATAGAACGGAAAAAGGCCAGCTTTTGCGGATGGCATTGCAATGGGAAAGAAACGTTTCAAAGCGCACCCGCTTTAATCAAGATATCAGTTTTGAGCGCTCACTATCAGGTTTAAACTCGAGACTGTTTGCCGAATCTGCACTAGTAACACAAGTGATAGGCGGTATTGCGTTGAAATTTGCGTTTATTTACCGTTATAACTCGCAGCCAGAAGATGAAAAAGAAAAAGTAGACACCGAGCTTGGTGCTACATTAGTTTACAGCTTTGATTAAAGAAGACTATCGATGTATAAAAATACACAATTTGCATGGGTTATATGGTTGTTTCTAGCCTTTATCGCCAGTTTTACCGTATTGGCAATTTTTCTAACAGGTAGCAATCTCGCTTTTGTTAGCTTTTTGGTGATCCTAGCGATTGTTGCCTTTATCTTTTATGGCTTAACTATTCAAGTGAACCAAGAGCGACAAACGTTAAGCTGGTGGTTTGGACCTTCAGTTGCCAAAATGACCTTAAAGTTTGACGATATCGACTATGTTCAACCTGTGACTAATTCTTTACGCCATGGCATTGGTATGCGGATCAGCACAGACGGTTGGGTATACACAGTTGCTGGGTTTAAGGCGCTTGAAGTGGTGATGAAGGACGGAACTAAATATCGTTTAGGCACCAATGACCAAGAAAATTTGGTTTCGGCTATGGAAAGTAAACTTAAACAAGAAAAAAGCGCTGAATGATCAGCGCTTTCTATTGGTCGTTCGACTAATTCTTAGTGGTCGTGGCCACAACCACCTTCGCCATGAACATGGCCGTGGGCAACTTCTTCAGCTGTCGCTTCACGTACTTCAAGCACTTCAACGTCAAAATTCAGTGTGATCCCAGAAAGTGGGTGATTCGCGTCAACAATGACTTCTTCATCTTCGATACCGATGATCACAACGATTTGGTCGCCTTCGTCGGTGGTAGCTCTAAATTGCATACCCACTTCGATTTCCATGCCTTCAAACATAGATTTAGGAACCGCCTGAGTCAGTTCGTCAAAGCGTTCACCATAGCCTTCTTGTGGCTCTATGGTTACGCTGAAAGTGTCACCAGCTTGTTTGCCTTGTAGGGCATCATCAAGACCTGGGATCAGATAGCCTGAGCCAAGCATCGCTATCACTGGCTCATCATCAAATGTGCTATCAATCGTATTGTTGTCTTTGTCTTGAACTGAGTAGTGGATTGTCACTACCGAGTTAGGGCCAATAATCATATAAGATCCCGTTAGTTGTCTTCTAAAGAATAAGGTAGAGGTTGAATAGTAAGGCTCACCTCTGGTGAATTTTTTGCTCTTAGCACCGCGTCTTGTGGTGTGTCATTTGGCATCACAGCCAGCGCGTAATAACGGCCGCTGTTAGCATCAAAGGTTTGTTGAATAACTTTGCCACCACGACGCCAGTTGTCTTCAATCTGCAGTTCAATGTCAGCTTCCTCAATGCGCTCTGCGGTGTTGCCTGTCACTATGTACATAGCACGCTTGTTTTTACCAAGGTAGCGCATTCGAGCTACGGTTTCTTGACCAGTATAGCAACCTTTCTTAAAGCTGATCCCCTTAAGGGCTTGAAGGTTAACCATTTGTGGCACAAATTCATCCACGTGATCAGCATCAAGACTTGGCTCTCCTGCTAAAATGCTGGCCGCAATAAAGGGAGCTGGATTGCTTTGTTGTTCTACGTCCGCGGGTAAACTTGCACCATCGAAAGCGATGAAAGCAAAGCGCTCGTCTGTGAGTTTTAACAGTTTGCCGTTGGTAACATCAACAGCACTTGCGTCAGACGAAATCTCAACACCAAAAGCTTTGACAAGCGCTTCACTGTCTTGAGTGATTAAGCCAAAGACTTGGCAGTCAGCAAAATCTATATCAACTTTAGCAAAAACGCCGTACTTTTTTAGCTCACGAAGTGATGCTTCAGCTTCAGCGACACCTGCAAGCATCAAATAGTCGCCTTGATATTGAGTTAAGCGCGACACAGACCAAAGCTTGCCTTTAGGACTGCAATGCCCAGACCACATAAAATTGTCTTCTTTGATAAGGTTGATGTCTTGAGTAACCTGACCGTGCAAATAGCTAAGTTTATCTTGTCCTGAAATGCGAATAACTTTGAACGGAAGCGCATAAGCACGAGCAATTGACATAATGTTGATCCCTATTAAAGTGTTTTCGTAATGTTACCGTAAAATCATAAGTGGAGATAGGGACGGGTGATTTCAATGTGCCATTTCTATAAGTTTTATGGCATATGTCCTGCGCAGTGGGTATAATTTTCTCAATAGTTTATGAGGGGTTAATCAGTTTATGGTTGAGTTACTGCCTAAAGCTCGAGTTAAATGGGCTTGCCGTCGTGGCATGTTAGAGCTGGACGTTATTTTGGGGCCGTTTGTTGAGCAGGCTTATGACGCGCTTTCCGACGAAGGTAAGTACGTGTTTCAGCGTCTAGTTACCTGTGAGGATCCAGATTTATTTGCTTGGTTTATGGGTCATGAAGAATGTCCAGATCCAGAGCTAAAACGTATGGTGAAGTTAATCCTTGATCGGATCCGCGTATAGAATCGACTTTCAACACAATCTTCAGAACCACACCTTCTTTGTGGTTCTTTTTTCTTGTCTCGCTTTTATCCTTTTTCTTCTGTTTCCGATGCTGTCGTGGTTAGTCGCAATCGTGTCTGCCGTTACTGGTTATTGCAGTTGGCGAACAGTTCTATCTCGTACGCCAAGGGCGGGTACTGTACTCATGCTCCCGAAGGAAAACTTTGTTGAAATACAGTCGCAAACGATAAATTTCAAAGGGCAGCTTATTGGTGCCACCATATGGTTTGACAGTCAAATTGCGCTAAACATCATGGCTTCGAACCAAGCTAAGCAGCAGATATTTTTGATTCGGCGGGCAATACCTGAAGCGGACTGGCGTTTACTTTGTCGCACTGCACTTCAAGCGAATTAAAAACATGAAGAGAGCATGGCGATAAAAATCAGCACATGCTCTACATTCAAATATTATTATTTTGTCGGTGACAAAACGGTGGGGGTGGGGTTTTCAGCCATGTCTGGGAAGTCAATGGTGTAGTGAAGTCCGCGACTTTCTTTACGTTCTAACGCGCTGCGAATAATAAGTTCAGCTACTTGTACTAAGTTACGTAATTCAAGCAGGTTGTTACTTACTCTAAAGTTGGCATAATAATCGTGGATCTCTTGCTGCAATAACTCAACACGGCGTAGCGCACGTTCTAACCGTTTAGTTGAGCGAACAATGCCAACATAATCCCACATAAACAATCTAAGTTCATGCCAATTGTGGGTGATCACAACTTCTTCATCCGAGTCGCTGACACGGCTTTCGTCCCAATCTGGTAACGTAGATGGCTCAGGGCGTTTATCAATTTTAGCTAAAATATCTTTTGCGGCAGCGTGAGCAAACACAATGCATTCTAATAATGAGTTACTCGCCATGCGGTTTGCGCCATGTAGACCTGTGTAAGCCACTTCGCCGATTGCATATAGATTGTCGATGTCAGTACGACCGTTAAAGTCAGTCATCACACCACCGCAAGTATAATGCGCCGCCGGTACTACGGGGATTGGCTCTTTAGTGATATCCAAACCAACACTTAAGCACTTAGCATAAATCGTAGGGAAATGCTCAATGATGAACTCTTTGTCTTTATGAGAGATATCCAGATAGACACAATTTGCACCCAATCGTTTCATCTCATAGTCAATGGCACGGGCGACTACATCGCGAGGGGCGAGCTCTTCGCGCTCATCGAAATCAGGCATAAAACGTGTGCCGTCAGGACGTTTAAGCAGAGCGCCTTCACCACGCATGGCTTCGGTTATTAAAAAGTTTTGTAGCTCAGGATGGTATAAGCTGGTCGGGTGAAATTGGTTAAACTCCATGTTTGCTACCCGGCAACCCGCGCGCCACGCCATTGCGATGCCGTCACCAGAAGAAACATCTGGATTTGAGGTATATAAGTAAACTTTACTTGCGCCGCCAGTCGCTAAAGCGACAAACTTGGCCGAGATACTCTCAACTCTATCTGCTTTGCGATTGTAGACGTAAACACCTTTAATATCGCCGGAGTCACCATGTTTATCTTTAATGAGATCGATAGCATTGTATTGCTCTAGTATATTAATTTTTGGGTGTAACTGTACTTGGCTAATTAATGTGGTTTGAACGGCTTTACCTGTTGCATCAGCTGCGTGCAATATACGGCGATGTGAATGCCCACCTTCGCGGGTTAAATGAAAACGTTCTTTGCCTTTGCTATCCACTTCCATATCAAATGGTACGCCTTGTTCAATCAGCCACTTCAAGCAATTTTTTGCATTTGATGCGGTATAGTGCACCGCATCGCGGTCACATAAACCAGCTCCCGCCGCAAGCGTGTCTTCGACATGAGATTCAATACTGTCATTTTTCTTATCGAATACTGCGGCAATGCCACCTTGAGCATAAAGCGTGGAACCCTCTTTTAATGCTCCTTTGCTTATTACAGTAACTTTACAGTGGTTTGCTAAAGAGAGCGCAAGAGAGAGCCCTGCAGCGCCACTGCCAATAATGACTACATCAGTATTGTGGTGAGTCGTATTTTTCATATTCGAAGATCTTTACTGTTTTTGCGTTTAATTCTGCTATTTATACCACATCTGCTATCATAGAAGGCAGAGAGTTTGTTCCGTTTAATGAGAATCATTTAGAACATTTTGTGTGACTGCTAATGGAATAATGCTAAAAAGCAGCCAAGAAATAGTACGCAAAGATGGATGAATTCGTTTATTTTAAAAAAAAATACAAAAAAACAGAACTTTTTATTCAGTACTAAGTCAGAGTAGCTGTGAATGATGGCAACTAGATACGATTTAGAAAAGCAAAAAGAGGAGTACCGGCTCGAATGAGCGAGCAGGATTTAGATCTAGATATAGTTAAACGCGTTCAACAGGGAGATAAAAACGCATTCAACCTGTTAGTTGCCAAGTATCAAAACAAAGTCGCAGCGCTGATTTCTCGTTATGTAGCGAATCAAGGCGATGTGGCAGATGTGGCACAGGAAACGTTCATTAAAGCTTATCGAGCGTTACCTAACTTTAGGGGCGAGAGCGCATTTTATACTTGGTTGTATAGAATCGCGGTTAACTGTTCAAAAAATTATTTGGTGGCGCTCGGTCGAAAGCCGCCAGCAAACGACGTAGATGCGGAAGAAGCAGAGTTTTATGATGGTGCAGACCAATTAAGATCGAATGCTTCACCGGAAAATCTATTGTTAAGCGACGAAGTGAAAGCAGTGATTTTCAAAACTATCGAGCGCTTGCCTGATGACTTAAAAACCGCAATTACTTTGCGTGAAATTGAAGGCATGAGCTACGAAGAAATAGCTGTCATTATGGATTGTCCGGTTGGTACAGTTCGTTCGAGAATTTTTCGCGCAAGGGAAGCGATAGATAACAATTTGAACCCATTAATAGGTGAGTCTTAATATGGCACAAGCTGAAAAACAAGTGACAGAAGATTTAATGACATCGCAAATCTTTGACGGTGATCTGTCACTCAACGCTGAAACTGATGTTCGTTTAGACGAACAAAAGTTTGCTCGGTATGCCTTGATTGGTGATGTAATGCGTAGTCAAAAGCAAGACACACCTTGCATCGATATCACCAGCAGCTTTGCAGCGGCACTTGAACAAGAGCAAACATATAGTGAGCCGTCCGAGCAAGTGAAAGAAACGACGCCTAAGAGCAATGTGATTGAGCTAAGCGCTTGGCGTAAGCCATTTGCACAAGTGGCTATTGCAGCAAGCGTGTCGCTATTCGCTGTACTAGGTGTTAATACGTTAAGTACAGACGCAACTATACCTGCAGGTGAGACGTTACAGTTACAATCTACTCCTTTTGCCGGAGGTGTTTCTCCTGTGAGCTTATCAACTGAGCCTGCGCTTGAATCAGCGGCTAAAGGCATTAGAGAGTTACAGCAACAGCGCATTGGTGCATTGGTTTTAGAGCACCAAAGACAATCTCGCATGGCGTATGCGCTGCAGCAATCTGGTGAAAACAACACCGCTGAAAAGCAAGAGGAAAAAGAGCAATAAATGAGAGCACTGTTAGTTGTAGTAAGTGTATTTTTCTCTAGTTGGCTGTGGGCAAATGAAAGCGTATCAGCCAAGCAACTGCTAAAAGATATGGCCGAGGCGGTGCATCAAAGGAATTTTGATGCGTCGTTTGTGGTGGTGAAAGGAAAATCTATGGAGCCTTACCGTTGGCTTCATGGCAACCAAAACGGAACTGAATTTGAGCTTTTAAGTTTGCTCAATGGTGCTGGTCTTGAAATGATACGCGTTGGTGACAAAGTGACTTATTTTGAGCCAAAGTCAGAGCCTTACACCATCCAAACAGACTCGATAGCAGGTCCTATTCCCGAAGTTTTATTCAAAAATATCGACAGCCTCAAAGAAAGCTATGATTTTGTCTTAGGTGGCAAAGGTCGGATTGTTGATAGACCTGCTCAGCTTGTCAGACTAGAAGCAAAGGACGACGCTAAGTACAACTACTGGTTGTGGATCGATACAGAGTCATCTCTGTTACTAAAATCCGCTTATGTAAACCAACAAGGCGAGTTACTAGAACAGCTTCAGCTTACCCATATCAGCGTGACAGAAGCCCCAGCTGAGCAATTGTTAGAACTGTCACAAAAGCAGTTTCCTGAAGCTGTTTCAGGGTTATTAAAGACACTTGAGAACGGCACAAAAAACAACTGGCAAATTGGTTGGTTACCTCAAGGCTTTGAGCTGCTAAAATCCGACAGACATAAGTTAGATTTAAACAATGAGCTGGCAGACTACTACTTGTTTTCCGACGGCCTTGTTGATATTTCGGTATTTGTACAACGTCCTTTACCGGGTCAGCGCCCAAGTGGCGCGCTCTCGTCAGGTGCGACAACAGTGTACGTACACAACACAGGTGCATTTGATGTATCTGTAGTTGGAAATATTCCAGCAATGACCGCAAAAGCAATCGCTGAGTCTGTGAAAAGACCTTTATGATAGAACAAACTCTGACAGTTGCCGCTATAAAAGGCGCAACTGTCTTTTTAGAAGCACAGGCAAAATCTGCTTGTGAAGGCTGTAATGGCAAATGCGGCTCCCAAGTATTCGCCAAACTCTTTGGCACCCACAAAAAACAATTCCCTGTAGATTTGACGGAACCTGTCGAAATTGGTCAAAAAATTAAGTTGGCATTAGACGACTCTAATGTGGTGAAACATGCGTTTTATGTTTACATGATGCCATTACTTTTTGCTTTTGCAGGCATGTTTATCGCGGCCCTCGTGCTGGGTCTTAATGAACCTTTACAGATCCTCTTCGCATTTATGAGTGCAGCATTAGGTTTATTTTTCGCCAGAGTTCAAGGGGATAAGCTCAAACATCAGGTAAAAGTGATAAAAATTTACCCAATTAGCCTACCAATAACGCAAATAGATGGTGATTGTACTAAATAAAATGTAAAATCGAGCCCTTAATCTCTATTTGTGACTAACAGAAGTATTGAATCCAGTATATGAAGCATATCCGTAACTTTTCTATTATTGCCCACATTGACCATGGAAAATCGACGCTATCAGACCGCTTAATCCAAGTTTGTGGAGGTTTAACAGACCGCGAAATGCAGCAGCAGGTACTGGATTCGATGGACATCGAACGTGAGCGTGGCATTACCATCAAAGCACAGAGTGTAACTCTTAACTACCAAGCAAAAGATGGCGAAACGTATCAGCTAAACTTTATCGACACTCCAGGACACGTTGACTTCACTTATGAAGTTTCGCGCTCTCTTGCCGCTTGTGAAGGTGCGCTATTAGTGGTTGACGCAGGTCAAGGTGTTGAAGCACAAACGCTAGCGAACTGTTACACAGCACTTGAGATGGACTTGGAAGTTATTCCAGTTTTGAACAAAATTGACTTACCACAGGCCGATCCGCTTCGCGTAGCAGAAGAAATTGAAGATATCGTCGGTATTGAAGCATTAGAAGCGGTGCGTTGTAGCGCTAAAACAGGTATCGGCATTGATGAAGTACTTGAAGTGATCGTACGTGATATTCCGCCGCCAGAAGGTGAGCCAAATGCGCCACTACAAGCACTGATTATCGATTCATGGTTTGACCCGTACCAAGGCGTAGTTTCATTGGTGCGGATTAAAAACGGTGAATTGAGAGCGGGCGAGAAGATCAAGATTATGTCTACAGAGCAAGCTCACCAAGTAGACAAGGTTGGTATCTTTACACCAAAGCAGACCAATACCGGAGTGTTGAAAACGGGTGAAGTAGGTTTTGTTATCGCAGGTATCAAAGATATTCATGGCGCACCTGTTGGTGATACCATTACTATGGCTCGCGATTCCGCAACAGACCGTTTGCCTGGTTTCCAGAAGGTAAAACCTCAGGTATATGCGGGAATGTTCCCAATTTCATCTGATGATTATGAAAACTTCCGCGATGCACTAAACAAATTAAGCCTAAACGATGCATCATTATTCTTCGAGCCTGAAAACTCGACGGCACTGGGTTTTGGTTTCCGTTGTGGCTTCCTTGGTATGCTTCATATGGAGATCATTCAAGAACGCCTTGAACGTGAATATGATATGGATCTTATTACCACGGCACCAACGGTAATCTATGAAGTAGAAACTAAGCACGGTGTGGTGAAAATCGATAATCCATCGGATTTACCGCCAGTAAACGACATTATTGAAATTCGCGAACCAATTGTTGAAGCAAATATTCTCGTTCCTCAAGAATATTTAGGTAACGTTATTACGCTGTGTGTTGAAAAACGTGGTGTGCAAACCAAGATGACCTATCACGGTAAGCAAGTAGCGTTAACCTATGAATTGCCAATGTCAGAAGTAGTGATGGACTTCTTTGATAAGCTGAAGTCGACCAGCCGAGGTTTTGCATCACTTGACTACAACTTCAAGCGTTTTGAAGCATCAGACATGGTGCGTGTGGATATTCTGATCAATGGCGATCGCGTTGATGCGCTTGCAATAATTGTTCACCGCGATGGTTCACAAACGCGTGGCCGTCAGTTAGCTGAAGCGCTGCGAGAATTGATCCCTCGCCAAATGTTTGATATTGCTATTCAAGCTGCAATTGGTAATCACGTTATTGCGCGTAGTACAGTTAAGCAGTTACGTAAAAACGTAATCGCAAAATGTTATGGTGGTGACGTGAGCCGTAAGAAAAAGCTACTGCAAAAGCAAAAAGAAGGTAAGAAGCGTATGAAGCAACTTGGTAACGTTGAAGTGCCACAAGACGCATTCTTAGCAATATTGAAAGTAGGTAAGTAACAGGAAATACAAATGGCAGGTTATTTTTCAATTTTATTGGTGCTACTCACGGTCGGTTCAGGCCTTATTTGGTTGATCGATCATTTGGTGTATGCACCAAAAAGACAAGCTAGGCTTGCTATTGCGCAAGGTGCGTCTGACACTCAGTTGGATGCCGATATCATTGCGGAAATCGCACCTGAACCTGCCATTGTTGAAAACGCGAAATCAATTTTTCCTATGATTGCCGCGATCACGATTTTCCGTTCGTTTATTTTTGAACCGTTTCAAATTCCATCAGGCTCAATGATGCCAACCTTATTGGATGGCGATTTTATTCTAGTGGAAAAGTATGCTTACGGGATTAAAGATCCTGTGTGGCGTAGCAAAATCGTTGAAACGGGCACGCCAGAGCGCGGTGATATTGCAGTGTTCAAGTTTCCGCTAGACGAGCGTATTGATTTCATCAAGCGTATTGTTGGTTTACCGGGTGACCACATTGTTTATCGCAATCGTCAGCTTTACATTAAGCCTAAGTGTGAAGACGGGCAGAGCGAAGCGAATGGCTTAACGTGTGGCGAATATAACAAGATTGATGTAGACATTGTAAATCGTGACGAATTTACGCAAGGCCCAATGCAGTTAGTGCGTCTAACAGAGCATTTGCCAAATGTAGAACATGATATTTTAATTAATCCTGAAGTGTTAGAGTTAACAGATCGCTACTATCAACAACCAGGTACTCGCCGCGATGAGTGGGTTGTACCAGAGGGAAGTTATTTTGCGATGGGTGATAACCGTAATAACAGCCAAGATAGCCGTATGTGGGGTTTTGTACCTGATGAAAACTTGGTTGGAAGAGCGGTATTTATTTGGTTAAGTTTTGATTTTGATAATGGCCCAGACAGCATTTTGCCAGGGTGGGTTCCAACTGGTGTTCGTTTTGAACGCCTAGGTAGTATTCAGTAAAAATGAAAAGAAACGTAGAAGAACTTTATAATAAAATAGGGTACAACTTCTCTGATAAGGCGCTGCTTGAGCAGGCTTTGACGCATCGCAGTCACAAAGGCCAGCACAACGAGCGTCTCGAATTTTTGGGCGACTCTATTTTAAGCTTTGTGATTGCAAATGCTTTGTATCACAAGTTTCCAAAAGCGCGTGAAGGTGATTTAAGCCGCATGCGCTCAACGTTAGTGCGTGGTCAAACGCTGGCGGAATTCGGTGTGGAATTCGCGCTGGGTGATTATCTGCGCCTAGGTCCAGGTGAGCTAAAGAGCGGCGGTTTTCGCCGTGAGTCAACGCTCGCAGATGCAGTAGAAGCCATAATTGGTGCTGTTTTCTTAGACTCTGACATCGACGTGTGCAGAGATTTGGTACTAAGTTGGTACGAATCACGCTTAACTGCGATTTCACCTGGTCATAATCAAAAAGACCCGAAGACGCTGCTGCAGGAGTATCTACAAGCTCGAAAATTACCTTTACCGGGCTACACTGTAATAGATACCAAAGGGCAAGCTCACAACCAAACATTCACGGTCGAATGTATAGTGGAAGGGATGGAAAGTATAATTTCAGTAGGCAGCTCGCGACGTAAAGCTGAGCAAAAAGCTGCCGAAAAAGCGCTTAAGATATTAAAGAATGACGCTTGATACACATTGCGGCATGATTGCCATTGTCGGTAGACCTAACGTAGGGAAATCGACACTATTAAATAAATTGGTTGAGCAAAAGGTAAGTATTACCTCGCGTAAACCACAAACTACTCGTCACCGCATCATGGGGATCCATACAGAGGGTAACTATCAAGCGGTGTACGTTGATACGCCAGGACTTCATATTGAAGAAAAACGTGCAATTAACCGGTTAATGAACCGAGCAGCATCAAGCTCAATCGGCGACGTTGAATTGGTTATTTTCGTTGTAGAAGGGACGCATTGGACGCCTGATGACGAAATGGTACTGGCTAAAGTTAAAGACAGCGGCCGTCCTATCTTGGTGGTGATGAATAAAACCGATCAGGTAAAAGATAAAGACTTGTTGATGCCGCATATTCAGTGGTTGAGTGAGCAGGGGGATTTTATCGGGATCGTACCTATCTCTGCGAAGCAAGGTAAGAACGTTGATATGATCAGAGAAGAAGTGCACAAGCGTTTACCTGCATGTGAATTCTATTTCCCTGAAGATTACGTTACCGATCGCTCAATGCGTTTTATGGCGGCAGAGATCGTGCGTGAGAAACTGATGCGCTTTATGGGCGATGAACTACCGTACTCGGTGACGGTTGAGATCGAGCAGTTTAAGTGGCAAGACAATGGCGTTTGGCAGATCAACGCGTTGATCCTTGTTGAGCGCGAATCGCAAAAACGCATGGTGATCGGCAACAGAGGCGAAAAGCTTAAAGTGATCGGCCGCGAAGCGCGTAAAGATCTTGAAAACATGCTAGACAACAAAGTCTATCTCGAATGCTGGGTTAAAGTGAAATCTGGCTGGGCTGATGACGAACGTGCTCTTCGTAGCTTAGGGTACGGAGAAGACTGATTGGATAGCGACTTTCGACGAGCCTATCTGTTACATCGCAGACCTTACAGCGATTCTCAGGTACTGCTTGACGTACTGGTCGAAGGCGTTGGACAACTCAAAATGCTTGCCCGAGTAAAGGGCAAGCAATCCCTCAAACATAATGCCCAGTTGCGGCCATTTTCATTACTTTTACTGCAATATGCAGGCAGATACGACTTTAAATACGTAAATCGTTTTGAACCCACGGACAACCAAGTCCAACTCGTTGGGCGGCAGTTATATTGTGGCTTGTATCTCAATGAGCTAACGCAACGCGTAGTACCAACTAACGAACCGCTAGAGCAGATCTTTGCGCTCTATCAGTTACATTTAATGCGTTTGGCCCAAGATGAAGATGTCGAGCCTATCTTACGCAGCTTTGAGTTGCAATTATTGGGTGAACTTGGGTTTGGTGTGGAACTGGAGTTTGACGCAGAAGGTAATCCAGTGAAGCCAAAAACCGCGTATAAGTATATATCTGAGTATGGTTTTATTGCAGTCGGTCGTGAACCTGATACGATACCGGGCAGTATGTTGTTGGCTATTGCCAATCAAGATTTCCAAGACCTTGCGGTGAGGAGGGCGGCTAAGCAATTAACACGAAGGTTAATGGCACCGCTAGTTGGTAAGCAAGGGCTGAAAAGTAGAGAACTATTTGTTTCAAAGAAATAATACCAATTTGATCAAAATTATAAATCGAAAAATTGGTATCGCAGTAATAAGTGGATTAACCACTTGCTACGTCATATTATCAAGGGATAAACGATGAAAGATATTTTACTCGGCGTCAACGTAGACCATATTGCAACACTTCGTCAGGCGCGTGGCACTAGCTATCCAGATCCTGCACATGCAGCAGCAGTAGCTGAGCACGCAGGTGCTGATGGCATTACGATTCACTTGCGTGAAGACCGTCGCCATATTCAAGATCGTGATGTTTACGTGATGGCAAAAACCATCCAAACACGTATGAATCTAGAAATCGCAGTAACTGATGAAATGCTCGACATCGCTTGCGAAGTAAAACCAGAATATGTTTGCTTAGTGCCAGAAAAACGCGAAGAGTTAACGACGGAAGGTGGCTTAGACGTTGCGGGTAATCTAGATAGGATCACAGCGGCAACTCAGCGTCTAGCTGATGCAGGTATCAAAGTAAGCTTGTTCATCGACGCGGACAAAAAGCAGCTAGATGCTGCAAAGCAAACCGGTGCGCCTTACATTGAGATCCACACTGGTGCTTATGCGGATGCTGAGAGCGACACCGAAATGACCGCGGAGCTTGAACGCATTCGTGAAGGCGTTCAGTATGCTCATGGCCTAGGCCTTATCGTCAACGCCGGCCATGGTTTGCATTACCATAATGTTAAACCGATTGCACAAATGCCAGAAATCTACGAACTTAACATCGGTCATGCTATTGTTGCTCGAGCGGCAATTGATGGGCTGGAAAAGGCTGTACGAGATATGAAACGTTTGATGTTAGAGGCAAGACAGGCATAACGCTTAGTGGTAAAGAAAACGAAAGGGCTGTGTAGCCCTTTCTTTTTGCCTTGTAATCGAGTTAGGGCCTGTTTACCTTTCAAGTTTGTTTTTGCAGCAGTTTGATTGGTATTTGTACAAGGCAGAGCCTGCGTAGCATAGTTATTCTATGTGAGTCAGGCGAGAACACAGTAGAAATGCTAATCAAGCGCTGCCCTTTGGGTTCACCTGAGTGCGCTTTGTTCATTGTTGCTCAACTTTTGCCTAGATTACTAGGCGGCAAGTCGAGCGTCGCGACCAAAACACACTCAGGAGAACAAAAATCAAACAGCAAAGATCAACAGGCCCTAATACAATAGGTATCAAAATGAAAAAAATGGTGTTGGTCTTTGCAAGTTGTGCCCTTGCACCACAACTTAGCGAAGCGACAGAGAACAACGAATTTGAAGTCATCACTACTACGGCATCCAGGTTAGCTGAGACGGTAGGAGAGCGCCCCGTAAGCCTCTCTTTGCTCACGGAAGCTCAGTTAGATGACATAGGCGTCACGCATATCGAAAAAGCGTTGAGGCTTGTTGCTGGTGCAAATATACAACATGGTAATGGTCAAGAGTATCTACCTGCATTGCGCTCACAAGTGCTATCTGGTGCAGGCGCATGTGGCGGCATTTTAATGGCTGAAGATGGTATTGCACTCAGAGCCGCAGGTTTTTGTAATATCAATGAACTATTTGAATCGCACTATGAAGCGGCAGAGCGTATTGAAGTGCTAAAAGGGCCAAATAGCGTGTTGTATGGCTCTAATGCGGTGCACGGAGTGGTTAATGTGATCACTTCAAATAATATTCAAAAAGCACCTAGAGTTGCACTAGACATCGGCTCCTATGGTTATAGCCGAACTCGGATACAAGCTGGCGAAAAAGCCCTTGGCTTGGGCGCCGCGTTAACCCTTACAAAAGATACGGGTTATCGTGACGATGAAAGCGTTAAGCAACAAAAGTTGAGCGTCAAACACCAATATGAAGGCGAGAAGATTGGTGTCGTATCTGGAATGACATACACCCACCTAGATCAGCAAACTGCGGGTTATGTAACAGGAGTGGATAGTTATAAAAATAAGCAATTGGCGAAGCAAAACGAAAACCCTGAAGCATTTAGAAAGGCGAAGTCATTTAGAGCTTGGACAGAAATAACCGGGTACTTTGACGAAAGCAACACCGTGCTGATAAAACCTTATGTTCGCTGGCAAGAGATGGAATTTGTTAAGCATTTCTTACCGGGTAAGCCGTTTGAAGAAAATGGTCAAACTGGTGTGGGGCTGCAAACGCTTATACACACTGAATTAAGTGACTCAATACAACTAGATTGGGGAATGGATACGGAGTATACCCAAGGCGAGATGTTGCAGTATCAGCCTACGCCGACTGAAGGCTCTGCATTTTTGCGTTCAACTATTCCCACAGGAAAGCATTACGACTATGAAGTAGATGCGATGCAACTCGCGCCTTTTGCAAATCTCAGTTGGCGACAAGGTAACTGGTTAGTTGAACTGGGCGCTCGTTTTGAGTCAATGAGATACGATTATCGCAACTTTTTGCCTACTGGGCGTACTAAAGAAGATGGCTCAGTATGTGCAATGGGAGGATGTCGTTATAGTCGCCCAGCCAGTGGCAAAGATAGCTTTGCTTATTTTTCACCAAAATTTGGCCTAAGCTATGCGTTCACTGAGCGACATATTGCCTATGCTAACGTGTCTCAAGGTTATCGTGCGCCACAAACTGCTGAGCTTTACCAATTGCAGCGAGTGCAGTTAAAAGCCTCGCTAGAGGAGGAAAAGGCGGATAATATCGAGCTTGGACTAAAGGGGAGAGCAGATAGTCTTGGTTATCAGATCGCGATTTATGATATGAAAAAAGAAAATTTGATCTTCCGAGATAGTGACTTTTTCTATATCAACGATGGTCGCTCAAGGCACCGAGGTGTGGAGTTGGAGCTGAGTTATTCATTCTCAGCACATTGGCAACTAGATCTCGCCGCAACCCATGCTAAGCATACCTATGAACAAGATAATATTCTTAGTGGTATCAATATTAATGGCAACGATCTAGATTCAGCACCAAGGAACATCTTTAACGCCCAATTATACTGGCAAGCACTAGATAACCTCAGTTGGTCTTTAGCTTGGCATCATGTAGGAGAGTATTTTACTGACCCCGAAAATCTTCATCGTTATTCTGGTCACGATGTACTGAGCTTACGAGGAAAGTGGCAGGTAAATCCGCATTTGGCGTTGACGATGAGAGTGAAAAATCTAACCGACGAACGCTACGCTGAGCGTGCCGATTACACTTCATTTAGTGGTGAAAGGTACTTTCCAGGAAGACCAAGAAACATTCTAGTGTCATTGGACTACCGCTGGTAACACATGAAAAAGGGAGCAGAAAGCTCCCTTTTCGAAACTGTCGTGACAATTAGTCGTCTAGTGAGCGAAGTAGTGCATTGATCCCAACTTTTTCGCGAGTTTGCTGATCTACTTTTTTCACAATAATTGCTGCATACAGGCTATGAGATCCATCTTTACTTGGGAGTGAACCTGGCACTACCACAGCACCGGCTGGCACACGACCATAATGGATTTCACCAGTCTCACGGTCATAAATACGAGTGCTTTGTGAAATATAGACACCCATGGAGATGACCGCACCTTCTTCAACAATCACACCTTCGACGATTTCAGAACGCGCACCGATGAAACAGTTATCTTCAATAATCGTTGGATTGGCTTGTAACGGCTCTAATACGCCACCAATGCCCACACCGCCAGATAGGTGTACGTTTTTACCGATCTGTGCACAAGAGCCTACGGTTGCCCAAGTGTCTACCATAGTGCCTTCATCAACATATGCACCAATATTAACGTAGGACGGCATAAGTACCACGTTCTTACCGACAAAGCTGCCCTGACGTGCTACCGCGTTTGGTACCACGCGCATACCACCTTGTTGGAACTGCTCTGGCGTGTAGTCTGAGAATTTTAATGGTACTTTGTCATAAAACTGGTTAACACCATCGCTCATTGGTTGGTTGTCACGAATTCTAAAAGACAGCAGCACCGCCTTTTTCAACCATTGATGTACAACCCACTCACCGCTAACTTTTTCCGCAACACGCGCCGCACCTGAATCTAGCATTTCTAACGCGTTGACAATCGCTTGTTTTACTTCGTCTGATACCGTGGTTGGGGTGATGGTATCGCGGTTTTCCCATGCGGTTTCAATAGTCGTTTTTAAATCAGACATAAATTCCTCGTTAATCTGTTTCAGCATTTAATTTCTTGAGTAGAGCACGGTGAAGCTCGGCTTTTTGGACTTCATCTAGTGCCTTGTAATCTTTGTTTGAGACGACGAAAAAGTCTTCTGCGCGTTCGCCGACGGTTGTAATGCGCGCGGCATGAATATGTAGTGAATAGGCCTGAAATACCTCAGCAATTTTAGTCAGCAACCCCGGAATATCAATGGCCTGAATTTCAATAAGGCTACGGTTTGCTCTAGCATGAGGGCGTAAGATAATTTTTGGCCTAATATTAAAATCTTTAAACTTCTGTGAGCGATTCTTTTTTACTCTGATTTTCTTTTTTGGATCTTTTAGGAGCGTCTCTAAACCTCTTCTGATCCCCGCTGCACGACTGGTGCTGAGCGGATCGCCATTCACTTCTAGGATAACAAAGCTAAAGACAACATAGCCATCTTTTGTGGTCATGACCTGAGCATGCTGGATCTGTGCTTTTTTAGAGCCAATTACACTGACTAGTTTGGCGAATAGCGCCGATTCATAAGGACTGTATACGAATACTTGCGTCCCGCCATGCATAGGCTTGTCAGAGACGATCACACTTGGCTGACTTAAGTCATCAGATTTTAATAGATGCTCAGTATGCCAAGAGATCTGCTGTTCGCTAAAAGCAGTAAAATAGTTAGCCTTAAAGCGTGACCAAATAAGGTCAATGTACTCTTCGAAGTAACCTAAATTAATCAGCCGTTGCTTGGCTTGGCGTTTCTTATCACGGATCTGATCGCGCATATCCATTGGATTTTCAAGGCCCAAGCGTAGTGCCCGCTGAGTATGCAAATACAGTTCGCGTAAGAGGGTGTTTTTCCAGTCGTTCCAGAGGTTGTCGTTGGTTGCACGAATGTCGGCAACCGTTAAGCAATAGAGATAATCTAGCTGACGCTCGTTTTTCACTTTTTGTGCAAATTCAGCAATAACATCGGGGTCGTTAATATCTTTACGCTGGGCTGTGACAGACATCAGTAGGTGATTTTGCACCAGCCATGCGACAAGCTTCGCATCCGACGACGTAAAGCCGTGCATTTTGGTAAATGCCATGGCGTCAACTGCGCCAAGCTCGGAATGGTCGCCACCTCGACCTTTGGCAATATCGTGAAAGATCCCAGCTAAGTAAAGTAGTTCTGGCTTGTCCATGCGGGCAACAATCTCAGAACAAATAGGGAACTCGCTAATATGCTCTTTATCGAAATAGCGGTAGATGTTATTGATGAGCTTATGGGTATGTTCATCCACTGTATACGCGTGAAATAGGTCGAACTGCATTTGGCCAAAAATATTACGCCACTGCGGTAAGTAGGCGGCGATGATCCCGTGTTTGTGCATCAGAGTAAACGCTCGGCCCATGCCGTTGGGGTGTTTCAATAACCTTAAAAAAGCATCACGACAGCCTGCGTAATCTTGTAGATCACCTAATAAACGGCGTCTTACTTGGCGCATGGTACGGATGGTACTTGGGTCAATGTGAGTGATTTTAGGGTTGTCCGCAATATGCTCAAAGAGGACAAACAAATTCTCTCGACGAAAAAAGACCGAAGGATTTTTAACGCGAATTTTATTGCCAATACGCTCAAAGTTTCTGTCGAGTGGCACGGCTTCTTGTTCCAACTGCTCGGGAAGAATGCTTTGTTCGAAATAGGAGAGTAGCATCTGGTTCATTTCGCGCACTCGGCTCATGATCCTAAATAAGCGTTTCATCATGCGCTCGACCGAGGCTTTACCCTCAGAGCCAAAACCGAGGAGCTCAGCGGCATGTGGTTGATGGTCAAACAGTAAACGGTTCTCACTGCGACCAGCAGCCAGGTGTAGCGCAAAGCGAATGTTCCACAGGTTTTCTATGCACTCTAACAGCTCTTGATATTCTTCATGGGTCAAGTATCCGTGATTGATCAACTCTTCCAAAGTTTCAGCGCGAAAGTGCTTTTTAGCGACCCAAAAAATGGTTTGCAGATCGCGAAGGCCACCGGGGTTTTCTTTAATATTAGGCTCAAGGTTATAGGCGGTACCGTGGCATTTTTTATGGCGAATATTCTGCTCGTTGACCTTGGCGATAAAAAAGTCACTAGATTGCCAAATTGGGGTTTCAACGATATGTCGTTTGAGGTGTTCATACTCAATGTGGTTACCACAAATTAGGCGGCTTTCTAGCAGACTTGTGGCAAAGTGAACGTCATTTTGTTTTTGTTCTAGGACTTGTTCATGAGTTCTTACGCTATGACCAATATCTAGACCTAAATCCCATAGATAAGTGACAAAACGCTCCAAACAGCTGGTTACTTCTTCACAGGGAGGCGATTTGGTCAGCACCAGAAAGTCGATATCAGAGAAAGGATGCAATTCACCGCGGCCATAACCACCTACGGCGATGAGAGATAAGTCTGGTTGGTGCGCCAATCCGGTTTCATTAAACAGTTTAATCAACAACCGGTCGATAAATTCGGCTCGAGAGTTAATTAAATTTCTAACGGGTTGCTTGGCAAATTGATTGCTTAACCATTTGTAGAAAAAAGCAAGACAATCACGGTAATCGGTAAGTTCTTGTGCTTCATCGAGAAGCGTCTTCACTTTGTTCGGTAATGCCACTTAGGATCCTGTGTCATGCGCGCAAATCAGTAGAACCCCGTTTTACACTAAATAGATAAGAATTGCGAGTGACGAAAAAGAGATGATCAAAGTTTGCTCATTTGCCTGTACAAAATTTAAAAACGTTCTATTTGCAAATTAAACTAAACCGTATAGTATAGTTTGTGTTCGTTAAATTTGAGTCGTGTCGCTACAGCAAATCTTCCCACAATTTGCGATAGGGAATTTGCTTACGAGGGTGAGGTATGGATTATGTATTTATTTAGAATAAGTAGTTGTGTTTTAGCTGGTTTTTTAACTCTACAGACACTAGGATGCGGAAGTGCAGCACCAAGTAAGGTAAATACTGAGAAAAAGCCGCAGGTGAGTATTACGCGAGTTGACCGTGGCAAAGATTATATTGAGCAATCGTATCTTGGGTATGTTCGAGCTCATGATCGTGGTGAGCTGAGCTTTGAAGGAAGAGGGAAAATCGTATCGTTAGACTTGGACATCGGAGATAGCTTTGCAAAAGGTGATGTGCTTTCTCGACTAGACTCTGTTACGTCTAAACTTGCTCTTAAAGAAGCCGAAGCGAGTCTAAATCAGGCGAGATACGATTTAGAAAATGCAAAGATTGAATTCGAGCGCAGAAAAGCGCTGAGCAAGCGCTCTTTGGTTTCGGATACCGAAGTTGACCTTTGGAAGTTGAAGGTTGATAGTGCATTTGCCCAAGTTAACTTGCTGGAGGCTAAGCGAGATACGGCTAAAAAAGGCTTGGCCGATACGCAGATCATTGCGCCTTTCGACGGTAGTGTGACAGGAAAGTTCGCTCAAAAAAACCAGCATGTTTCAGCTAATCAAGCCGTTTTGTCTGTGAAATCGGACAATACTACATTGGAAGTACTAACGCGGATCCCATATCAACACGTTAATCAAATTAAGGTAGGTCAGCAGGTATCTATGTATACCTTAGAGAAAAACCTACTCTCAGGTGTTATTAAGAGTATCAATCGTCAAGCCAGTGCTAATGGCTTAATTGAGGCGCTTATCATATTGGATAATAAGTTCACGGATCTTGTTGTTCCAGGCGCGCCAGTCAATGTGTCGTTCAGTATAAGAAACGCTAGAAATAACTATTCGATACCCATTGCTGCACTCTATCGCGATACCCGCAATAATCATTTTGTTTGGCTTCTAGATCCAAAAACACAAACAGTATTTAAGAAGGTTGTACTTATCGAGCGGATCCGCAGTGGTCGGGTATTTGTTAGCGGTGACTTAGATGAAAATAGCAATATTGTCATGCATGGTGGGCAGGGACTTGCGAACGGGCAAGTTGTCGAATTAGTCAATTCATAGCGTAAGAGAGACTTAAATTATGTCCATTTCAGTATTCGCTTATAAGCAACGTTCTTTGATACTTACTTCTGTGTTATTAGCAATGTGTTTTGGTATTTTTAGCTTCTTTAGTTTACCTGCTAGAGAAGATCCTGAGGTGATAATCAGAGAAGCGGTGATCTCGACAAGTTTCCCAAATATGAAAGCGGAAGATGTAGAAAGGCTAGTAACCAGACCACTAGAAGCTGCGATTGTCACGTTACCTGAGCTAGATGAAGTGAGATCTTCATCGATGGATGGCCTGTCGATTATTCACGCCAAGGTTGAAGATAAATATAGCAAACTCGATCAAATATGGGATGAACTGGCTGAAGCTGTAGAGTTTGCGAGTCGCAGCCTACCACAAGGTGCACATAAACCAATCGTTAATGATGACTTTGGTGATGTTGCGGTGATGACCTTTGCGCTGACATCAAAATCAATGGCACTAGACGATATATATGATGTTGCACAAAGTATCAGAGATAGGCTCGTGTTCATTGAAGGTACTCGTCGCGTTGGTTTACATGGTAGTCCCGAAGAGGTTTTTTACATTGATTTTAACGATGCTGCCCTAGAGGCATTTGGATTGACCAAAGGGGTCGTCTCGCAAATTATCAGAAAGAACAATAATTATGAGGCCATTGGCGCTGTTAATACTAACGAATACTCGATTCTCGTCAGTGCGAACCTGGGCTTAGACACGGAAGACAAGTTACTGCGATTACCCATTTTGATTCGCGATAAAAGTAATACAACGCCACATGGTATTATTACATTAGGTGATGTTGCTACTGTCACAAAAACCACAAAAAGTCCTTATCAGCAAGCCGCTTTCTTTGACGGCTCACGAGCCGTCGTGCTGTCTGTTGTTATGCAGCCTGAACAGAGTGTCATTAACTATACAAGACGTCTTGATGAAGCATTAAGTGATATTCGCAAAAATTTATCACCAGAAATCGCACTTAACATCGTATCCAAGCAAAGCATCGAAGTTGAAAAAGCGGTGTATGGGGTATCTATAAACGTTTTGCAAACCCTATTTATTGTTCTTGCCGTAGTAATGCTGTTTTTAGGTGTGCGAATGGGGTTAATTGTTGGTGCTATCGTTCCATGTGTAATGCTTGCGACACTTGCTGTGATGGGAATGTTTGAAATGCAGTTGGAACGTATGAGCCTTGCGACTTTGGTGATTGCTCTTGGATTACTGGTCGACAATGGGATTGTCGTTGCCGAGCAATTTAAACGGCGCTATGAAGAACATAAAGATAAATATCGAGCACTTGCTGAAGTTGGGAAAGAGCTTGCTCTACCGTTACTTTCTTCCACAGCTACCACTGTGATTGTGTTTATTCCTTTGATGATGGCAGAGCATGGTGCTGGCGAGTTCACACGTAATATCTCGCTTGTTGTATTGATTTCTTTGGGGATTTCCTGGCTTTTGGCCATGACAGTGACACCGACTATGTGCTATTTGTTTGTCTCCAATAAACCGACAAAGGAAACGGCAATTACCGCCGTCTTTACTAAATTAGAAATAAAGTATCGAGCTACACTGGTCTACGCGCTAAACCATAAAAAATGGGTAATCTTCGGCGCTATCGCATTGTTTGCCGTAGGTATAAAACTAATCGCATCGACACCTAAACAGTTTTTCCCATCAAGTGATCGCCATCAGCTATTGGCTTATGTTAATACACCTGCTGGCAGCTCTACCTTAGTCACTGAAGCCGCAATCACAGAGTTAACAGAAGCATTAGGTGATGAAGGTGCGTTTCCTCACGTTAATCATGTGATGGCGTATATTGGATTTGGAGGACCTAGGTTTATATTTTCTCTCGCCCCTTTAGACCCTGCTAGTAATGTTGGTTTTTTATTGATTGATGTTAAGTCACGCGAAGCGGTAGATGAGACGTTGACACAGTTGAGAAAAGTGGCAGGGATCTTACTGCCTGATGTAAAGTTTAGAGTGTCAGGTATGTTTACTGGACCTTCGGATCCCACCGTACTGCAAGTGCAATACAAAGGGCCGGACTATGCTCAGGTATTTAATGGTTCGCAGCAAGTGATAAAGCTATTTGAAGGGTACCCAGATATGATCCATATTTGGTCAAACTGGTTCAATTTATCGACGAGAGCGAATATCAGTGTTAACAAAATACTCGCCGAGCAAGCTGGTATTTCCGAAGCTCAAGTACTGACAACTATTTCTCAGTTTTTGAATGGTACGGTTGTTTCTGTATCTAGGCAGGATGATGATAATGTTCCTGTGGTTCTTCGAGGTGCAGAACACTTAGATGTAGTGGCTTTAAAAGCGGAAACCATTATTTCGCCCATTTCAGGGGAGCCTATACCGCTGGAGCAACTTATTAATATAAATTACGAGACAGGATTTCCCGTGATTGAAAAAGAAGATGGTGTACCTACAGTCACAATTGAAGGGAGAAACCTGAAATACTCTCCAGAAGATCTCGCACCGAAGATGCAAAAACAGATCACTGAGTTAAACAAGCATTTACCAGAGGGCTACTCGATTGAGTTTGATGGGATCATTGCTGATTCTAAGAAAGGGAAAGCGGCTTTGGCTGCTAATTTTCCATTGGCTTTGTGTATCATAGTGTTGATTTTAATTTCTCAATTTGGTGGATTCAGACGACCCTTTGTTATATTGCTGACAATACCTTTGGTTGTATTCGGCGCTGGCAGCGGTTTGAAAATGATGGGTGGAGAGTTCGGTTTTATTGTTATTTTAGGTTTGTTGGCATTGGCCGGCATAATCATCAACAATGCAATTGTATTGATTGACCGAGCTGATATAGAGCGTAAACGCAGTGACATTTCGTTCAGAGATGCTCTGGTAGAGGCATCAAGCGTCAGAATGAGGCCTATTTTGATTACTTCAATAACGACTATAGTTGGATTGCTACCGCTTATCGTCGCAAATGATGTACTCTTCTTCTCCATGGCGACTGCAATTGCGTTTGGTTTAGGGATAGGGACCCCATTAACCTTATTCGTGATCCCCGTCTTGTATGAAATCTTAACACGCAAAGAAAAAGCACAAGATACAGAGAGCCAGATCGACTTTAACGAGCAACAGCTCACACCACCAAGAGAAGAAAATATTTGAGTACTCGAGCAGAAAAGAAAGATAAAGCTATCAAAGACGCAGCAACTCGGCTTTTTATAGAAAATGGACTGGATAGAGTTTCTGTGGATGATATTGCAAAAGAAGCGAAAGTGAGCAAACCAACCATCTATTCTAGGTATAAAACGAAAGAAAAGTTGTTTGTTGCGATTTTGAGTAGTGAGTGCGAAAAGCAAATTGAAAAGATGTTTGAGCCACGGGCCGAAGATCAAACGTTGGATGAATTCATCAACGCGAAAGTGACTGAATATCTAACGTTCATAACGGATCCTTGGTATGTTAACTTACTTAGGAATGCTATTTATTATTCGGGGTACTTTGATGAGGTTGGGGAGGCGTTCTTAGTATATGGTCCTCATAAAGGGGTATCTAAGCTCGCAAGTTCACTGGCGATAGAAATTAAAGCGGGTTGCTTGAAGCAAGTTGATCCAACGTATGCAGCTGAATTTATTATCTCCCGGGCGAAAAGCACCAGTTTTTTTAACGCAATCTTGGCTCGACCTATAGAGAATATAGATGAACAGATAAGTTCGGAAGCAGAAAAAATAACAGCTGAATTTTTAGTTTTATTTGAATTTTAAATTAAATTTTTGAGCTTTTATAATTATCTATCTAATATGGTCCGAATTGACTATTCTATATTTGATTTTATCGTGTAGTGTTTATTCAATAAATACCAACTCCTTTAAATTTAAATATGATTTACTTAACTAAGCTATATAGGGCAAGTTTCTTGCCCTTGTATTTTACTCTCTTAGTCTATTTGTCTTTAATTTGGATACAAGGCTTTAACTCTGCACTATTTCAAATTGTGAATGAGTTTCAGATTGCATTAACTATGGTATTTGGCTCTTTCGTTGCTGGTGGAACTGCGCTTGGTGGTGGGGCTGTCGCATTTCCCATCATGACCAAAGTACTCAACATTGAGCCTCATACCGCTAAGGTGTTTTCATTGGCTATTCAGAGTTTTGGGATGACCGCGGCGGCGCTAACTATTGTATGCCGAGGGATCCCATTCTATGGTCGAGAGGTCTTAGTCGCATTGCCTATGTCGGCGGTCGGTGTTGCGGTTAGTTTAATCTTGATTACCCCGGTAGTTGAGGGCGCAATAGTAAAGGCGATATTTAGTTTTTTACTTCTATGTTTTGCGATCACAATGATCTACAGAATAAGACGTAAAATGCACCACCAAGGCACTTGCTTAACAATCAATCCAGAAAAGCGATATATCACAGCCATTGCGTTTATTGGTGGTATCGCCAGTGGGCTGGTGGGGTCTGGTTCAGATATAATATTATTCGCATTTTTGGTTGTTTTTTGTAACGCAGATTTGAAAAAAGCAACAGCTACGTCTGTAATAGTGATGGCCTTTACTTCGGTTTTGGGTAGTGTTATAAATGCGTGGTATTTAGATGTTATTGATCATCAGATTCAAGGATATCTTTTAGCAGCCATTCCCGTAGTTGTTGTCGGCGCACCACTAGGTGCATATGTTTGCTCAAAAATTAGCGTTGGGCAACTAGTTAGCTTTTTACTTGTATTAATTGCAGCTGAAGTCGGTTCAACAAGTTATCATATTTATCTACAGTATCACTAGTTTTATAATAAAAATAAGATATTAACTTATGAAATATATAAAAAAAGGTCGTCCTGTTGACGGTGAAAGGCAAAACAGGCAAAGAAACAAGTTAATTATTGCTGGAAAAACGTTACTGGATAAAAAGCCGTATAGTAAGATTACAATAAGAGACATTGCGAATGAAGCTCAGCTAAACTCTGCGATGATTAAATATTATTTCGGCAGTAAAGAGAACCTTTTTATCTCAGTAGTTGAAAGTTTATCGGCCCCTTTGCTCACTAAACTTGAGAAGATTGAAGAAGAAGAAAGACCGTTGTATGAATTTATTATATCAGTAAGCGAAATTTTGAAGTTTAATCCAGCGGTCGTCTCTATCTTGAAAGAAGAAGTCATGTTTAAGTCTACACCACTAAGTTATGCTTTTATTAATGCCTTTCCAGGTAAGGTTTCTGAATTACTACCTAAGCTTATTATTGCTGAGACCTCTATTAAAGATGAAAAAAAAGCTGGGCTTGCTGCATTCAACCTAGTTTCTTTAATTATTTCTCCTTTTTTACTTGATGAGATCAGAACGAATGTTTGGAATATTAATGATAGTCAGATCTTTGGAAAAGAGTGGGCAGACTATATTTATAACTTATTTTTAAACGGCGCAAAGTAATACTTTTCTGGATGCCAGCAAGGTAGCATCCAGTATTGTTAGACTTAAAATATCAAGCGTGTAACGGCGTATCTTGTATAGCAATAGGGGTCGCTGTATTCGATAACCGCTGTAGAGAAATATTTATATTTTCTCTTAAGATTTTCTTAGCAGCTTGGAAATCGCTTGGACAATTAATGCAGGTTACAGCAATCAATTTGTTAGCTTTTACATACCAGTAACTCTTGCTATCTGAACTGTATGCTCGCTCTACTACAGCGTCATACTCTTGATATAGCCCAGCAATTTGTAGTTTGCAATCATAGATATCAGACCAAAACCATGGCACTTGCCTTTGTGGCTGAGCTGTTCCACAAATACTGGCTACTGCTATTTTTGCTTGCTGAACTGCATTAGGCACGGATTCTATGGCAGTTACCTCACCGCTGAAAGGTTCTATAGCTAAGGTGCAGTCGCCCGCGGCATAAATATTAGGTGCTGCAGTTTGGCATTGGTCGTTGACCAACACTCTGCCGCATTTTGTAATTAACCCTGCTTTATCTGCCAGATCTGAATTAGCATGAGCACCAATCCCAACAACAACCAAATCTGCTGGAAAACTACTCCCATCATCACAGATAACAGACTCCACTTTGCCATTTCCAGCTAATGATACAACTGCTTTATTGGTGAGGATCGTCACGCCTTTGGAGGCATGTAAGGTGGTTACGTAGCTCGCTATTGGCTCAGCTGCAATACGGTTTAACACGCGTTCATTACGCTCTAGAATAGTAACTTGATGTCCCAACTTTTTGAACGAGGCAGCGGTTTCTAAACCTATATATCCACCACCAATCATAACGATATTCTTTTTATTTTGTTCGTAATTTACCTGCTTAGCGATCTGCTCGATATCACCAAGTGTTCTGATCGAAAATACGTTTGCTAACTCAGCACCTGGCAGTGTTAGTTTTCTTGGAGAAGCACCTGTACAGAGGATCAGTTTATCGTACGATAATGTATCTCCTGAGCTGAGCTTGATGGTGTTTTCGTCGGGTATTACATCGACAACAAAAGATTCTAACTTAATATCAATATTTGCTTTTGTATAGGCTGCCGGCGGTTTAATGTAAAGTCGTTTCAGTGGTGATTCACCAGTCAAGAAGGTCTTGGAAAGAGGGGGGCGATGGTATGGAAGATAGCTCTCCGAACTGAGGATTAAAATTTCTCCCGTCCAGTTCCTTTTGCGCAGTTCAAAAGCGGCCTCAGCCCCTGCATGGCCACCTCCAACGATGATACACCTTTTCATGATTTTTCCTTTTTTAGTATTGAGACTCAGGCAAGGTAACGCTCAAGCCATGGTGTTCTTGAGTGATTTTTACTTGGCAACTAAGGCGACTAAATGCGGTTGTGTCGTTCACCAGTTCAAGCATTTGGCTTTCATTATTATCAGGCTGCGTGACTTTACCTGACCATTGTTCAGATAGATAACAATGGCATGTTGCGCAGCTTCCGGAGCCACCGCATTCACCCTCGATCCCTTCTACTAGATTCTCTATTGCAGCCTGCATAATCGACATTCCAGGTTCAACTTCAGTATCTATTGTTGAACCGTCGTGCTGTACAAATGTGATTTTTAGCATAATAACTCCATTTTTTAGTTTTGATATTTAGTTATATATAAGTTACGCATTGCTGGGGTTTTTCATATAGTCCGATCTAACTAATTTAATAGTCCTACTTAGCTATTTTTTTATTATCTTGTTTCTATATTGTTTGTGGGGACTTGTTTTTAAATTAATGGAGATTAAAGTGGAAAAAGAGCTGATCGATTTTATAAATAACGACCTTTTGGAAGGCGCCGCCCCCGATTTAGATGAAAATACGCCCTTGCTTGAATTAGGTATATTAAACTCATTATCAATGGTGCGTTTGCTTGCACATGTTGATCAAAAGTATGGTGCAAAGATCCCTGAAAATAATATAACACCAGTGCATTTTGAGAATATAAAGACGCTTTCGATGCTGATTAAATCACTATCAGGGATCGTTGAAACTGAGCGTGCAGCTGAAGTGTCCGAGCTAGAGCGCTTGGTTTGCTTACAAGAGAGTTATGGCATTCAGCGAGAGTTGATAGACACCGGTAACGGATTCAAACAGCACACCTTACGTGTTAAAGGTAAAGGTCCATTGTGGATTATGCTTCCAGCGCTTGGCAACCCATCAACATCTTGGTCTTCAACGCTACGCTCATTACAAGGTCGTCACAATGCCATTGCGCTTGATTTAGCTGGATTTGGACTAAGCCAAAGTAGCAACGATGCGCCTTCATATGTAGATCATGTGGAATTTACATTACAGTTTTTAGAAACATTAGAAGAGCAAGAATGGGTACTTGTCGCTAACTCCGCGGGCAGCATGATAGCGACTGAAATAGCTCGCCGCTATCCGGAGAAGGTGAAAGCGCTCGTATGTACAGGCTTTGGTTTGGTGGAAGACGTTGATAGTTGGTGGGGAGATCTCAAGAAGATGTCTTCAAACCCTGAGCAGTTTTTAGCTGCTGCATATTACCATCCACCAAAAATGACTCCTGCGCTGGAAGACCTACTAAATGATGTACTTTCTAGACCTGCTTATCACTCATTCCTCGACGAGTATGCGCGTAAATCAATGGCAACCACGTTCGACGGCGTTAAGGTACCAACTTTATTCATCGCTGGTAATCATGATCAGATTATTCCTCCAGAGTGGAGCGAAAAAGCAGCTGAAAAACTCGAAAATGCAACGGTGACACGCTTGTCTCGCTGTGGTCATTTCTCAGCGTCAGAGCGACCAGAAGAGTTTGTTTGGGTAGTTGAAGATTTCTTAAATAAGGTGGCTATGTAATGAACGGATTTACACATTATGACGTTGTAATAATTGGAAGTGGGCCTGCTGGGAGCCTATGTGGAATTGAATGCCGTAAGAAAGGCATGTCGGTCTTATGTATTGAAAAAGAGCAGTTTCCTCGTTTCCACATCGGTGAGTCGTTAACTGGTAATGCTGGGCAGATCATTCGTGACTTAGGCCTTGCAGATGCAATGGATGCTGCTGGATTTCCTGACAAACCCGGCGTAAACGTTATAGGCTCATTATCAAAAAATGAGTTCTTTATCCCAATTCTCGCGCCAACTTGGCAAGTGCGTCGCAGCGATTTTGACAATATGATCAAACAAAAGGCGGTTGAACACGGCGTTGAATATCAACTTGGTATGGTAACTGATGTTATTCGAGAAGGTGACAAGGTTGTTGGGGCTGTGTATAAAGCCGATGGCATTGAACATCAAGTAAGATCGAAGGTGCTAGTCGATGCGAGTGGACAAAACACCTTTCTTTCAAGAAAAGGCATTGCAGGAAAACGCCAGATTGAATTCTTCTCTCAGCAAATTGCTTCATTTGCGCATTATAAAGGGGTGGAAAGAGATTTACCGCCGTTTTCCACCAATACAACCATCCTATATTCAAAGCAATATCATTGGTCTTGGATCATTCCTATTTCTCCAGATACGGACAGCTTAGGAGTCGTTATACCGAAGGATCTCTATTATAAAGAGTGCAAAAACCCAGATGATGCAATCGAATGGGGCATGGAGCACATCAGCCCAGAGCTGAAGCGACGCTTCAAAAATGCCGAACGTCAAGGTGAGTCTCAGTCAATGGCTGACTTTTCTTACCGAATAGAACCATTTGTTGGTGATGGTTGGCTTTGCATTGGAGACGCACATAGATTCCTAGACCCTATTTTCTCCTACGGTGTTTCGTTCGCAATGAAAGAAGGGATTAGAGCTGCTGAAGCGATTGAACAGGTTGTTAATGGTCAAGACTGGAAAGCCCCTTTTTACGCTTATCGAGATTGGAGCAACGGAGGTCAACAAATCGCAGCAGATCTTATTCGCTACTTTTGGATTTACCCCATTTTCTTTGGCTATCAAATGCAAAACCCTGATCTTAGGGATGAAGTCATACGCTTATTGGGCGGTTGTTGTTTTGATTGTAAGGACTGGAAAGCGCCAGCTATTTTCAGAAATGCAATCGAAGAATACGACCGTAAACAGATGGCAAGTTAAGACTGAAGTTCAATAATTAAAAATAGGATAAGTGGGGAATACAAATGAATTTTGAATGGAATGAGGCGCAGCTGTCGCTATTTGAGCATGCTCTAAGTTATTCGTCAGAATTACGATCTACAAGCCATCAACCGGGCGAGTTTCCACTCGATTTATGGAAATCTTTAGGTGACTTCGGTTATTTTGGATTACCTGTTGATAGTGAATACTCACCTTGTGGATCGGGATTGGATATTTTAACCACAGTAAAGGTACTGGAGGGACTCGGACAAGGCGGCGCGGATACCGGCGTTTTGTTTGCCGGTGCTGCACATACCTTTGCTTGTGTCATGCCAATTTATGAGCATGGAAGCGAAGCGATTAAGCGGGAGTTATTACCTCTACTCACCTCTGGAGAAAAAATCGCGGCGAATGCTATTTCGGAAGCTGAAGCAGGTTCAGACATAGCAAAGTTAGCAACAACGGCGAGCCGAGAAGGTGATTATTACATCATCAAAGGCGCTAAGTCTTACGTGACTAACGGTAGTGTTGCTGATTATTTTATCGCCTATGCGACGACTAACGCTAAGTTTGGATATCTCGGACAAACTGCATTTGTTATCCCCGCTGATTTACCTGGTATAGAAGTTGGAAATAGCTACAAAAAACTGGGTTTGAACTCTGCTCAGTTGAATCAAGTTTTCTTTGATGAGGTTAAGGTACATAAGCGATATGTGCTCGGTGATGAGGGTCAAGGCGCTAGGATATTTGCAGCTTCAATGGATTGGGAGCGCTGTTGTTTATTTGCGTTGTTTATTGGCGTGATGCAGCGCGATTTAGATCTTTGCATCGAGTATGCAAATATGCGCAAACAAGGTGATAAGACGATCAGTAAGTTTCAAGCTGTTTCTCACCGTATCGCGGATATGGAGGTTAGGTTACAAAGTGCAAGGTTGCTGCTTTATTTTGCTGCATGGCAAAAATCAAAAGAGGTAGACAATACAAAAGCAGTGGCGACAAGCAAATTAGCCATCAGCGAAGCCTTTGTACAGTCTGGGCTAGATGTGATCCGTGTGCATGGAGCGCTTGGTTATTTGGACGAAGGTGGAGTGAATAGCAGTATTAAAGATGCACTTGGATCTGTGCTTTTCTCTGGTACATCAGATATTCAACGTGAACTAATTTGTAATAGGTTAGGTTTGTTATGAAAAATTTGAGTGAGGTTTTGCTAGCTGGAATGTCCGCAGCCGGAGAAAACAAAATAGCCGTTCATGATGGTCTATTAAGTATGGATTACGATGAATTATCCCAAGCTGTCTTCCATTTCGCAGGCCACTTGAGTAGCTTGGGGGTAAAGTCTGGTGATCGGATTGGCCTGTGGGTGGATAAGTCCTGTAGGGCACTAGCTGCGATGCTTGCGGTTACTCATATTGGCGCGATTTATGTACCGATAGATCCGGCAAACCCAATAAGGCGTGTTGAAGAAATAAGAAACGATTGTCAATTAAGTGTATTGATCACCTCAGCTGAGCAGCTAGATCAATGCACTCATGATGTATCAATTCAGTGTCGGGTGATTGTCCTTAACGAAGAATACTATGGCACTGCCGACTTTATCGCTTCGTTAACCTGTTGGAACGAAGCTATGAAAGCTGTTCCAACAGACAGCCCTGCGGTAGTCGACTATCAAGATGTCGCTTATATGTTATATACATCTGGTTCAACTGGAACGCCGAAAGGAGTGAAAATCACTCATGAGAATGCCTTAGCATTTATTAACTGGGCAAAGGCTAAACTAATGCCCAGTAAACAGGATAGATTTGCCAATCATGCACCTTGGCATTTCGATCTATCTGTATTTGATATCTATGTATCTTTATTGGCGGGTGCTAGCGTTCATCTCGTGTCTGAATTACTAAGTTACGTTCCAAAACAGCTAATTGATTTTATAGAGCAGCAGCAGATCACTGTCTGGTATTCAGTACCTACCGCTCTTAAGTTAATGCTCGAAGCTGAGCCGCTTTTCGCGGAGCGTTGCAAGTTGCTAACGACCGTGATTTTTGCAGGAGAGGCCTTTGAGGTTAAAGCGCTAAAAGTATTAAGGGCAGCATTACCCCAAGCTCGACTTTATAACTTTTATGGCCCAACAGAGACTAATGTTTGCACCTATTATGAAATAGGTGAGAATGTCCCAGAATTACTACCTATTGGCTTTTCAGCTAGCAATAGCATTATTACAATCAGGAATAATACTGGTGAAGAACTTGCGCAAGGTTTGCGAGGGTTCATCTGTGTATCAGGCCCTACAGTATTTGCTGGTTATTGGGGTAAACCAGCTCAGGAAAACCAATATTATAACACTGGTGACTTAGGCTACTACAATGAGTTTGGTGAACTAATGTATAACGGCCGAGAAGATCATATGGTGAAAGTAAAGGGCTACCGTATTCACTTAGGTGAGGTTGAGCATGCGATCAATAAGCATAAACATGTTGCAGAATGTGTTGTTGTTCTCAATGAAGACAAGCAGTTACACGCGCATATTACCATTAAAGATAAAGCGCCGACGCTGTTAGAGTTGAAAATGCATTGTGCTAAACTATTACCAAAGTACATGCTGGTTGATAGGCTTCAAGTTTGGTCTCAATTACCGTTAACTCGAAATGGCAAGTATGCTCGTCAAGAGCTAGCTTAATATCGGTTTTTTACGGGCGATGTTTTTAATCGTTTGGGCTGCTGAGAATGGCTAAAAGATATTACTGGCTTCAAGTGAGCAATACCTGTCTTGCTGTAATGAATGGTTGGTAGACCCTTATAGAGAGTCCCATTAAGTGTTTTTAGTGGGACTCATCGTTCAATTAATTGCATAAGGCTAAGGCTGCCGAGCGGTTAGGTGCGTTGAGCTTCTCAAGAATACGAGCAACATGGTTTTTAACTGTAAACTGACTGATCCCAAGTATAAGTCCAATTTCTCTATTTGTTTTTCCTGACGACATCCAGTTGTACACTTCTTTTTCTCTCGCTGTAAGGGACTCTAGCGGATGATTCTGTGCCCATGTAGGCTCTAAGCTAGTGATATAGGCTTTGTGTAGGTAGGGGGTTATCAGGTCAATCAGATATGAAGCGGGTGTCAGTGTACTAGACAGACTATTTTGAAAAATGACAAGAGACATAAATGCAGCACTGGGGTCATCCTGCCCATATAGAGCAACGTCAGACAATATACTGTTGGTTCTGCAGACACTGCGTAGCTCTTCCAGTGCGAACTCGTCATCGTAAATTGCACTTTGTAGTTTTTTTACTAATTGATTACATGCAGAAACGTTCATATCTGAAATAATTCTTCTTTCTTTTTTCTTAATTAAAGCGATGTACAATCCCGCCGTATTCGCGAATGACATAACACTTTGGAACGTATCATGGTTGAAGTTTCTATATTTGGCAGCGGCTTTTAGTTGCACAATCGCGGACGTAACGACAATCAGCTCATTATTTGTATTTGACATTGTTGCTTTCCTTAACAGGTTGTTTCATTTTGTATTCAATGTTTGTTTTTTGTTTACCTAAAGTGATAATGGTCTTTTTTTTCACAATGGTCAAATTATTTAATCAATTGATTATTTATAGTGGGTAGCGATTAACTACATTGAATGTTGATTCAAAAAACATCGTTAGCTTTGCTTTGAACGCCAAGCGTGAAAATCAAAGGTGATTGGTGTTAAATTTATGATTTTAAATGTTTTTTACGGGTTTTTTAATTGAAGGGGTAAGGGTTTGGAGTAAGGAAGAGAATCTATGTTACGTGGCTATTATAGCCGTCAGAAATAGCGTTGAATATTGCCGAGTTAAATTGATAACTAATGTTAATAGCTATTTAGTGTAGATTTGATGACAATAGAGTAATTTATACCAGAATTACTTTAACAGTGACGGAATATGGATGTCCCATGAATATCTGTGATGCAAAATCACTTTGGTAAAAAATTGTACAAATGGTTTGGCTAACTTACTGATCTGTTTTGTGTGCGATGTCGTGGGAAAACGTTAATGTTAACGGAAATAGCCAGCTAAACAGCTGGCTTTGAAATTCACATTACAATTATGCTGAATGCGTAATAACGCGGTCAATCGTCTCATCATTACGTAGCGTCAAGATCTCAACGCCGTTATCGGTGACAAGCAGCGTGTGTTCCCACTGTGCCGAGAGGCTACGATCTTTAGTGACTACAGTCCAATCGTCTTTTAGTAACTTACATTGGCGCTTACCTGCGTTAACCATAGGCTCGATAGTCAAACACATGCCGGCTTTAAGTACTTCGCCAGTGCCCGGCTTGCCGTAGTGCATTACCTGTGGCTCCTCATGGAACTCTTTACCAATACCGTGACCACAATATTCACGCACGATAGAGTAGTTAAAGCCTTCAGCATACTTTTGAATTGCAGCACCAATATCACCCAAGCGTACGCCCGGTTTTACCATTTTTATCGCGAGGTATAGACTCTCTTGCGTGATTTCGCTTAAGCGCTTACCTTGGATCGTTGGAGTACCGACGTAAAACATTTTTGACGTATCACCATGATAACCATCTTTGATCACAGTGATGTCGATATTGATAATGTCGCCTTCTTTTAGCGGTTTATCGTTCGGGATTCCGTGACAAATAACGTGGTTAACTGAGGTACAAATAGACTTCGGAAAGCCGTGATAATTTAACGGTGCAGGAACAGCGCCTTGCTCATCAACAATGTAATTGTGACAAATGGTGTTTAATTCGTCGGTGGTCACCCCTGGCTTAACGTACGGCTCGATCATTTCCAGTACTTCCGCGGCTAAACGCCCGGCAACACGCATTTTTTCGATTTCTTCAGGGGTTTTGATCACTGCACTCATTTAGACTCCAAGTCAATTTAGATGAACATTTATTATGCACAAATTTTACGCATAAGATTGAGTTAATTCTTTATATATGGTATAAAGCGCGCCGTCTTTTTACAAATAATTCTTCCTCACACGATGAGAATGAATGTTTGTAGTTAAGGCAACACACTTATTAATATTAACACACACACATATCGACACATACACTTGGGTGCATGCAGTTATAAAAACTTCGTGTTGGTGCTATGGGATATGTGGAGGCCTAACCCTAACTTTTAGAGGAAATATACAATGGCAAACGTTTCAATGCGCGATATGCTTCAAGCTGGTGTTCACTTCGGTCACCAAGCACGTTACTGGAACCCTAAGATGAAGCCGTTCATCTTCGGTGCACGTAACCGCGTTCATATCATCAACCTAGAAAAAACTGTTCCTATGTTCAACGATGCACTTAAGTTCTTACAGAACGTAGCATCTAACAAAGGCAAAATCCTTTTCGTAGGTACTAAGCGCGCTGCAAGCGAAGCAGTTAAAGAAGCGGCTATCCAAAGTGAGCAGTTCTACGTAAATCACCGTTGGTTAGGTGGTATGTTGACTAACTGGAAAACAGTTCGTCAATCAATCAAGCGTCTTAAAGAGCTTGAGACTCAAAGCCAAGACGGTACTTTCGAGAAGCTTACTAAGAAAGAAGCGCTAATGCTTACTCGTGAAATGCAAAAGCTTGAAAAAGGCCTTGGCGGTATCAAAGATATGGGCGGTCTTCCTGACGCTATCTTCGTTATCGACGCTGACCACGAGCACATCGCTATCCGTGAAGCTAACAACCTAGGTATCCCAGTAGTATCTGTTGTTGATACTAACTCTAACCCAGATGGTGTTGATTTCATCATCCCAGGTAACGACGACGCTATCCGCGCAATCCAGCTATACACTGGTGCAGTAGCGACTGCTATCACTGAAGGTCGTGAAAGCAACATCGTTGCTCAAGCAGAAAACGACGACTTCGTTGAAGCTGAGTAATTACCTGATTAGGTATTAGCTGTCATCAAGTCTTCATCAAATTATTGATGAAGACTTGATATTCTTTATAAGCGATTAACTGCTTATCCCGTTGTTTGCCAAGCAGACCTTGAAAGATAACGGATTTTTATCAAATTGAGGCGAGCTGTACTTGATTTGATATTCAGCCAACCTAAGGTTGGTTTTATCAAGAACTGAATTCAGATTTGAGGATATTCTAATGGCTGTAACTGCTGCCCTAGTAAAAGAACTTCGTGACCGCACTGGCGCTGGTATGATGGATTGTAAAAAAGCACTGACAGAAACTGGCGGTGATATCGATCAAGCAATCGAAAACATGCGTAAAAGTGGTGCTGCTAAAGCTGCTAAAAAAGCAGGCAACATCGCTGCTGAAGGTACAATCATCATCAAGCAAGGCGAAGGTTTTGCTGCACTAGTAGAAGTTAACTGTCAAACTGACTTCGTAGCAAAAGATGCAAGCTTCCTTGCATTTGCTAACGAAATTGCTGACGCAGCTGTAGCTGAGCAACTAACTATCGAAGACTTACAAGCTAAGTTTGAAGAGACTCGTGTTGCACTAGTAGCTAAAATCGGTGAGAACATGAACATCCGTCGTGTTTCTTACATTCAAGGTGACAAGCTAGTTGCTTACCGTCACGGCGAGCGTATCGGTGTTGTTGTAGCTGGTGATGCTGACGAAGAAACACTTAAGCACGTTGCAATGCACGTTGCTGCTTCTAAGCCAGACTACCTAAACCCAGAAGACGTACCTGCTGAAGTAGTTGAAAAAGAAAAAGCGGTTCAAGTTGAAATCGCAATGAACGAAGGTAAGCCAGCTGAAATCGCTGAGAAAATGGTTGTTGGTCGTATGAAGAAGTTCACTGGTGAGATCTCTCTTACTGGTCAAGCTTTCATCATGGAACCTAAGAAATCAGTGGGTGACTACCTTAAAGAGAAGAATGCATCTGTTTCTTCATTCGTTCGCCTAGAAGTAGGTGAAGGTATCGAGAAGAAAGAAGAAGATTTCGCAGCAGAAGTTGCAGCACAAATCGCTGCAGCAAAAGGCCAGTAATCACTTATTGTGATGCCTAATGACGTAAAAGCTGACATTAGCTTTGCGTCATTGCTGAAAATTCTCTAAAATAACCGCGCATTTATGTCTAGCATAAGCGCGGTTATTTTTTACCTCACTTTTAATTGGCCCGGATATTATGACTATCAATAAAAAACCTGTTTTTAGACGCGTTCTTTTAAAGCTTAGTGGTGAAGCTTTAATGGGAGATGAAGGCTTTGGTATCGATCCAAAAGTATTGGATCGTATGGCACAAGAAATCAAAGAGTTAGTAGAGCTCGACGTAGAAGTGGGTTTGGTTATCGGTGGCGGTAACTTCTTACGTGGTGGTTCACTTGCAGAAGCGGGCATGAACCGAGTTGTGGGTGACCATATGGGAATGCTGGCGACCGTCATGAATGGTCTTGCGATGCGTGATGCGCTGCACCGTGCTTTTGTAAACGCACGTTTGATGTCTGCTATCCCGCTAAATGGTGTGTGTGATGCGTACAATTGGGCAGAAGCAATTAGCCTATTAAAATCTGGCCGTGTTGTTATTTTCTCTGCAGGTACGGGCAACCCATTCTTTACCACGGACTCAGCAGCATGTTTGCGCGGTATCGAGATTGAAGCGGATACCGTGATTAAAGCCACAAAGGTTGAAGGGGTATTTAGCGACGATCCGGTGAAAAACCCAGACGCTACGCTATACCGTACGTTGACTTACAACGAAGTTATCGACAAAGAATTGAAAGTGATGGATTTAGCTGCATTTACATTGGCACGTGACCACAATATGCCAATCAGCGTATTCAACATGAATAAACCGGGTGCATTGAAAAATGTCATCATGGGTGAAGAGGAAGGTACCCTTATCTCTTCTCAAGCAGCAGAATAATCTGACGACTATTTCAGCAACTCGCAGTTAAGTAGCGAATCTCTAAATTGCGAGTATAATCTGGCATAACAAGAACAGACTAGGAAAGTATTGTGATCGAAGATATTAAAAAAGACGCTCAAGAGCGTATGAAAAAAAGTGTGGCTGCACTTGGAAGCCAGCTTTCTAAAATCCGCACAGGTCGTGCACACCCAGCGTTACTAGATGGTATTTCTGTTTCTTACTACGGTGCAGATACACCGCTAAACCAAGTAGCAAACGTTACGACTGAAGACTCTCGTACACTGGCTATTAGCGTATTCGACAAATCGCTTGCACAAGCGGTAGAAAAGGCAATTATGTCTTCTGACTTAGGTCTAAACCCAATGTCAGCAGGTACAGTGATCCGTGTTCCACTTCCTCCATTAACTGAAGAGCGTCGTAAAGATCTTATCAAGATCGTTCGTGGTGAGGTCGAAGGTGGTCGTGTTGCTGTACGTAACATTCGCCGTGACGCAAACGGTGATATTAAGTCATTGCTAAAAGACAAAGAAATTTCTGAAGACGAAGCACGTCAAGCTGAAGATGATATCCAAAAATTGACTGACAAGTTCATCAAAGAAATGGATACACAGCTTAGCGCGAAAGAAGCTGAGTTAATGGAAATCTAAATGTCTTTACCCTAGTGTTTATATTTACGCACTGTTTACGTATTGCAGAAAATACTGCTTTGTTTCTGAGCAGTTAGCGTTTTTGGGGCTAGGTAAACTGACAAATTTATTAGGTTTGAAGCGCCGCCTAGGGTATACTAGGCGGCGTTTTTTTTCACTAAAATTGGAATTATGGTTTTAAAAGCAGAGGTTATTTCGCAGCAATCATTGCCAAAACATGTTGCGATAATAATGGATGGCAACGGTCGTTGGGCTCAAGCTCGCAGGCGTCCGCGCGCTTTCGGACACAAGAAGGGCGTAGATGCGGTTCGCAGTGCTGTACAATTCTGTTCCAAGTTAGGTATAGATTCTCTGACGCTATTTGCCTTTAGTAGTGAAAACTGGCGTAGGCCAGAAGATGAAGTCAGCACATTAATGGAGTTATTTATTTATGTGTTGTCTAAAGAAGTTAAAAAATTACATAAGAACAACGTAAAGCTAACCATTATTGGCGATCTTTCTCGTTTTCCTGACAGCCTCCAACAGCGTGTTCATGAAGCTCAAACATTGACCCAGGACAATACAGGGCTTAACTTAAACATTGCAGCAAATTACGGTGGACGTTGGGATATCACACAGGCAGCACAACACCTCGCAAAACAAGTTGCGAAGGGCGAGTTGCAACCAAGTGATATAACCGAAGATGCCTTGACAGAGCAGATGACGATGGCCGATCAAGCGAATCTCGACTTGCTGATCAGAACGGGAGGCGACTTCCGCATCAGTAACTTCTTGCTATGGCAAGCTGCGTATGCCGAACTCTATTTTACCGACACGCTTTGGCCTGATTTTGACGAGCAAGCATTCTCTGAAGCCATTGCTTGTTACGTGTCTAGAGAGCGACGCTTCGGATGCACAGGAGAGCAAATAAAGCAGCTCCTCGCAGAGAAAGACGCAACAAGTTAAGGGTTCAAATTTGTTAAAACAACGTATTCTAACGTCAGCGGTGCTTGCACCTCTGGCTCTACTTTTGGTGTTTTATACACCGCTGGCAATGTTTAGTACGATTGCCGCACTAATCGTTTTGCTTGGTGCATGGGAGTGGTCGGCGCTTGCAGGCCTTTGTCAAAAGCGTCAGCGTTTTACTTTTGTTGGTGTCATGGCAGTGCTAATTCTATTGCTTAACACTCATTGGCCAATACAGGATTTATGGCAGCAGGGGCGCTTAGTCGCTGATGCTAATTATGTATTTACATTAGCTTTTGCGTGGTGGTTGGTTGCCACTTTCTTGGTGGTTAAATATCCACGAGCAGCGCGTGCATGGAATGAAGGGATCATGATGCGCTCCATCGCAGGTGTACTGACACTAGTGCCGCTGTGGCTTGCATTAAATGTGATGCGTAGCGCCGGATATGAAGATGGCGAGCACATAGGTTCAGTCCTTATCATGGTGGTCTTGGGCATAGTGTGGAGTGCTGATATAGGTGCTTACTTCGCTGGCAAAAACTTAGGTAAGCATAAGCTCATGCCTAAAGTGAGCCCGAATAAAACGATTGAAGGTCTAGTCGGTGGCGTGATCACTGCAGTTGTTTTTGTGTTAGTGTTTTGTCACTTCGCCGCAATTGATCTCAATATGTGGCCAGTCTACGCTGCAATGACCATTATTATCGCGCTATTTTCTGCCGTTGGTGATTTGCTTGAAAGTATGTTTAAGCGCGAAGTAGGTCTTAAAGATTCAGGACGTTGTTTGCCAGGTCACGGCGGTATCCTAGATCGCATTGATAGCTTAACGGCTGCGGCACCCATTTTTGCTTTTTGCTACGCTTGGACGGTTGTGCTATGAGCGAGCAAAACTTGGTGGTACTAGGAGCGACCGGCTCCATTGGACTATCAACGCTAGACGTCGTCAGCCGCAATGAAGAACAATATCGTGTTTTTGCCCTAGTTGCAGGGCAAAACGCGGAAAAAATGGCCGAGCTTTGTTCACGTCATCGACCCAAGTACGCGGTTATGAGCTCTGAGCAGGCAGCTCAGCAACTTTCTCAACGTTTGACGGGCACTACTACGGAAGTACTCCATGGTGTTGAAGCAATGGCTGAGATGGCTCGTCACGTAGATGTGGATATCGTGATGTCCGCAATCGTTGGTGCAGCGGGTTTGTTACCGACTTTAGCAGCAGTCGAAGCGGGTAAAAAAGTGCTGCTAGCGAACAAAGAGTCGTTAGTAATGAGTGGCCAGCTGTTTATGGATAAAGTAAAAGCGCATGGTGCGACTTTACTCCCTATCGACAGTGAACATAATGCCATTTATCAGTGCCTACCAACGACTATACAAACGGGACAATCTTCAAACTTAAGTCACAGCGGTGTTAGTAAGATTTTATTAACCGGCTCTGGCGGACCTTTCTTACAGCGTTCATTGGCTTCCTTAGCATCAGTAACGGTCGAAGAAGCGGTTGCGCACCCAAATTGGTCTATGGGCAGAAAAATCTCTGTCGACTCTGCGACTATGATGAATAAAGGACTAGAGTTTATTGAAGCTAAGTGGTTATTTAACTGCTCAGCTGACGATATTGAGGTGGTGATCCACCCACAAAGTATGATCCACTCTATGGTGCAGTATCGCGATGGTTCGGTGCTGGCACAAATGGGACAACCAGATATGCGAACGCCGATTGCATATGGGCTTGCCTATCCTGAAAGAATCGACGCCGGTGTCGAGCCATTAGATTTTTCTCAGATTGTTGATTTCACTTTTACCAAACCAGATTTTAATCGTTATCCCAACCTCAAATTAGCGATTGATGCATGCCGTAGTGGTCAGGCCGCAACAACAACAGTGAATGCTGCAAATGAAATTGCCGTCGCGGCATTTTTAGAGGGTAAAATTGGGTTTTGCGATATCTATCGAGTCAATGCTTTAACGCTTGAGCAAAGTACGCTAAGCGTATTAAAATCCGTCGAGTCGATTATGGAAACAGACCGTACGGCACGCCATCGAGCACAGCAAATTATCGCTACATTGAGGTAACCATGTTTGAATTTTTCTGGCACTTAGGGTCATTTGTTCTTGCTTTAGGTATTTTAGTTACCGTTCATGAATATGGCCATTTTTGGGTTGCCAGAAAAGCCGGAGTTAAGGTCTTACGTTTTTCTATCGGTTTTGGTAAGCCTTTAGTTAAGTGGTATGACAAACATCAAACTGAATACGTTATCGCCGCAATTCCACTTGGCGGTTATGTCAAAATGCTCGATGAGCGCGTTGATGATGTGTCAGAGCAAGAGCGTCATCTTGCTTTCAATAATAAACCAGTACTTTCTCGTATCGCTGTGGTAGCAGCAGGCCCCATTGCCAACTTTTTGTTTGCGGTTGTCGTGTTGGCAGTGATGTATATGGTAGGAGTTCAATCAGTAAAACCTGTTGTTGGTGAGGTTGCCCCAACGAGTATCGCGGCGGATGCTGGATTTCAATCAGGCGACCACATCATTGCGCTGAATGATGAGCTAGTGCACTCATGGCAAGACGTCACATTCGAATTGATGGCGCATTTAGGTGAACCATCTCTGGTTGCCAAAGTACAAGATGAAAAAGGTAGTTTGGCGATTCGCACGCTACGTTTGAGCGATTGGAAACTAGAAAAGCAAGATGAAGCGCCACTGACCTCAGTCGGCATTACGCCATATAGGCCGCCGCTGACGCTGCAGCTCGGTTATATCGAAGAAGGTGCAGCTGCTGACAAAGGTGGCTTACAGGTAGAAGACACGCTGGTTGCGATAAATGGTGACAGATTGGTATCGTGGCAACAGCTGGTGAGCCGAGTTCAAAAATCTGCAAATCAAGCCATAAGCATTGATATTCTGCGCGATGGTCAACCACAAACTCTAACGGTAACACCTCAGGCAAAAACTTCACCAGAAGGTGTCGTACAAGGCTATTTGGGCGTTGTGCCTGTGATGGAAAAATGGCCAAATGGTTATATTGAAACTAGACAATACGGCATCCTAGATAGTATGGTGCTTGGCATTCGTAAAACTTACGACTTGATTGCCTTAAGTTTCGACATGATCGGCAACTTAATCACGGGCCAAGTCTCGGTTAAAAACTTAAGCGGGCCTGTGGGGATCGCGGTGAGTGCCGGAAATAGTGTTAGTTACGGGTTAGTTGCATTTTTAGGCTTCTTAGCGCTTATCAGCGTAAACTTAGGAGTTTTTAACTTATTACCGCTCCCTGTCTTAGATGGTGGGCATTTAATGTATTACTTAATTGAACTAATTCGCAGAAAACCAGTCTCTGAAAAGACACAAGAGTTTGGGTTTAAGATTGGAGCGGCGCTTCTTCTTGCCTTAACGTTTTTTGCACTATTTAATGATGTTTCTCGGCTTTAAGCCGTGCGGTGCTCAAAAGCGCACATTATATGCAGTTTAAATGTTTGCATTATTGTTCAAGCATACAACGGATAACATAATACAAAACTGTAACGTTTGAATGTTGTGATGTAGTGAGCCTTAGCGTATCGCGCCAAATTGTTGTAAAGGATAAAGATAATAAAATGCCTATAAAAAAACACATTGCAGTAACCAGTTTACTGGGCGCTAGTTTTGCTGCCTTAGGGCAAAACTCCTTTATCGTAGAAGATTTAAAAGTAGAAGGGCTGCAGCGCGTTGCACTAGGCGCTGCATTGACACATATTCCGATCAACGTTGGTGACAATGTCGATCAGTTTACCATTTCACGCACAATCAAGGCGTTATATAAGTCTGGCCACTTTGACAACATCGCAGTATTTCGTGATGGCAATCAAATCATTTTTAAGGTTAAAGAACGTCCAACGATTAGCTCTATCGAATTTGATGGCAACAAAGACATCAAAGACGAGCAGCTAAACGAGAGTTTAGAGCAGCAAAATATTCGCCAAGGCGAACCGTTGGACAAGACCGTACTTGATAGTATTGAAAAAGGTTTAACGGAGTTTTTCCACAGTATTGGTAAATATAACGCTAAGGTTGAGGTGAGCATTGTTGAACTGCCACGTAACCGCGTGAAACTGATGCTGAAGTTTGAAGAAGGCGATGCCGCCTCTGTACGTCAAATAAACCTTGTTGGTAATGAGCTGTTCTCAGATGAAGAGCTGCTTAACCTGATTGAGTCTCAACAGGACTTACCATGGTGGCGCTTCCTTTCTAATGACCGCTACCAAAAGCAAACCATTGAAGGCGATTTAGAAAAGATCCGCAGTTTTTATTTAGACCGTGGTTATCTACGTTTTAATATCGATTCAACGCAGGTTTCAGTAAGCCCTGAGCGTGAGTCCGTTTATGTTACGGCAAATATCACTGAAGGTGAAAAGTATACCGTTAAAGGTTTTGACTTTATTGGTGACTTGCTAGGCCGTGAAGACTTGATTAAGGAAATCGTGCCGCTTCGAGCCGGTGAGCTGTATAATGGTTCCGTGGTGACGGCAACTGAAGATTTCATTAAAAGCTATTTGGCGCGTTTTGGATATGCTAACGCTGAAGTGCGTACTGTTCCTGAAATTGATGATGAAAATAAAGAAGTACAACTAACGCTATCGGTAGACCCTGGTAAGCGCGTGTATGTGCGTCGAATCGTAGTTAACGGTAACCAAAATACAGCGGATGAAGTATTACGCCGTGAAATGACGCAGCTTGAAGGCGCATGGTTGTCTAATCAAAATTTAGAGCGGTCAAAGCTGCAAATTCAACGTTTGCCATATATGGAATCGGTGGAGTTTGAAGTCAAGCCAATCCCAGGCGTTGAAGATCAGGTTGATGTTGACTTCAAAGTAAAAGAGCAGCCTGCTGGTAGTTTCCAAGCAGGTGTTGCTTATGGTTCTTATGCGGGCCTTCAGTTTAACATCGGTGTCAGTGAATCTAACTTCCTAGGTTCTGGTAACCAAGTTGCTTTCAATATAAACACTTCGCGTGGTTCAGAGCGTTATAGTGTGTCTTATACCGATCCTTACTTTACACCTGATGGCGTGTCTCAAGGCAGTAGTGTCTTCTACAGCAAGTTTGATGCGAGTGAATTTGGTATCGTAGATTATAAGTCGACGAGCTATGGCCTCGGCACTAACTTTGGTTTCCCAATTAATGCGATTAACCGTGTTAACTTTGGTATTCGCTGGATAGAAGAAAGCCTTTCGCAAATTTCAGACTTTGAGCAAACACGAGTGCTTCGTGAGAGTTTCTTAAACGAAAGCGATCCAGATGCAGATTATGACTTTACTAAATATGAGTTAAGTGCAGGTTGGTCTCGTGTAACAATTAACCGCGGTATGTTTCCAACAGCAGGTTCTCGTCAAAGCTTGAATTTAAGTATTACTACACCAAACTCTGACTTGAACTTCTTTAAAATTAACTATGACTCACGCTTCTATTGGCCGATTAGTAATGACCATCGCTGGGTATTCTCAGCGAGAGCAGGTTTAGGCTATGGTAATGGTTATGGCGAGACGAATGGGTTTGAGCAAGTATTGCCATTCCAAGAGTTCTTCCGTATTTCAGAGCAAGAACTACGCGGCTTCGACCGAAACACAATCCTACCTCGAGCGGTGCAGCGTGCGCCTAAGTGTATTCCGGGCACACCTAAACCAGATGGTACTGCGGGTAGCTGTATCGGCGGTGACCCTGAGTTTGATACGCTAAGTCTTGGTGGTCGTATTGGTGGTAATGCGAAAGCGCTAGCAGGTCTTGAGCTTATCGTACCAACACCGTTCCTTGACGAAGATAACACCAGTTCTGTAAGAACCAGTTTCTTCGTAGATGCAGCGAACGTATGGGACACAGAATTTGACGTTGATCGCTACAGCAACTTGACGGAAGATCAATACAATCTACTTTCTGACTTCTCTGATCCTACAAGATTCAGAGTATCAACGGGTTTATCTATTCAGTGGATTTCACCAATGGGTCCAATGCTGATCAGTTTTGCATACCCACTCAAAAAAGAAGAAGAAGACGATACCAAGACGATCAGCTTCAATATCAGTAATACATTCTAAGGAGTTTTATTGTGAAAAAATTTATTAAATCATCAACACTAGCCATGACAGCTGCACTAATGATGGGTGCTTCGGGTAGCGCATTTGCACACAAGGTAGGCATCGTAGATATGCAGGAAGTGTATAAGCAAATTCCACAAATGGCGAAAATTGAACAAACGCTACAAGCGGAGTTTGCTGAGCGTCGTCAAGAGCTTGAAAAAATTCAGGGTGACATTCGTTTTGAAGCGGAGAAGTTCAAGCGCGAAGCGACCACAATGAGCGAAGAGCAAAAAGAAGCACTTCGTGAGAAGATCCAAGGCATGCAAAAGACACTTGCTGAAAAAGGTCGTCCACTAGAGCAAGAAATTAAAGCACGTCAAAACCAAGAACTTGCAAAAGTACAAAAGTTAATCGTGGATGCGATTGAATCCGTTGCTAAAAAAGGTAAGTTTGACGAAGTTAAAGTAAAAGATACGACAATTTACTTTAATCCTGATAAAGTAGCCGACCTTTCTGACGATGTGGTAAAAGCGGTTAGCAATAAGTAATGACAAAACTTCACACCTTATCTCAACTTGCTGAGTATCTAGGTGCTCAGCTGCAAGGTGATGGCGATAAATCAATTCGAAATATCGCCACTCTCGCACAGGCAAAAGACGACCAAATCGCGTTTTTAGCCAACAGCAAATACCGTGGTCAGCTTGAAGATACGACTGCGGGGGCCGTGATCTTGAGTGAAAAGGACGCGGACTATTTTGCCGGTAATAAACTCATTATCGCTGATCCTTATGTAGCTTATGCAAAACTTGCACAGAAGCTAGATTCAACACCTAGCGCAGCATCAGGGATTCATCGTACAGCAGTTATCTCAGATACTGCAACGCTTGGTGAAAACGTCAGCGTAGGTGCGAATGCCGTAATTGAAGATGGTGCTGTGATTGGTGATGATGTTGAGATAGGGCCGGGCTGTTTCATTGGAAAACATGCCAAAATAGGCGCAAAGACTAAACTCTGGGCAAACGTAACCGTCTATCATGAAGTACAGATAGGAGAACAATGTCTATTCCAGTCAGGTGCCGTAATAGGAAGTGATGGTTTTGGCTACGCCAACGAGAAAGGCGAGTGGGTTAAAATCCCTCAAGTTGGCACCGTAATTATTGGCGACCGTGTCGAAGTTGGCGCGAGTACTTCTATTGATAGAGGTGCGCTAGAAGACACCATTATTCATAGCAACGTCATTTTAGATAACCAGATCCAAATTGCCCATAACGTTGAAGTTGGTTACGGTACAGCCATCGCAGGCTGCACGGTACTGGCGGGCAGTGTCAAAATCGGCAAGTACTGCCAAATTGGTGGCATGACAGCAATCAATGGTCACAACGAAGTTTGTGATGGGGTTGTCATTACTGGTATGAGCATGGTTACTAAAGGAATTACTGAGCCAGGGATCTATTCTTCTGGTTTACCTCACCAAACGAATAAAGAGTGGCGTAAGTCTATTGCACACTTACGCAATTTATCTGACTTTAAGTCGCGCCTGAAGGCACTTGAGCTGCTGACAGCACAGCTTAAAGATACTGATGTAGAATAAGGAAGCTATTTTGGCTAACGAATTAAACAGCTTTGATATCCAAGAGATTTTAAAACTTCTTCCGCACCGCTACCCAATGTTGCTTGTTGACAAAGTGGTAGACTTTAAGCCTGGCGAATATCTTCACGCGATTAAAAACGTGACGATTAATGAGCCTATTTTCACGGGTCACTTCCCAGAGCAACCTATTTTCCCAGGTGTGTTGATCCTAGAAGCGATGGCGCAGGCAACAGGTTTACTTGGTTTTAAAACGGTCGAGAATCGCAGCGAGAATGAACTATACTTATTTGCAGCGATTGATAATGCACGTTTCAAACAACCTGTTCTACCGGGTGACACGATGCATTTGCACGTTAAGTTCGAAAAAGAACGCCGTAATATCTGGAAATTCAGTGCTGAAGCTAAAGTAGAAGGCAAAACTGTGTGTTCAGCTGAAATTATGTGTGCTAGAAGAGAGTTTTAATGGCTATTCATCCTACCGCAATTATCGAATCAGGCGCGCGTCTAGGCGAGAATGTTTCTGTAGGCCCTTATAGTTATATTGGCAATGACGTAATCATTGGTGATAACTGTAAAATTGAATCACATGTTGTGATCAAAGGCCCATCTGAGATTGGTTCAGGCAATCACATTTTCCAATTCGCGTCAGTAGGGGAAGCCTGCCAAGATAAAAAGTACAAGGATGAACCAACCAAGCTAATTATTGGTGATAACAACGTTATTCGTGAGTGTGCGACTATCCATCGTGGCACAATTCAAGACGAAGGGATCACTCGAATTGGTAGCAATAACCTATTTATGGCTTACACCCATGTGGCACACGACGCAGTCATTGGCAGCAATGTGATTTTCGCTAACAATGCGAGTGTAGCCGGACATGTACATATTGGTGACTGGGTTATCCTTGCGGGTAATTCTGGTGTACACCAATTTTGTAAAGTGGGTTCACATGCCTTTATTGGTATGTACTCGGGTGTGAACCAAGACGTGCCGCCTTTTGTTACAACGACTGGCACGCCAGCGAGGCCCGTTGCAATTAACACCGAAGGCTTAAAGCGTCGCGGCTTTGAGTCTGATGAAATTATGGCAACAAGACGCGCATACAAAACGTTATTCCGTAAGGGACTGCGTTTGGAAGATGCGTTAGAAGCGTTAAAAGAGGATGCTTCTGAGTTCACAGCAGTTCAGCAAATGATTGATTTTATTGCGACTTCTAATCGTGGTTTGATCCGCTAAACTTGAACCGCAATACAGGTTATACTTACGCCATACATTTTGTATGGCGTTTTTTTATACTGAAAAATAACAATGGCTAACGAAAAAAATATCACCATTGGCGTGGTCGCAGGAGAGTTATCGGGCGATATACTCGGTGCTGGCCTGATAAATGCGCTAAAACTGCATTACCCCAATGCTAATTTTGTCGGGATCGGTGGTCCTAAAATGCAACAAGCGGGTTGTAAAAGCCTGTTTGACATGGATGAACTGGCTGTTATGGGACTAGTCGAAGTGCTTGGTCGCTTACCTCGCTTGCTAAAAATTAAAAAGCAGTTGGTGAACTACTTTATTGATAATCCACCTGATGTATTCATCGGTATTGATGCGCCGGATTTTAATTTGCGTGTTGAAAAACCGTTGAAAGCGGCAGGAATTAAAACCATTCAGTATGTAAGCCCGAGTGTGTGGGCGTGGCGTCAAAAGCGCATCCATAAGATTGCTGAAGCGACTAACCTAGTGCTGTCTTTGCTGCCGTTCGAAAAAGCCTTTTATGATAAACATGAAGTGCCTTGTACATTTGTGGGTCATACGCTGGCGGATGAAATTCCACTTGAACCGGATACCGCAGGTGCGCGTGCACAGCTGAACTTAAGTCAAGATGATACGGTTTTAGCACTGCTTCCTGGTAGTCGGGGCTCTGAAGTTGGCTTATTGAGCCGCACTTACCTCGCCACCGCAAAAAAATTAGTCGATAAAATTCCTAACTTAAAAATAGTCGTGCCTTTGGTAAACGAAAAGCGCAGAGCACAGTTTTTGGAAGCCTTGAACGAAGTCGCGCCGGAATTGAACCCGATTATGCTTGACGGCCAGTCAGCACTGGCAATGCAAGCTGCGGATACCGTTTTATTGGCCTCGGGTACAGCCACACTTGAGGCGATGCTATATAAGAAGCCAATGGTGGTAGGGTATAAGCTAAATCCTAAGAGTTATTGGATTTTTAATACCTTTTTTACCTTTAACATCAAATACTTTGCCTTGCCGAATTTATTGGCCGACGCACCACTTGTGCCTGAGTTTTTACAGGCAGAGTGTAATCCTGACGCACTTGCTGATGCACTTTTCCCGATGTTAAAAGGCAATAATAGTAAGCTTGTTAGAAAGTTTTACGAGATACATGAGAACATTCGCCTAAATGCCAGCAAACAAGCGGCTCAGGCTGTAATGGAGTTAATAGATGCAAATTGAACGTCCTGATGTGCAGTATATTGCAGGCGTTGACGAGGTAGGACGTGGCCCGTTGGTGGGTGACGTTGTTACCGCTGCCGTCATTTTAGATCCAACCAAACCAATAATAGGGTTAACCGACTCGAAAAAACTGTCAGAGAAAAAGCGCAATGCATTGGCAGAAGAAATAAAAGAAAAGGCATTATGTTACTGCATTGCTAGAGCGTCAGTTGCAGAAATTGACGATTTGAATATTCTTCACGCAACGATGTTGGCGATGACACGCGCAGTTGAAGGATTGAAAATTCAACCAAATCATGTATTTGTTGATGGGAATCGTTTACCTAAGTTGAGTGTTTCGGCGACCGCAGTTGTAAAAGGGGATAGCCTAGTTGCCGAGATAAGTGCGGCATCCATATTGGCGAAAGTCACCCGAGACAATGAGATGTTAGCACTCGATGCGGAATATCCAGAGTTTGGTTTTGCAGGCCACAAGGGCTATCCAACCAAAGCCCACTTTGCTGCACTTGAAACACACGGGGTTACTCCGCATCATCGTACAAGCTTTAAGCCTGTGCAACGAATTTTGGCCGAGAAGGAGTAAGCATGCCAGCCCCGCAGTTTGTCCATTTGCGTGTACACAGTGACTTCTCAATGGTGGACGGTCTAGCTAAGACTAAACCAATTGTGGCAAGGGCCGAAGAGCTTGCAATGCCTGCGCTTGCCATCACCGATCAAATGAACTTATGTGGTTTGGTGCGCTTTTATAGCGGCGCCCACGGGGCAGGGATTAAGCCAATAATTGGAGCGGACTTTTGGCTTAAGTCAGATCAATTTCCTGATGAACCAAGCCGAATTCTCGTTCTCGCTAAGAACAATCAGGGTTATAAAAACCTGACTTTGTTGATCTCCGATGCTTATCTTCGCGGCCATGTATTCCATCGTCCTGTTATTGATAAAGAGTGGCTAGCAAAATATAAAGAAGGGCTGATCCTTATTTCCGGCGCGAAAGATGGCGACTTAGGTAAAGCTATCTTAAAAGGTAATCCTAAGCTCATTGAGGAGACTCTAGCGTTTTACGAACAGCATTTTAGCGACCATTTTTATATCGAGTTGCAACGCACCTCACGTGCACAAGAAGAAGAATATCTCCACGGTGCTGTGGAGGTGGCGGCGGCGCGTAATATACCCGTTGTGGCGACGAATGAAGTGGTGTTTTTACATGAAAAAGACTTTGATGCCCATGAAATTCGCGTTGCTATTCACGACGGTTACACATTAGAAGATAAAAATAGACCAAAGCGATTTTCTAAAGAGCAATATTTAAAGACTTCTGAGCAAATGCAAGCGCTCTTTAGCGACATTCCAGAAGCTTTAGAAAACACCGTAGAAATCGCCAAACGCTGTAACGTGACGGTACAGCTTGGCACATATTTCCTACCAGATTATCCAACGGGCGATCTGGCGATTGAAGATTTCTTGGTAAAAGTGTCGAAAGATGGTCTAGAAGAACGTTTGCAGTTTTTATTTCCTGACGAAAATGACCGCAAAGAAAAGCGTGGTGAGTATGACGACCGTCTGCAGGTTGAGCTTGACGTTATTAACCAAATGGGATTTCCAGGTTACTTCTTAATCGTAATGGAGTTCATTCAGTGGAGTAAGGATAACGGCATCCCTGTAGGTCCTGGTCGTGGCTCCGGTGCCGGCTCTTTGGTGGCATATGCGCTTAAGATCACAGATCTTGACCCACTTGAATTCGATCTCCTATTCGAACGATTCCTTAACCCAGAACGGGTTTCGATGCCAGACTTTGACGTCGACTTCTGTATGGATAGGCGGGATGAGGTAATTGACCACGTAGCTAAACTCTACGGTCGTGACGCAGTATCTCAGATCATCACTTTTGGTACGATGGCGGCAAAAGCGGTAATTCGAGACGTCGGCCGTGTGCTTGGCCACCCTTATGGCTTCGTAGATAGGATTTCCAAGCTTGTACCTGGCGACCCTGGTATGACACTTGCCAAAGCGTTTGATGTTGAGCCTCGCTTGCCTGAAGCTTATGACAGTGATGAAGAAGTCCGTGAACTGATCGATAAATGTCGTATTCTTGAAGGCTGTACACGTAACGCGGGTAAACACGCCGGTGGTGTTGTTATCTCGCCTACCACTATTACCGACTTTGCAGCACTGTATTGCGACGAAGAAGGTAAATTCCCAGTTACCCAGTTTGATAAGAATGACGTAGAAACTGCAGGTCTGGTTAAGTTTGACTTCCTCGGTTTAAGAACGCTAACCATTTTGCAATGGGCGCTCGACATGGCGAACGAACGCCTTGGCAGAGAAAGTCGTGAACCGATTGATATTGCTGCCATCCCACTGGATGACCCCGCAAGTTTTAAAGTGTTACTAGACGCACAAACAACTGCGGTATTCCAGTTGGAATCTCGTGGTATGAAAGACTTGATCCGTCGCTTGAAGCCAGACTGTTTCGAAGACATGATCGCACTGGTTGCACTATTCCGTCCAGGCCCGTTGCAATCAGGCATGGTAGATAACTTTATCGACCGTAAGCATGGTCGCGAGGAAGTATCGTATCCTGATGCGCAATATCAGCACGAAAGCCTACAACCTATACTGGAGCCGACCTACGGGATCATCCTTTACCAAGAACAGGTAATGCAGATAGCGCAGGTGCTTGCAGGTTATAGCCTAGGCGGCGCAGACTTGCTTCGTCGTGCAATGGGTAAGAAAAAGCCAGAAGAAATGGCAAAGCAACGTGCAACGTTCGAAGATGGTGCCAAAAACAATGGCGTCGAAGGCGAACTTGCCATGAAAATCTTCGACTTGGTAGAGAAATTCGCGGGTTACGGCTTTAACAAATCACACTCTGCTGCTTACGCGTTGGTGTCTTACCAAACGCTATGGATGAAAACCCATTTCCCTGCCGAGTTTATGGCGGCGGTAATGTCAGCGGATATGGATAACACCGACAAAATCGTAACCTTGGTCGATGAATGCGAAAACATGAAGTTGACGCTGCTACCACCAGATGTGAATGCCGGTGTTTATAAATTTACTGTAAATCGTCAAGGTGAGATCGTCTATGGTATAGGGGCGATAAAAGGCGTAGGTGAAGGTCCTGTTGAAGCTATTCTTGAAGCGCGAGCTAAGGGAGGAGAATTTAAAGATTTATTCGACTTCTGTGCGCGAGTTGATTTAAAGCGCCTAAATAAACGCGTGATTGAAAAGCTAATATACGCAGGAGCGCTTGATAAGCTTGGCCCTGATGGAGATCAGCCAGGGCGTGCGACTTTACTGGCAAGCCTAAAGGATGCCATGAAGTCGGCAGAGCAGCATCACAAAGCTGAATCACTTGGACAGAGCGACTTATTTGGTTTGCTTGCGGTTGAGCCAGAGGAGGTTGAACAAGCCTTTATCAAAGCCACGCCGCTCAGCGATAAAGAATGGTTAAACGGGGAAAAAGAGACGTTAGGTCTCTACCTAACTGGTCACCCAATTAATCAATATCGCAAAGAATTAAAATATTATACCTCTGGCAAGTTAGTTGACTTACAACCCGGTAATCGTGATACGGTAGCAACCGCGGCGGGACTGGTTATCAATGCTCGTACCTTGATAAACAAAAAAGGAGCGCGTTGGGGACTTATCACTTTAGATGACAAAAGTGCCCGAATTGATGTACGCTTATTTCCTGAACAGTTTGAAATGTACCAAGAAATGCTGCAAATTAACCAAATCTTGGTAATATCTGGACAGGTCAGCTTTGATAACTTCTCTGGTGGCATTACAATGACCGCAAGAGAAATCTCTACCATTGCTCAGGCGCGAGAAAAGCGTATTAGTGCAATAAAAATGACGCTAAATATGGCTCAAATTGACGCGAACTTCTTTGATAATTTCAAAAAAGTGCTAGAACCATATAAATTTGGAACGTGTCCGGTAAAAATTAAATATCAGCGTCCTGATGCATTAGCAGAGTTAACATTAGGAACACAATGGTGTGTGACGCCGAGTGATGAGCTTTTAACTCGTTTATCACTATTGGCGGCGCAGGAATTAGAATTAGAATTTAACTAAACAGGTAGTTTAGAGCATGAGCCTCAATTATCTTGAATTTGAACTTCCAATCGCTGAATTGGAAGCAAAGATCAAAGAATTACAAAACGTTAGCCGCTCTGGCGATTTAGATCTTAGCCTTGAAGAAGAGATCAGCCGCTTAAAAGACAAAAATGTTGAGCTAACCAAGAAAATTTTTGACGACTTGGGCGCTTGGCAAGTGTCTCAATTAGCGCGTCATCCGCTTCGTCCATATACTCGCGATTATATTGAACGCATTTTTACCGAGTTTGACGAGTTCGCGGGCGACCGTACTTTTGCTAACGATCCGGCTATTCTTGGTGGTGTTGCACGACTTGATGACAAGCCAGTAATGATTATCGGTCAGCAAAAAGGTCGTGATACGGCTGAAAAAATCAAGCGTAACTTTGGTATGCCAAAGCCAGAAGGTTACCGTAAAGCATTACGCTTAATGGAAATGGCTGAACGCTTTAAGATGCCAATCATCACCTTTATCGACACTCCGGGAGCCTATCCGGGCGTAGGCGCTGAAGAGCGCGGTCAAAGTGAAGCGATTGCACGTAATCTTAAGGTGATGGCGGCGCTCAAAGTACCAACTATTTGTACCGTAATTGGTGAAGGTGGCTCTGGTGGGGCATTAGCTATTGGAGTTGGTGACAGAGTGAACATGCTGCAATACAGCACCTATTCTGTAATTTCACCTGAAGGGTGTGCTTCGATTCTTTGGAAGAGTGCAGACAAAGCGTCACTTGCAGCAGAAGCTATGGGCGTATCAGCTTCTCGCGTAAAAGAGCTAGACCTTATCAATAACATCATCGAAGAGCCGCTAGGTGGCGCGCACCGCAACTACGATGCGATGGCGAAAAACCTAAAAGTTCAGCTTAAGCGTGACTTGGCAGATCTTGAAGCGCTAGGCACCGAAGAGATGTTAGATCAGCGTTATAAGCGTCTGATGTCATTTGGTTATTGTTAATACGGGTTTCTGCTCGTATTGATATCAATGCTAATTTAAGTTAAAAAGCCGCTATATAGCGGCTTTTTTATTGATTGTAGAAAAATGATTAATAGTCGGATTTACCAACAAGTAGAGTCAAGTTTAACAGTATTGAGCTCCAGCCTTGACGCCAAAGGGTTGTGTATTGCTTTATCTGGCGGTGTGGATTCGGTTGTGTTGCTCCATCTTTGTCGAGAATATGCAAATAAGCATAACGTTGCACTCCAGGCGGTTTATGTTAATCATGGCTTGTCACAGCACGCTACGCAGTGGCAGCAATTTTGCCAATCACTTTGTGAAACACTTAATGTTCCCTTTATTGCAAAACAGGTTGCCATTACTCGGAAAGCCCGCACTAGCCTCGAAGCGCAAGCACGCGAAGCTCGCTATCAAGCGTTAGATGACGCGGCCAAAGCTGGTTTTGCAATCGTGCTTGGACAACATGCCGATGACCAAGTAGAAACTTTCTTACTGAGATTAAAGCGCGGCTCTGGGTTACTCGGGCTTGGAGCTATGAAAGCGACAATTCAGTTGCCATCTGGGCGTGATTGTATTCGTCCGTTACTTGCCGTTAGTCGCAGTGATATTGAAGCATTTGCACAGCAGTTTGGTCTTGAGCATATTACAGATGAGTCCAATGCAGACGATGCGTTTGATCGCAACTTTTTGCGCAATCAGGTGATCCCGTTACTTACCTCTCGATTCAATGGTTTTGTAGGTAACACACTGCGTAGTATTGATATTTTACAGCGCCAACAAGCCATAATTGATGAGGTGAGTGAAGAAGACTTAAAAAAATGCTGTTGTCGGACTGCGTTGAATATTACGGCACTACAGCAACTTTCGCATGCGAGAAGAGATAATGTCATCAGACTGTGGCTTTCAAAGCAGGGCATAGAGATGCCGAGTCAAAAACAGTTGGATGAAATCGTACTGCAGGCATTTTCATCACGCCAAGACAGTCAACTTGAAATTCGTTTTAAGCAAGGTGCAGTGAGGCGTTATCGTGATGCACTTTATTGGGTAACAGAAACTAGCCAAAAGCATGATATTGAGACCGTTAATCTCAACGAACTAAGCGGGAAAAGTACACCTGTTTCTATACAAATGGGGAAGGGGATCCGTAAACCTTTCTTGGACGAAATCGTTAGCATTCGCTACGGCAGACTTAAAGATAAAATCAAACCACAGGGCAAACCTGGCTCTAATACCTTGAAACATTGGCTAAAGGATTTGCACGTTCCAAGCTGGGAGCGTGATTCTATTGCGGTTGTCTATTACAATGATACTCCGGTTGCGGTGAACGGCCTGTTTGTGAGTGCCGAGCACGCTGAAGACATTGGCATTATTTGGGTAGTAAAAGATGACTGAAAGTAAAAAGATTGGCCAACAGTTAGCGCAAAAGTCGCCTTATGCGGTGGTGTTCACTGTGGTGGTGTTTATTGTACTCTTTATGCTGAGTGAAGTGGTGTGGCTGAATCAAGTATTTGCTTCTGCATCTGGCATTATCAGTATCGTATTTTTACTTCTGTATTGGCATGGTAAGGGCGGAATGTATTTTATTCTTGGCCTACTTGCGCCAATGCTTGCAGTGATGTTTTCAGAGTTACCCGATTTCCTTGCGCTTGCATGGGTAATAAATGGATTTTTTAACGGCGCGGCGCTTGCCCTGATGGCATATCTATACTTAGGAAAAGGTGCTCAGCGTTAACGCATAACACTGAGCAAAAGGGGAAGTGGTTTTTTATACTGCGCGAGCGCAGTTTCGTCCGGCTGCTTTGGCGCGGTATAGGCCGCTATCCGAACGAGCAAATATATTGTCAGCAGTGTCATGGCTCGATGCCAGTGTAAAGCCTATGCTTGTGGTCACCGTGTATTTAGCCAACATGCTCGATTTTCTTACGGTTTCCATTATTCTCTCTGCAATTACTTTGTTGGTGGTAAACGCAGGATCGTCAATCAAAATGGCAAACTCATCGCCACCGAACCGAAATACCGAGTCTGTCGCACGCGTTGAGGTTTGCAAAATGCGCGCAAATTCAACCAATACTTCATCACCAGCTTTATGACCATGAACATCGTTCACTTGTTTAAAGTTATCTAAATCTAAAAGCATTAGGCTAAAATTACGATGTTGACGACGACAACGCTCGAGCTTTTCTTCTAAATTGTCAGTAAATTGACTGCGATTATAAAGTCCAGTTAGTGAGTCCTTGGTTGCTAATTGCAATACACGGTTGTACATCAAGGCATTACGCATTGGGTAAATTAAACAAGCGTGTAACTTTGATAGTTTTGCCTTGATCGCTTCACTAAAAGGAAACTCACTGAAATACACCAGCTGTCCTAAGTGCTCTTTTTCGAGCTCAAGATCAAACGTACTGGCTGGAAATTGGCTATCGCAGTCCTTCATTTGAAAGACGCCAAGGCTGCAATGGAACTGGAGTCCCGAAATTTTTGAAATTCTTGCCACATGCTCCGCGTAAATAGTCAACAGCTCATTAATGTTGAGCGTTGTCTGAAGTTTGTCGACTAATCGTGCGTAGTGTTCACCGCCTTGCGTACTATACTGTTCAGAATTGAACGGCAAGTAATCGCCTCTGGTCGGCAACCTCTGTGTCAAAATATGGACATTTTCCATATTTCTTCCCCTTAAATACAACAATACATGTTTATTATGCGAACTTTATGCCAAAAATTTAAACTGGCTTAAAAACAAACGCTTGCTATATTTAAAAGAAAGAAAAAGAAATCCACCTTTATTCCCCGTCAATTTTTCGCTCAGGAGGCAGATTGCAAAGTATCTTCGCGCAGGTTTTTGCCTTGCTATTATGTGCAGTGATTTTAGTCTGGTCCTTTAAGCGGATTGGCTTGCCGCCTATTTTGGCTTATTTGCTCACTGGAGTAATTGCGGGCAGCCACGGCATTGGATGGATGAGTGACAGCCAAGAAATTCACTTTATGGCCGAGCTTGGGATAGTATTCTTGCTGTTCAGTTTAGGACTTGAATTTTCCGTGCCAAAATTAATGGCGATGCGAAACGTGGTATTCGGGCTGGGGAGTCTACAGGTCATTGTGACCACGATTATCGGTATGCTAGTGTTGCGTTTTATGCAATATGAGTGGGAGGGGGCATTTGTGATTGCGAGCCTCATTGCACTCTCTTCTACGGCGGTGGTGGTCAAGCTATTAAAAGAACTAGGGATGCTTAATACACGTCATGGTCAGCTCGGTATCGGTATATTGTTATTCCAAGATATTGCCGTTGTGCCGCTGCTTATCGCATTTCCGCTTATTTCCTCTGCGAGTAACTCAGAGCTGGCATCGGCGCTGTTTTTTGCGTTTGCAAAGGGTGCGGTCGTGTGTCTTGTCTTATGGGCAATAGGTAAGTGGTTACTACCAAGAATATTTAATGAAATCGCATTGGTGAGAACAGACGAGCTCTTTGTTTTGTCTACCTTGGTCGTTGCTCTTTGCGCGGGCTCGCTCACTTACGCGTTTGGACTCTCAATGGCACTCGGTGCATTTTTAGCGGGCATGATGTTAGGAGAAAGCCAATATCGACATCAGCTTGAGGCAGAAATTAGACCATTTAGAGATATTTTAATGGGGCTCTTTTTTGTCACAGTGGGTATGCAGCTAAATATTCCTTATGTGCTTGACCAGTTTGTTTATATTGTTGCAGCACTTGCTGCTGTACTTGTGATCAAAGTGTTGATCATCGTTGGCGTTGCGCAGTTAATGGGTGAGCGTAAAAAAGACGCTTGGGGCGCTGGTATTTTGATCTGGCAAATGGGGGAGTTTGGCTTTGTATTACTCGCGCTTGCCAGTAAGCATCAGTTGTTGGATCAAAATGCAGTGTCGTTTTTGATTACCCTTGGCGTGTTGTCTATGGCGCTAACACCTTATCTCATTAGTAAAACTGCTTATCTCCTCAATATCTTGGGGATAGAAAAAGACTGGCAACCGGAAGCTCCAAGTGGTTATAACGCAGCTGATTTAAAAAATCATGTTGTAATTTTCGGTTATGCGCGTGTTGGTCAAACCATTGCACGATTTTTACGTCCAGAGGCTATTCCTTATATTGCGGTAGAGCGTAACCCGCAAATTGTACAAGACGCGCAAATTGCGGGTGAGCCTGTGTTATTTGGTCATGCGGCACAAAAAACGCTGTTAAAATCAGCAAATATTGATAAAGCGCGCTTGGTTATTATTACTTTTGATGATTTTGAACAAACGCAAGTAGTTGTTGATGCCATTCGTCGGCGCACCCACGAAGTGAAGATCTTGGTACGAATGAAAGATGACAGCTATATGGAGCAGTTAAAAGCCATGGGGGTCGCAGAAGTTGTGCCAGAAACTTTAGAGGCAAGTTTGATGTTAGTTTCTCATGTGCTGTACATGTCTGGCGTGCCAATGCGCAGGATTTTTCGTCGCGTCAGTAAAGAGCGAGAAAATCGTTATCCGTATTTACATGGTTTTTTTGCTGGAGACAGCAGTGATCTGCATGAAGTCACTGGCGAGCGATTAGAGTATTTGCATGCCATTGCTTTACCTGACAATGCGTTTGCTGTTAACAAGTCAATTGCTGAGCTTGAACTCAAGGTCAAGCGCGTTGATATTACTGCACTAAGACGCGACGGCGAAGAAATTGCTCAGCCAGATGAGCAAACCGTTTTACGCGCTAATGATGTTTTACTCTTAAAGGGGAAACCCCGCCGCGTTGAACGTGCGGAACAGTTTTTACTCGATGGCCTACCGTAATAATATTTCTTAAATCTGTGCCTTTTTTAACAGCTCGCTGCGTAAAGCGTCTCCTATAACGCAGAGTAGGAGCAGGTTCACCCTGCGATCTTGTGCTCCGTTCTGTTTTTGTTGCTACAGCTCGCCGCGTAAAGCGTCTCCTATAACGCAGAGTAGATGCAGGTTCACCCTGCGATCTTGTGCTCCGTTTTGTTTTTGTTGCTACAGCTCGCCGCGTAAAGCGTCTCCTACAACACAGAGTAGGAGCAGGTTCACCCTGCGATCTTTTATGCTTTTACTCCCTGTCGAGCTTGCTCAATAAATGCTGCTTAACGGTGGGCCATTCCGAGGCGATAATCGAATACACCACGGTGTCTCTCAGCTCGCCATTTCTACCAATCTGGTGGTTACGCAAGATACCATCGAGCTTGGCGCCAAGCCGCTCAATGGCATTGCGAGAGGCATGATTAAAAAAGTGAGTTCTAAACTCTACGGCAATGGCGTCAAAATCTTCAAAAAGTTGCTGTAACAGCAAAAACTTACACTCCGTGTTAACCGCTGTTCGACGCACTTTATCGCTGTACCACGTATAGCCTAGCATGGCACGGCGGTTGGCTGTATCTGCATTGTAATAGCGGGTAGTTCCCACGATTTCGTTGCTGCTATTTAGCCTTACCGCATAGGCAAGGTTGCCTTCAGATGCTTGACTTATCGCAGTGTTAACATAGCATTCCATATCGTCTGGATTGGGAACATTGGCATACCAAAGCTTCCAAGCTTCACCATCTTTTACTGCCTGTTGTAGCGCGTTAATATGTGTTGTTGATAATGGTTCAAGGGTGACATGTTGTCCTATCAGTGGTTTATCAGTTGGCCACATGCGTTACTACTTCCTTATTTTGAGTATGGTTTAAATCTTACTTGAGTTCCAAAAACTCTCTCATTTCGTCCAAGCGGTTCATGCCGTCTTCAAACCCAAGCTCGATGAGTTTTTGTGTATAAGTACGCTCAAACAGCAAGTAACTCGTTAAACTCGACGGAGAATGCTTTTTAACCCCCATGGTTCTGAGCAACAGCTTGATTGCCAATGGCATATCTTCGTAATAATGATCTGCGACTTCATTAAAATTAACCGTTGGCTTGATGAGCATATGATCTACTCGCCTAAGCTCTTTGTGCTTTTCTCTGGCCGGTAGCAAACTTACCGTGCGATTGACGCGATCGAGCCGTTCGATGTCTGAATTTAAGGTATCGCTAAACACACTGTCTAGTAGGTGACCGGCGACCACAGACATTCCCGGAAAATGCGGCTCATAACCGAGCGGCTGTGGTAGTTTAGGCTGCTCAACACCGATCACAAAGATTTTATCCGCACCTAAATGAATGGCAGGGCTTAGCGGGGAGAGCTGGTGGATAGAGCCATCACCATAGTAATGATGCTTAACGCGCACGCTTGGAAACACCATTGGTATAGCCGAACTCGCCATGAGTAAGTCGAGCGAAATCGTGCCCGGAACACCTTCGCGCTTTGAGCGCTGCCAAGGCTCAGCATTGTTCGCCTGATAAAACGCCACAGACTTACCAGTAGAATAGCTCGAAACCGTAATCGCGATGGCATCAAGATAATGGCGGTGTAGATTGTGATCGATGCGATTTAAATCAAGCACATTAGCCAGCAGCTTTCGAAGTGGCGAGTTATTTAACAAGCTGGCTGGTGGCTGATTAAGGTACTGCGCTTGAAAGCTGCGCATCATATTGGCAAATAAATGGCCGTATGCACCGGTAAACGAGCTTTTGTACACCATATCGGTGCTAAAGTTCTTCCAAATATATTCCACTTTTTTCACCGCAAGGTGAAAGCAAGATGCGTAACAGGCAATCCCCGCTGAGTTAATTGCGCCGGCAGAGGTGCCAGTAATGATTTCAAAGGGGAGGGGAGAAGTACGAGGCATACTTTGCGCAAGCGCCTTTAATACCCCAACTTGATAAGCGGCCCTTGCACCACCTCCAGTCAGTAGTAAGGCAATTTTTTTATCACTCGTTCTGTGCTTTCTCAAAAGAGGCCATCCTGCTGTTAAATTTGCTTAATTTAAATTTGGTCTTTTTATGCGTTATTTATCTTTGTTGATGTTGTAATGCTTTAGGTGCAAAGAGTTGATAACTCCAGTAAATGCGTTATTTTTAGTAGTAAAGTGCCACTTTGCCCTTAAGCCGCTTATAGGTTGTTTTATTTATTCTAGTTGAACCTAGCTAAAACCCAAGTTGTCTGAGTGCACATACCCGCGCAATATATTAGGCTATTATTTTGAAATTTAAGCACTAAAGCGCTATGGTGGCACAAACAAATTTTAACAAACTAGCGATTTAATTTAGTCGCTAATTGGCGCGATTTTGTATTTAATAAAGTGGCAATTTAGCTTAACTTCAATGTACTGAACTTAAGTTCGGTGCTCAAGTATTTTTATTAAGATCAAATGTTTGAACAAGGTGTAGCCAGAGTTTGCACCACAACGCATTTTTTTAGGGTTTCAGCGCGCATTAAGTTATTAGTCAAGTATTTGGTGATAGTTTTACATTAACGCGTATCAACAATGACGAAGAGGGAGTCCCCATGTCAGAGAATCATCAAGAAGGTAATAAAAGACCTTCTAACAGCCAGTTGTTATTTGCCGCAGTAGTTGTACTAGCGTTGATTATTGTGGCTGTATTTGTGCTAGCACAAAAAGACACCCCATCGACGGAAAACCAAAAGGTAAAGCAAGATATTGTTGTGCCTGAACAATCAGAAACGCCACTGGTCAATACCGCAAGAGAAACACCACCTGAGCAAGTGGTTGAGCCTGAAGTAACCTTGCCACCGCAACGAGAGCAAATCGAGCCAGAGCAAGTAGAACCTGTTGAACCTGAAGTAACACTACCGCCGCTTTCACAAAGTGATACAGAAATTAAAGAAGCGGTATCGAATTATCTCTCTAATCAAGCGGTAAAATTGCTGGCAGACGATGACGTGATCCGCCGCACGGTAGTTTATGTAGACAACCTAGCAAAGGGTAAAGTGGCAGAAAACCATTCACCAGTGGTGAAGCCGCAAGATGACTTTAGCGTAATTGATGACGACATTATTATTACCGATCCTAACAGCTACGAGCGTTACACACCTTATGTCGCCATGTTCGATACCATGAGTACCGCGCAAGTGGTTAGACTATACCACCAATACAAACCATTATTTGAAGAAGCATACGAAGAAATAGGCTACGAAGGAGATGCATTCAACGGCACGTTAACTGACGCAATCGACGAGTTGTTGGCAACACCCATTCCAGATACCGCACTGCCTTTGGTAAAAGACTCAGTTACCTATAAATATGCTTATGCAGAATGGGAGCAACTTTCTCCAGCGCAAAAACAGTTTTTAAGAATGGGCCCTGAAAACATGAAGAAAGTGAAGAAGCGCCTAGAAGAAATTAAAATTGCGTTGAACAAATAAGCACACAGCCTCATAAAATCCAAAAAAGCTTGGCAAACTGTTTAAACATCACTCAGTTAGCCAAGCTTTTTGACTTTTCCCTTGCATCCCCCTGCAATCTTCGAGATAATTCTTCCCGCGCCAAACAAGGCCCTCAATGGTAGTCTTATTGGTCCTCTCGCAACAATAGTACGTGAATCTGGTCAGGTCGGGAACGAAGCAGCCACAGCGTATGACTTGTGTGCCGGGATGTGGCTGGTAAGACTGCCACCCAAACCTCCATTGTTGTTGTTTGAAGTGTAAGTCTGCAAATTTGTAGTAAAACCCCGCATAAAAATTGAAATATAACCCTGCATAGCCTACTTTTAAGTTGTCCCACATATTCGGTGATGGTTATGATCAGGCGTAAACTAAAGCACTCCAGAGTTAAAAATCTCTATAAGTTTGCAAGTCAAAAGAACAAAGCCACTTGCTTAGTTGAATCATCCTTAGAATTCGACGCGTGCTTTCACTTTGAATACTCTCGTGAAATAAAAACCTTTGAAGCACAACCACTAGGGTTTGAATATGAGTTTGAGGGCAGAATTTGCCGTTATACGCCTGACTTTTTGATTAATCATAATGAGAAGCCGCAAAAATATATTGAAGTTAAGCCTTACAGTAAAATCGCGAACCCTGAGTTTAGAGCTCGCTTTGCGCAAAAACAGCTGGTTGCCAAAGAACAATTAGGCATTGAGCTGATATTAGTTACCGACAAGCAAATTCGTGTTTATCCAGCTTTAGACAATTTAAAGTTGCTTCATCGTTATTCGGGATTTCAGTCTTTAACCGAGCTTCAGCTTTCCATTATTCAGTTACTTAATCAGTGGCGAAAACTCACTATTCAAGATTTGGTGATGACCCTAAAAGCCTCCATTGGAGAGGTGCTAGCCTCGGTTTATCGCTTATTGTCATTAGGCAGTGTTAATTCAGACTTAAACACAGAACTTACTTTAGAGTCGGTGATTTGGGCTGATGGAGTTTGAAGACGAGTTTAGCTTTGAAGAAGCACCGAAAAAGTTAGCTGAAACCGCTAAGCCGGAAGAGCCTAACCCTCAACCTCGTGATTTAGAGTCATTACCCAAGGAAGTGCAAGATGCCACACTTGCTCGGCTTAAGTATATCAAGTGGCTTAAACAGCGTTTAGTTGGTGGTTGGACGCAGAAAAACTTAGCACCACTACTGGCTGAAATGCCTGATTTTCCAGGACAAGAAAAACCAAAGTGGCGTACAGTTGCTGGTTGGCACGCGGACTATATCAAAGCCGAAGAAGACATTCATGCTTTGATCCCAAAGCATCATCGCAAGGGCAACCGCCAAGCCCGCACCGATACAGACAAATTTTTTGAGATTGCCCTCACACGTTATCTGACGAAAGAAATCCCGAATGTAGCATCAGCACACCGTTTTTATTGTGACCAAATCGTTTTAGAAAATGAAAAAGTGTTAGATGAACCCCTACAACCACTTACCTATAAAGCGTTTAAAAACCGCATTGATAACCTACCTCAGTATGAGGTGATGCTTGAACGCTATGGTAAACGCTTAGCCGACATTGAATACAACAAAGTGATGAGCCATAAAAGGCCCACTAGAGTGCTTGAGCGTGTTGAAATAGACCATACCCCACTGGATCTCATTCTATTGGACGATGAACTTGATGTGCCATTGGGAAGACCAACTTTAACCTTGCTCATTGATGTTTATAGCCACTGCGTTGTTGGCTTTTACCTTGGTTTTCAGAGTCCTGGTTACGATGCTGTGCGCAGAGCGATAAGTCATGCGATGAAGCCAAAAAGCTATCTTAAAAGTACCTATCCAGAAGTCGTAAATGAATGGTCGTGTTGTGGGAAGATAGAAACTTTAGTGGTTGATAATGGTGCCGAATTTTGGTGTCAGTCATTAGAGCTTGCTTGTGAAGAGGTCGGGATAAATATTAGCTATAACCCTGTTGGCAAACCTTGGCTGAAGCCCTTTGTTGAGCAGTTTTTTAAAACCATTAACGAAATGATGCTTTCGCCATTTCCCGGTAAAACATTCTCAAATATGCTCGCGAGGCATGATTATAACCCGAAAAAAGATGCCATATTGCGTTTTGGTACCTTTACCATGTTATTTCATAAGTGGGTTGTTGATGTTTATCATCAATCTGCTGATGCTAGATTTAGATATATTCCCTATGAAGACTGGAACAAAGGGTTTGCTGTACTGCCTCCAGCTCAGCTAACAGAGCAAGATACAGACAAGCTAGATGTTGTTATGTGCATGGCGAAAGAGAAAACATTGCGCAAAGGAGGCATTAAAAATCTACATATTAACTACGACAGTGACGAACTCTCTTTATATCGCAAGCGATACAGCCCCAAAAAGAGTATAAAGGTTAAGGTAAAAATAAACCCAGATGATCTGTCGTATGTATACGTCTACCTAGATGCGCTAGAGCACTATATAAAAGTGCCAAGCATTGACTCAGAGGGCTATACAATGGGTTTGTCTCTGATCAGGCATAAAATCCATCTTAAGTTTCACAGAGACTATATTCAGGGCAAAGTAGATCTATTGGGGCTTGCCAAGGCGCGGCAATTTATTGATGAGCGAGTGAAAGAAGAAGCGCGACAGCTTAAAAACGTAGGGTCAAAAACCAAAGTCACTGGCACCAAAGCAATTGCTCGGGCGCAGGGCGTAGATAATTCTCAAGTCAAATCCATTACTAAAACGTCTGAAACAAAGCAAGCTGAACCAATCCCCGCTGAAACTAAGCTTAAACAAGACGATGATAGTTGGGATGACTTTGTCTCAGATCTTGAGGCGTTTTAGTTATGCTGACCGAGGCTAAAAAGGCAAAACTCAATCAATTCAAAGAGGTGTTTATTGAATACACCATACCAAAGACCATCATAAATGATTTTGACAAACTGCGTTTGCATCACGACCTTGCGGGTGAAAAGCCATGCATGATGTTAAGTGGTGATACTGGCTGTGGTAAATCGGCATTGATTAAACACTATTACGATAACAACCCTCCGCACTTTGCTGATGGCCGGCGCAAAGTCCCCGTACTGCTGAGTCGCATACCGAGTAATCCATCAATTGAATCCACTTTAAAGCAGTTGCTACACGACCTAGGACAGTTTGGTGCTAAATCTAGTAAACGACTTAAACATGGCAATGAAATCGCGTTGGCTGAAAGTTTAGTTGAGCAACTAAAACGCTCAGGTACTGAGCTAATTATTATTGATGAATTTCAAGAGCTTGTTGAGAACAATCTAGGTAAAAAGCGCCGAGACATTGCGAATCAGTTTAAATATATCAATGAAAAAGCGGGGATCTCCATTGTATTAGTCGGCATGCCTTGGATAGACCAAATAGCCGATGAGCCTCAGTGGTCATCACGGATTTTTATTCGCCGCTTTATTCCTTACTTTAAAATATCAGAGAAAAAAGAGCTTCAACTATTTATTCGTGTTCTTAAAGGGTTTGCAAATCGACTGCCATTTTCAGACAAGCCTCGTTTTGAGGATTTGGATATTGCATTATCGCTTTTTGCCATTTCAAATGGCTGCCTTAGAAAGCTGAAAAACTTCTTAGACTCAGCACTTACTGAAGCACTCATCTGTGATGCAGCAACGCTCAACAAGCAATGTTTAAGTTCTGCGTTTAAGGCATGGCGGCCAGAACTCGACAATGTATTTGAGATGAGTGTTAATGAAATTGAGGGGTGTGAGGTGGAACAGTATTCCACGTTTAAACCCGATGGACCTCAAGATGAAGACCCATTTATAGATACCCAGTTTTGTAAGAAAGTACCGTTGGTGCAGTTGTTGAAGAAGTGAAAGTGCTATGCATCCCGGCTTTACTAGGGGCACTCAAAACCGCACATGGTGTACACAAAAAGTTTAAAAAGAAATGGTATGTCAGGAAGCCTAAACTGATGTGAGCAAATTACTACTAGACCTCTTAATGAAAGGTCGATTCGCTTTTCTTGAGGGGAATTTGATAGTTCAAATAGCGGGTAAGTCTTCAATATTATTTTATAGAAAAATACTAGATAATTTAAAGGGATATATGATGGCCGTGCAACTTAGTGACTTAGACGACTTGGTTCAAAAAGTACGAAACCGACATGTAAAAAATTATTTTTATGAGGCTGTAGTGGCCTACAGAGCTGGTGCATATAGAGCGGCTGTTATCTCGACATGGATTTCAATCTGCATCGATGTGATAGAAAAAGTAAAAGAGCTTTCAGTTGATAATGATACTAGCGCCAAAGCCATAGAAAAAAAGCTAACGGCAATTAACTCTAACGATTATGCAAGCATGCTGGGTTTTGAAAAGGATATCTTAAGGTTTGCATGTGATGATTTAGAGCTGATTTCCCATATTGAAAAATCACATCTAGAGCGTATAAAGGATGACAGAAATGTTTGCGCTCACCCTACATTTTCAATAGATGGACATCAATTTACCCCGTCGCCAGAGCTTACACGAGCTTATATTGTGCAAGCGGCAACATACTTGCTTACAAAGTCACCGGTTAGGGGAAAAGTGGTGGTCGAAAATATGTTTAGCTTAATAAATGAGGAATCTTTCCCAAGCGATGAAGAAAAAGCATTTACCGTACTCTCGTCGACAAAGTATTTAGGAAGAGTGCGAGATAGCAGTGCCAGAAACCTCATAATAATCCTTTTGAAACGAATCTTTAAAGATGAAAATGACCTTGACTCAGAAATGTTGCAAAAATTATCAGCAGCTTTAGGCGCTATTAGTCGGTTATTCCCCGAACTTTATCGTGAAACACTAAGGGATAAATTACCTAGCATGCTTGCGGCTGCAAATGATAAATTACTGAGAAGAGTAATCCCTTTTTTGAATAGCAGAACTGAAGCTTGGGAGAGTATTGAAAGAGCAACTGTAGTTCGAATTGAAGAGTGTATTACGGCAATGGATTTTGAAGGGCTATTGTTTTACGGTGTTCCTGAACTTGCATCTAAAATATCTCTTATAAATGATAAATTTCAAGTGATTATTGGTGCTGATGGTTTTTCAAATACGTATGAGCTCTTAAAGTCAGCCCCAAATATTTCTTTGAAAGATCAAGCTTTGAAATATTTCTGCGATTCAGGCTCTTTCAATTCAGCATATACGAACGGTATTAATATTTTAATCCCATATGCACAATTTATTACCGACAAAGACTTAGAGCAATTGTTTGAGGGGATATTGGCTAATAAGACTTGGAATATAAATCAAATCTTGAATGCTGGCGGAATTGAAGAGGTACTGTGTACTCTTTATAAAAAAAGCAAAGGCAATGTCGTTAGTCATGCTCGGCTATGGATTAAATTTGTAGATGAGCTAGCAAGTAACCACTTTGTTTTTGAGCAATTGAATGAACTATTAGTGGCGGATAAGTTAATTGATCAGAAGGAGGAAGATGGATGATTAGGAGTATGATTTCTGGTAGTCCGTGATCAAACAGGCTGTACATGTATTCTCAGGTTGTAGTTGCGACTTAACTCTATTTTGTTTGAGTAAATAGCACCTTTAGCGGTGAAAGAATTTAACGTGCCATATATTATTTCTATTGGGTCCATCAGCCTTTTGACCTCGTCGAGTAAGCCTACAGATTCAGCTAGATTACGAAGCTCATAATACTCGTTAGTCAATGGGTACTTAGCTACGAGTTTTTCAAAAACCCAATTTGGGTTTATTGGGCTTCCAATATTTGTTTGGTCAACTATCTCCGCTATTTCGGCTAGTAGTAATATATGCCAACGACCAAAACACCACAGCTGGCATTGTGCCCCGAAGCTATTAGATAGTGATTTATATTTTGGGTAAGCCGTGACATCTAAACTAGGTGAGAGAACATTCTTGTTTTTACGTAACCAACTTTGCCATTGCGTGTAATCTTGATACGAGTAACCGGACCTAGCATGATTAGCGTAGTAGCTAGCTGCTAATTCAATTCTAGCTTTCACTTCATGTTTGCTGAATTCTTGCAGCTGTAGCTTAATCGCTTCATGTTCTGCCCAGTCATTTCGATGTTCATCAGTAGGTACGGATAGCCACTCATAGTCGAACGTAATCTCATTAGGCTTGGCCCAGATAGCTTTTTCATGAGTTTTCAGCTTTATTCTGGGTTTTTTAGAAGTTAGGCTGAATATTATGCTGAATTCTCTCGTTTCGTTGTTCTTTTTTATCAGATCACAGTTAGCTCTTACATAGGTCTTTGCTATCTTAGAGACTCGAATATTTTGCACTCTCGCGAACTTACCCTCATAAGGGACTGCTTTTAAAGTAAAACGTTGTCCATTGATTGAAGCTTTAAACATATATGAATAGCTTGGAAGCTTAATATGGCCGTGTAACTCAGTCGTTTTGAGGTTGTTTTCAATTGCATGAATAAGTTTATCGCGGCGGTCCTTACACTCTTGTTCATCACGTTTTTTTCTTTCTTCTGCGGCTTTGAGTGCTGTGGCAGCTTCTTGCTCTTGTTTGAGGCGCTCAGCCCTTCTTTGGCGTTCTTCGGCTTCTTTTTGTGCTTCTATGGCTTTAAGTGTCGCTCTTACAAACTCGGTATCGATCCAAGGGTAAATCCACTCAGCAATTGTTTCAGGGGTTAATAAAGCTTCTTCTACCACCTCAAAACTGGTGCCAATGTATGGAGCTAAATCATACTCCATTGACATCAGTCCATTTGATTTGAAGAAGTTTAGTTTTTCTTCGGTGCAGGGACTTTTCACTTTAACTTCGATGTAAATTGGGCCAATTTCAGTGAATAAGGCAACATCAATTCTAAATTTATCTAAGCTCAGCTCTATTTCGGCGCTGTTTATTTTGATGCTTTTAGGTGGTTGTATAAATTTTTGATTTTGAATAACAACTTCGTGACTAGGTAGAAGAATTGATGACTGCGCTTTAACAAACCGTTGAGCAAACAGGTGCAGGGCCGTCATACGGCATTCTCTTGTTTCTAATTCCTTAACTTCATGAGCAAAAGAATGCGCTTTTACACGTCCTGCATTACGGGCAATAAGATTGTTTTCGCACTCAGGGCATACACAATTACAAGCCTTGCCATTTTTCACATCACTAATATGGACCAACTGTTTATTTTCGTTGAGTGCATATACGAGCATTATTCATTCCTTGTGCCCACTATAATTTGATGAAAAATATAGCAAAAAAAGTATATGAAAGTACATGAGTTAAAACTAAGTATTCCTTAGTACCAAAGTGGGCGCTATACTAAGAGAATCTTAGCTATTGAAGTTAGTAGCTAAGGTACTCATGGAATCACCAACGCCTTTACGCCTAAAAGAAGCCCGCAAAGCAGCTGGCTACACACAACAGCAGCTAGGCATTGCTTTAGGTATGGAGCCCAACACGGCCAGCGCAAGAATGAACCAGTACGAAAAAGGTAAGCATGCACCAGACTTTACTACGATGAAGCGTATTGCTGATGAGTTGGGCGTGCCTGTGGCTTATTTTTATTGTGAAGAAGATGATTTGGCTGAATTGATTATCAAATTTAGCCAATTAGAAAAGCGCGATAGAGATGCTATTATTGAGCACCTAGAAAAGATACGCTCAACGGCATAGGGAAACATAAAACTTAAATTCATATTCGTTTTAAAAGTTGGGATTAGAGGAAATGAGTAGTCAGGAAAACTTATTGGATAGCTTATATGCTCTTCGCGAAGATGCATTTACACAAGATATTTTGATGCCCATATTTAAAGCGTTGGGATATACATATGTTAGTTTTAATGGCGGGCCATATGAATTTGGTGTAGATCTTGTAGCGGCTAAAAAAGATGACTTATTTGGTAAGTACGAGCTAACAGTAATACAGTCCAAAAAGCTAAACTCTGACAAAGGAACAAAAGAAAAAGTTGATATTAACAATTTACTACTGCAACTAAGTCAGTGTAAACATCGAGAATTGGAAATACCTGAAGCCGGTAGGAAAAGACCTGACAAAGTAATATTAGCTACACCAGGGCAATTAAATAGCCGTTTGAGGGAAGAGATACAGCAAGTTGCGCAAGGCCATGGGGTTGATATTCTGGAAGGCCCTCAAATTATCAAGCTATTAATGTCTCATTGTCCACATTTGATAAAGAACCTAAACGGTATTGAATGCATTATTACCGACAATACAAGAGCTGAACAGGGGAATGCAGCTCTAAAAAAAGCTCTCTTTATAAACAAAACTCAAGCATTGTCGGATTATGCGTGTGATCTTGAATTCTTTTTTGGTTCGCGAAAAGAAAATTCATTGCTCCTCTCTAATTTGGATTTTCTAGTAAGAGATTTGACGTTTACAGAAGGAACGTTCGAGAACTTTAAGTCTTTTAACGATTGTATGGAAAAAAAGTTAGGGTTTAGTCTTGCTGAACAAAACCTTTCAGCCTATTACAAAGCTTATTTGAATCAACAGCAGCTTTATCTATCTCCAGAAAATCAAGATTTGATGAAAGACCTTAAAAAGAGTCAGCAGGAGTTAGCTGAATTAATAGAAGATATATTTGATGCAAGTAATGATGCTTACTACTCAAAAAGAATTGATTCTGAGACGCGGGATGAAATCCAAAGTATTTTAAATCGTTCCGACTTTGCTAATGCGAATAATTTGTGGAGCGTCGAGATAGATGAGCTGTTACGGAAATCATCATCGAAGAACTTGCCGCCTAAACTTAGTACATTGATAGCCAAAAAGTTCAATGAGGTTGCTTCTACTGAGCATAAGACTGTCAGCAAGCCTGAAATAAAAATTGCCATATCAAAAGAGATAATAGAAGAAAGAGTGACGTATCCCATTTCGCAGTATAAATCTGCGCTTGAATCGGTTAATGAAGGTGGTACAGATGACTTTAAGGTTCGAGAGTTACTTGTTCAAGCGAAAAAAGTCGGGTTAATACAAAAAGTTCTTTTTGGCCAGGGTAGCCCTTTCACTCAGGTTGCAGAAAACAGACGGCTTGCTGAAAGAGAAGGTACTATTTCGATCTCTCCGTCAGTAGTTATCGACTCTGGTGAAAACATTGCAATATTTGGTGGTGCTGGGTTTGGAAAGACCACTTTATTGCAGTTGTATGCTAGCAAATGTGAAACACTACAGGCTAAGAAATGTATTCTTATAGAACTAGCAGAAAACGTAAATATATTAAAAAAACACCTTAAAAAAGATTTCAGTGATGAAGAATTAGCTGAAGGATTGTTAAAAGCAATTCTTGAGTACAAAGGTGTAATTTCTTCTGTTGAGAATATTAAGATTCTAAAGACATTTCTTAATGATAGGGCACCTTTATTGTTAGATGGACTTGATGAAGTTTATAGCGAAGTACCAGTACTCATCAAATCAATAAAAGCCTTCTCAAGTGTTTATTCTCGTTTTCAAATAGTAGTTACGAGTAGACCCAATATGAGCTACTTAGATGAGATTGAATTTATAGGAATTAGCCTTTTACCATTTACGAAAGAACAGTTATATCAGTTCTTTAGATCATGGTGTTCAGATCGGAAAATAGCGGATAAATTAATAAAAAAGGTTGAGTCAAGTAGTTCACTTCAATCTACAGTTACTAATCCTTTGTTAGCCACAATTGTGTGTCATTTGGCTGAAAGCGGGATAAACATACCACAAAGCGAAAGTAAAATTTATGAAGAGCGCATTAAGTTACTAACAGGTACTTATGATCAAGCTAAAGGTATTAGCAGACAACAAAATTTACCTGATAACTTAATGTTAGTGGCTGAAAAGCTAGCTTTTCTTTTCCATGTACATTCAACGAGGCAGTTGAGGTTTCAACAGGCTTTAGCTGGTTTAGTAAAGGAGTTGAATCATTACCTCAATACTAAAACACTCCAATCTTGCTTAGAAGAGTTAATTGAGCCTTGTGATATTTTACAATTTAATACTGCCACGGAAGAGTTAACATTTGGGCATTTTAGGTTTCAAGAAAGTCTAGTAGCGCAGCATTTAAGAAGATTAAATCACTATCAGTTCATGGAGTATTTAGGCCTCGACTTTTGGAAAGGAGCTTTTGGTTTATTTGCTGAGCAAAATGACATTAATGCTTTTTTTGATATTTTTGCGCGTTCGGAGGATATGTTTAAGCCAACATACTACTCGACTCTTGAGGCTATGATAGATATCAATACGACTGACCGTGAGAAACGACAAGGAATGAAGCAGCTTTTACAAATGACGGCAATGGCAGTTGAAACCATTGGGTTCAATGACAATATTGATTATGATTACTGATTTTATTTTTTCTCTTCTTTTTTGACTGATGAAGCTTCGTCAGCTAAACCTAAACTAAGTTTTCCTTAGTTTAGGTTTTAAATGCAATTCCTTTCTCAAACAACTCCTTACCCAGATGAAACCATTGAAAGCTACTTGCTTCGTTTGTCACAAGACAATGGTTATCTTGGTTTTGCTGATATGGCCGATATTTTGTGGGATTGGTTGGTAACGCAAGATCACGAGCTTGAAGGGGCTTTTCCAAATGAGTTGCAATCGGTTGATGTGTATAAAGCATCGCAATCGAGTAATTTTCGGGTTCGAGCGCTGCGGTTGGTCGCGCAGTTAGCAGGGGTTGAAGCGTCTGAGCTGCTTAACTTGTGTTGGCTCCGTAGTAATACACAGTTTGGTGCTATTACGGCGGTTTCTCGTGGTGGGTTATTGGTGCCTCGCCAGTTGCTTCGTAAGTCTGGGATTCCTGTTTGCACCGAATGTTTAAAGCAAGATGCGCACATACCTTACCTTTGGCATTTAAGAGCCTATAAAGCCTGTCATAAGCATAATCTGCAATTAACTAGAATATGTGGGCAATGTGATGCTGAAATTGATTACAGAGCGTCTGAGGCGCTTTTAGAGTGTGAGTGTAGTGCTGTAATCAAGCCAGCTGCAAAAGCAAACCAAGCAGACTTGAAATTGGCAAATGCCCTTGCAGGTAACGCCGTTGCAAAGCTCGTTGGGCTTATGGCTTGGTTTAGTCATTGGCGAGCTATCAGCTGTGATGACCATGATTTTAGCGAGCTGTTTGTAAACTTCTTTTCTAACTGGCCCAGTGGCTTTGCGGATGAACTAAGTAACATCGCTGAACTTGCGAAAGTTAAACAGCTTAGGCCGTTTAACCACACACCATTTAATGAAGTATTCGGTAGTTTGCTTAAAGACAGCAAATTAGCCTGCGCTGGCTCGCAAGGCTACAACACGGTGCAGTTGGCCATCATTGCATTTTTAACCAAGCTTGTAGAGCAAAACCCTAAGAAAAAACACCCAAACTTAGGTGATCTACTACTCTCTATGCTCGATGCCGCAGTAATTCTTGGCACAATTACCGAACAAGTGTTTAGGTTATACGAAGAGGGCTTTTTAGCAGCAGTTCAACCACCTAAAAAGAATACGTTTTTAAAGCCGAGCGATAACGTGTTTTACCTCAGGCAGGTTATTGAACTACAGCAGTCTTTTGCACCGAACATGCCTAATAACCAACAACAATTTGTACCACCATGGTGATCAATGGAACTGCACACACTACTACAAAATACGCCAAGTAAAGAGCTTACCCAAACGCTACGAGCCGCATTTGCACCATACTCTGAACATGTTGATATTACAGGGAGTGAACCTCAAGCACTGGTGATTTTAATTAACCTCACCTACAAGCGAAAAGACATCAAAGATTTAGCGAGTGTGAGTAGTGCCAAAGCTGCGCTACGCGATGAGCAACACCTTAAAACCTGTATTGATGAAGTAAAGTGGTATCACACCCATAATTTAAAATACCCCGATATTCGAGTTAGCCACCAAAGGCTAATGGCGCAAGTGGTTGATGATGGGCTTAGGGTAGTCAGTAGTAGCAGTTATCCAAGGCAATTTGGCTGGTCGCACGACAGCGCTAAAATTAATCATGCTAAGTTGTTTTTAACTGGCTTTGTTTGGCGTGGTGAATATATGTGTTTGGCGCAGCTGCTTGCAAAGCAAGAGGGTTTTTGGGTAGCGCAGTTTAGAGAGCTAGGGTTGCTAAAAAGAGATGTGATTGCAGTGTGTGAGCAAATAGCCGCGCAGCTCCCTCATGAAGAGCTGCCCGAGCAAATTAGTAATTACACCCTTCAGTTACTCATTCCAATTGAACATGACTACCTGAGTGTATCGCCCGTTGTAAGTCATGCCGTTTTAGCTGCGCTGCAAATGGCAACGCGCAGCGGTTTGCTTAAACGCGGGATCATTGAACACAATCGACCTGCAAATGTGGGAGAGCTGCCAAGCGCATTGGGTGGTAGAGTGAACGTGCTTAAATACTTTGCCAAAACTTACTGTGTGACAACCGTTAACGACTACTACAGCCAAGGCGAGCAACGGCTTTTTAATGTGGCGGCATTAAATAGTAAAACAGTAAGTGAGGCTTTGCTGGTGCTATCAAAGTCTAAGCCGTTTAATACGCTGAGGCAAAAGCGCTTGGCACGTATTGCTGCAACAAAGACGTTAAGAACAGCGCTTCACGGATGGTTAGAAAAGCTTATCAAACTAGCGCAAAGTGGAGCGATAAATGACTCTGGTCCAGAGCCAGTAAAGCTTTTAGCTACGCAAGAATACAAGCAGTTAGAGCTTGTTTTAAGCCAAGAGTTAAACAGGCAAATGAATGGGCTTAAATACTTAAAGAGTTACGCTTATCACCCAGAACTAATGCCTATCTTAAAAGCGCAACTTAGTTATGTGCTATCGCATCAAAATAACCAAGAGGACGAGCTTGAGGCGGAGCATATTCAGTACGTGCATTGTCAGAATTTGCGAGTCTACAACGCCGAGGCAATGCCGAATGCTTACTTAATGGGTATGCCGTCAATCACCGCGCTTGAAGGTTTGGGGCATCAATTTCAACGCAAGCTGCAAAAGCTGTTAGGCAGTGGCGTACATGTGATTGGTGTGGCTGTGTATATTCGCTCGTATCAATTGCACAACAACAAGCAGTTGCCAGAGCCCAACAAACTCAAAAAAGACGGTCAAAAGCGTGTGCCGCTTCGTTCAGCAATTATGCAAATACCTAAGTGCGATATATGTTTTGACTTGGTGTTTAGGGTGCAAACCAACAATCAAGCTGTTGCCAACGACTTGTCTGAAAACCTGCTGAAAGCGGCATTTCCATCGCGCTATGCGGGTGGCACGCTCCATCCGCCATCGTTATATGATCAAGTTGATTGGTGCCAAGTCTATGCAAAACCACTGGCATTGTTTGAGCGCATCCGCTCGTTACCTAAAGGTGGTTCGTGGCTTTATCCAACCTCGATCGAGGTAAGCAGTTTTGAGGAACTGGCTGAGCAGTTAACGCTGCGACCTACTATGCGGCCAGCTGCACTGGGTTACTTAGCTCTTGAAGAACCAAAACCAAGGCAAGGCTCAATCACCCAGTTACATTGCTATGTTGAGCCTGTTATTGGGTTGCTTGAATGTGTAGATGCGGTCACGGTTCGGCTATCTGGCGTTCGGCATTTTTTTAATCATGGGTTTTGGGCCATGCATTGCAAAAAAGCATCTATGCTTATGAAAAAAGCCAAGTTTGAGTACGACTAATGAAACTCCCGCGCCAGCTCTCATATACCCGCTCGCTCTCCCCAGGTAAGGCGGTGTTTTTTTATAAAACGACTGAAAGCGATTTTGAACCACTACAAATTGAACGGCAAAAGATCCGAGGTCAAAAGTCAGGCTTCGCCGAAGCCTATAAAAATGAAGTCACACCCAAAGAACTTGCTCCGCAAGACTTAGCCTTTGGTAATCCGCACACCATAGAGCTTTGTTATGTGCCGCCCACCGTGCAACAACTCTATTGCCGGTTTTCACTCAGAGTAGAAGCAAACAGCCTAGAACCTAACGTATGTGGTGAGCCAAAAGTAAGTTACTGGCTAACGCGGTTTATGAGCACCTATAAGCAACACGGTGGCTTTGGGGAGTTGGCAAAGCGCTATGCCAAAAATATCCTCATGTGCGAGTGGCTATGGCGAAACAAAACATCACCCAATGTAGATTTAGAGATAATTGGCGAAGGGTTTGAACCTATCAGCATTAGCAAAGCCAACCGTTTACGCTGGGATGGCAAATGGCGCGAGGCTGAAGATGCACTGCATACACTCACAGAAGTGATCCAAACAGGGCTAGAAGACCCATATAGTTTTTGCTTTTTAGAAGTAACCGCCAAGCTCGACACCTACTTTGGGCAAGAGATTTACCCAAGCCAATCATTCGCAGAAAACGATGACGTAGCAAGAACTTACGCTTATACCCAAGTAGCGGGTAAAGACGCAGCCTGTTTTCATTCTCAAAAGGTAGGGGCTGCCATTCAAATGATTGATGACTGGTACGATGAAGACGCAAACAAGCGGTTAAGAATTCACGAATACGGGGCAGACTACAAAAACGTGATAGCCAGACGCGCACCAAGCAACCGTTTAGACTTTTATTCACTACTACAAAAAGTCGCGCTATACGTAAAAGAAATGGAGCAAAACGGGCTAAAAAACCAAGAGCAAGCCAGCCATATTCACTACATAGCAGCAGTTTTAATCAAAGGCGGGTTATTCCAAAGGACCAAAGAATGAGCAGAGCATATTTCACCATTACTTACCTGCCAGAAAATTGTGATGTGACCTTATTAGCAGGCCGCTGCATTGGCATATTGCACGGTTTTATGAACAGACGAAGCTGCAACCACATTGGCGTAAGCTTTCCTAAATGGACCGACAAACACTTAGGCAATCAGATAGCTTTTGTGAGTGAAGATAAAACCGCACTTAAAAACCTAAGTCAGCAAAACTACTTTGAAATGATGGCCCACGACAAGCTGTTTGAAATATCGGCCATAAAGCCAGTACCAGTCGATGTCCCTGAAGTACAGATTATCCGCGATCAAAGCTTAGGTAAGTTATCTATGGGTGAAAAACGCCGCCGAATGGCACGCGCAAAACGCAGAGCTGAAGCACGTGGTGAAGAATACATTCCACAGTACGTGCCAACCGACACAGAAATTAGTGCATTTCATAAAATACCCATCGCCAGCAAAAGCAATCAAAACGACTTTGTACTGCATCTAAGGTTAGAGCCAACAGACTCAATACAAAGCACCTATAACAGCTATGGTTTTGCAACAAACAACGAGTACGAAGGTAGTGTTCCGCTACTAGCCTTTTAGATATCGATAGCTTTTGGAGTGCTGTATATCAAAGAGTTAAGAGCAGAGAGTAAAACAAAGGTTATTTGCTAAAAGTAGGTTTAATAGTATGGAATTTATAGAGTTTTAAGCTAACTTTAATAGTGACCTGCCGAATAGGCAGCTGGAAATCAAACAAATTCGTCGCCAGTTTAGCGTGGTGTTGTGACCTGCCGTATAGGTAGCTGGAAATCAACTAATTGAGCAACTCGAATCTGAACAGGAGCGCTCTACCGTATAGGTAGTTGGAGATTGGTTAGATTTAAGTAAGGAACGTGAATAATACTTGTCTGCCGAGTAGGTAGCTGAAATTAGGTCTGGAAGTAAACAACCACATCGTATGACATACACCTGCCGAAAAGGCAGAGGCCAACTAAAAAGCCCCAGAATTTACCGGGGCTTTTTGATGTTTAAAATTGAATGCAAAGGTTTGATTTATTAATTTCTATCGCCTATTAATAGGGTTTTTCAAGTTGTAGGGAAAATGAGTGATAGGATTCGAGCAGTACATGCAAGGATATTAAAATCAAAACTTTACAGTAGAAGAATATAATCGCATTTTTTCATGAACGGTGTTAAAAAGGTAGGTATGAAAGTAGAAATGATCTCATAAGAAGACTTAGTTTACCACTTTAGAAAGGTCCTGTTGAACTGTTTTACGGATGGGCACGATATTCGCTATAGAGCTAAGATGAACTCTGGATTTATTGCTACTCATACTCAATGCCTCAACAAAATTTTTATGTCAAAACAATAAGTATGGAAGAAAGTTTAGTGTCACTTCATGATTGCCCTCCGCCCAGTTTGGATGAGTGGCTGGAGCAGAACTCCAGTTTTAGCAAAGGTTATGGCCATTTATTAATGGAGCAAATAAAGGATGCCGATGACAAGTTACTTTCTGCGTTAAAGTTATATTTTGAGTCGGCGCATCTTGATGCAAGAAATGTATTTCATGATTTTATGGGGATAAGCCTTCACCCAGATGATGAGCAACAAGCTGCTATTAGTTATCCTACGTCATTGCACCTTACTACATTGAAAGGCTTTTTTGGTGAAGTTTTGGCTGGTTTGTTAGCTGAAGGATACGATTTTGTTGGTCATCATGATTGGAATGTTCCTGTTTTCTTATTTAGGTTTCATGATGATGCTAAGAAATATCTATACACATTGGTTAGAGACCCAAATCAGAAGCGTCAAACTATAGGGCGTTTAGGAACAGATTTTATTGGTGTGTCTATTGTTGATAATGGGGAAGTGGCTCGCTTAATTTCAGGTGAGGCGAAATGGAGAAAGAAATTAAACCAAAGTGCTGTCGATAATGTAATGCTAGGGCCAAAGAAAAAAGGGAAAGAGGAGAGAGAAGAAGGTAAAGGTGTGTGGGCCGAGTTAAATAAAGAAGTAAATCCGCCAAATGGTCTAAGGGAGCTTCAAATAGCATTAAAAGAAATTGATCCTGAGGGTTTTGCCGAAACTATTGTTTCAATGGATAAGTTGCTTTCAGCTTTTGATTCCATCACTGTACCGAAAACAGATCTGGTTCTTATTGTTGGGGAGGCAAGTAAGAAGCGAAGGAAAGGAGAGTGCCATATTGAATCTAAAGAGGTTCCAAAGGAGTATCTTGCAGGTAATGATCTCCAAGTTGCTGAAGTTGTTTTAAGGAATGGTGAACGGTTAATCACAGATTTGTATGCTTCTCTCTGGGTTGAGGAATAATAATTATGCCGCGTTTAGATGCGAAACGATTAGAAGTTGCAAGATCTGTTAGTGATAAATTAGCAAAGAAAGGAGAGTTAACCCCTTTTCAAGCTAGGTCGTTCGTTCGCTGTCTTCAAACTTCATGGGAAGTAGAAGTAATTAAATGGCGAGAAGGTGAGTCATTGAAACTACTAAACCATGCCTATAATTTGCTACATGTTGCAGACATATTCAGAGAGGTAGAAGGTGATAATTCACTTGACTCTTTTAGAAGCTATAAGAGAGCAGCTGAGTTATTAGAGTGGTTGGCTAGATCCGGTGACGAGATAAATATAAACGTTCCAGTAAGCCTACTTGCAGGGGCTGCATATCAGCTTAGTGGATTACCAGCCATGTCGTCAGGACTATTGAGGCAAGTTACTTCTGAGGGTGCTGGATGGAGCTTATACGCTCATTTTTTACAAGGTGATTTTGATGGTGTAATAGGCTCAGTAAGCACATTTTGGAAAAGTTCATCTGAGTTAACACAGAGAGGCGCGACATCTAATCTTTTAAGTGAAAACGAAGAGGATGCTTTTTCTTGGTACATATCTGTGGAGCTGGTACGTACTATAGGTTTAATTTCACATTCTTTAAGAGTCAATGACAAGCTTCGTTTAAATGTTGGGTTGAAAAAGCTTGATGCAATGCGCCGAATGGGTAACAGAGCTCTGGGGAGCGATATTTCACTCTTAATTTCGATGTTATGCGAAGTCGCGGTAAATTTTAGTAAGGCAACTATATACAATTCAGTCGAAAGGTTGTCAGAAATATCCCCGAAGAAAAGTGACACTTTAAAAAGGTTGGCGAGAGCGCAATATCACAATGGTCGAGGTATTTTGTGGGCTTCCCAGCTTGCAGGTGTAGAGCGCTTAATAGAGCAATCATCTTTTGCTCTATGTACACCTACAGGTTCAGGTAAGACGCTTGTAGCTAATTTAGCTTTAATTAAGGAGTTATTGTTGGTTGATAGCGACCCTTCAATGGGGCCGTTAGCAATTTATTTGGTACCTTCAAGGGCCTTAGCTAGCGAGGTTGAGAGAAAGTTAACCCGAGAAATGGGCAGTGAGTTTGTTATAACAGGTCTTTATGGTGGTAATGACTGGGGAATAACAGATTACTGGCTAGAAGCAGAACGTCCTACAGTCCTTATTGCAACTGTTGAAAAAGCTGAAGCATTGATGAGGTACTTAGGACCGTTAATAGTTGCACGTTTAAAACTTCTAATTCTTGATGAGGCGCATCAGGTAGTTCCTGATGACCCGGAATATACAATGAAGAAGTTTGCGAAGCATGAGGACAGATCACTTCGCTTGGAAAGCTTTGTTTCTCGTGTTTTAGTACAAGCCCCTGAAATAGCGCGATTAGCTTTGACTGCTGTAGCCGGTGGTGCAGCTGCTCCAGTATCAAGATGGATTGAGCTTGATAAAGAGGCGCAACCAGTTGGGTTAAACTATAGGAGTACTCGGCAGTTAGTAGGTGTCTTCGAAACACGCGCTGGGTCAGCACCAAAGATTAATATTGATCTAATGAATGGTGCTCCGTTAGTTGTTGCCGGCCGAAATAACTCTCCTTATCTTAATATTAGAATTGACCCCATGCCACAGCTACCCGCGGCAATGAGAAATAGTTTAAATCGCTATAATCAATTAGAAATTCTTTGGACTTCAATGCATTTTCGTCAGAGTGGAAAGCGAGTTTTAATTTCCCTAACTCAAGCTCCTCAAAGGACCATGAAGTGGTATTGTGAGGCACTGGTTCTGCCTGAGTGGACGAACCTGGTAAAACTTATGTTACCAGAAGACCCAATTCTTCAAAGGGACTACAATGAGGCCCTTGATACTTGCCTCGATTATTGTGGTGAAGATTCATATGAGGCGACTTTATTACGAGTTGGTATTGCTACAAGTCATGGCCAAATGCCCCAACGGTTACGTCTGTTGATGACAAATTTGATTGAGCATGGAATTTGTTCTATAACTATCGCGACAGCAACTTTGACCGAGGGAGTAAATCTCCCGTTCGATATCATTTTTTTGCCTCAACTAAGAAGGCAATCATACGACCGAAATGAAAAAGAAACAATTATACTTCCATTATCTACTTCTGAGTTTAGAAATCTTTCCGGTCGAGCTGGTAGGCCAGGTGCGGCTAAATCTATGGAAGGCCTGACACTCATAGCAATTCCGCAAGCTCCTTCTACGACTGCTAAAAGTATGAAAAGTACTCAGCAGAAACAGGTAAGGCAATTCCAGTCTGATTATGAATATTTAATCGAAAGGCTTGAGGAAGACGAAGATCTCGAAAGAGTTAACAGTCCTTTGTCATTGCTTATGAATTCAATTTACACAAAAGCTTTAGAGCATGGTTTGGTGAAAGATCATGAAGATTTTTTGGTCTGGTTAGAAAGGAGCTCTCCGGGTGATGTATCAGATACCGCTGCCATGGGAGACGAATCATCATTGGCAGTTCTTGCTGATACTTTAGACGAGCTTGACGGTGTTTTATTAAGTGCGGCTGAAGAGTTTAGTGTAGGTCACGAGAGTTTTGAAAGTAGCGATATTGAAGAATGTCTTAAGGCCTTGTGGGGAAAAACATTTTCGACTTATGCTGTATTGCAAGAGAATTGGATGGAGCGTGCTTTTATTAAAAGAGGTATAGCTATAGTAGAAGAAGTTTACTCAGACGAGGATGAACGGAAAAGGTTGTACCAGTATGGCTTTACACCTTTTATGGGTAGAAGGTTTGATACTGTTTTCAATGATATTAAAGAGATCTTGATTGACTCTGAGGAGTATGGAACTTTAGCTGCTGATGATAGGTTTGACCTTTTTGAGAAATTAGCAGAAATAATAAGATATGAGCAAGGTTTTGGGTTTTCTGTGGGCCAATCAGATGCTGCACGGGAGGTCCTGGAAAATTGGAGTGATGTATTGAAATGGTGGATTAATATTCCTGATTCCGCCACTCCTGAGCCAGATGAACTTCGTGAATGGCAGAGGTTTGTTTCTGAAAATTTGGAATTTAAATTAGGTGTGGCTGTTGGTGCTAGTGTCGCGCGAGCTTGGTCTGATGGAGTTGGTGGTGAATTGGTCGTCCCTAGTCTTGAAGACTGGAAAGAGACAACGGAATTGCCTTGGTTCGCTTTCTGGGTACGGGAGCTGCTTAGGTGGGGTACACATGAACCATTCGTAGCATTTTCACTAGCCCAGGGGGTTGCAAAAACACGCTCTGAAGCTTTCGAAATGAAAGTGGATTTTGATGAATGGTTAGAAAATAATTATTATGATATCGAGCCAGAAGATAGGATTGACCCGAAGCTTTTTCTTAACTGGAGAAAAGGTCTTGTCGAGAGAAAGATTCGCAGAAAAAAAATGCCAAAATATCCTGCTGAAATAACTGGTAGCGATGGCTCAAGCGGTGAATATAATGTATTGCCCCTCTATAAAGGTGATGTAGTAATTTGGTTAGATCCAGCTGGTTATGAGCTAGCAAGGTCTAATGTGGATGACTGGGGTGACCAATACGGTCTCCAAAGTTTTGATTTTAAAATGACAGTTACAGAAGGTTCGGCGATTGTTAAAAGAATATTTTAGAAGCAATTATTATTAAGAGTGCAGTCATAAATCCGATCTCGACGAGTTTTGTGACTAAATGCTTTGATGTAGTAAAAAGTATATGGTAATTGAAATAGGTTTTTAAGAATAATAGATCCTGTAACAGATTCTGTGTAACTGCTAGGTAGTTAATATGTTTTCCGAGGCGGTTTTCAAACTCGATAATAAAGCGACTCATCGCTTGGCGCGAGTTTTGAATGGGCATCGTCCATTTTTTTGTAGTCATGAGTCATTTCTCTTTTTGTTTCTTAACTTATCGAAATGACATAGAAAATTGAACACTACCAGGTTGTGTGGAGCTACAGACTGACATGGTCACTTTTTGTATCCTTTCACTTCACTTTTACGCCAATTTATACTTCAATCATAACGCTAAGTCACTGAAGTAATTTGGTCGCTTTATGCAAACTTAGACTACAAACATCAATTGTTGTTGTTTGTAGTGTAAGTCTTATTAATAGCACTTAAAACTATACTAAATCATACTAATTCCTATTCTTTTAAAGTAAAAAACTAATTCTTAGTTCATTAGATCAATAGCACTTCTTATACTAATCTACTAAAACTCTTCAGCACTAATTGGTTTCGTTACCGTGTTAGTCAAAGTTCTTGCGCAGGTTAAAAGAGATAATTCAGGCTTATTGATTGAAGTACCTGTGTTGCTTAGCGAATATGGCGTATTCGATCCCTTACTTGATTACGTTATAAGCCAGTCGCACATTAAAAGTTTGCCATGGATGAATCGCATTACGTTTGCTTGCCAACTGTTGCTCGAGTACTTGATGACATGCTCATCGAGTATCAACTCCTCCGACTCATTGAGTGGCTCATCTTCAATAAACTTTTGGCTTATCCAATTGCCTTTAAACAACTTGTGCCATCGTATAACAATCGCTTCATCTGACAAACGTTTAGCCTTTTTATCATTAACATATAAAACAATGTGGGTGTGATTACTCATCACGGCTTAAGCACAGATATCAATACAAAAAACATCCCCCAACATCAGGAGTTTTTCTTTAACACCATTCCGGCGGTGTTCGTATGATTTGCAAGTAAATTTATTTTCACCGCACAGAAAGGCGCGCCTAACGCAGCGGGAGGTACAGTGGTAGTATTTGATGTCGGTTAGACTGACTTGTCTTTTACGGGCAGTTGCCACAGTTTGGTTTCCTCAATCCTTTGAGTGCAGAATCAAAGCTTAGGCGGTATCTTAGAAAGGTGCAAATAAGTGGTGGGTATCAGCGATTTAAGCGGAAAATAGAGGGCAAATATTGGTGCATTATAACAACGAGTGAATATTCATGTTGTGTACTTAATAGGGCAAGATTGACCTGCGTCATTTGTGGTTTTTCGCTATAGTCGATTTTCGATATTTTTGGTAAATATATTGTAAAATTAAAGATAGCAAAATATGATGTTACAGCTGTTTATTATAGAGAGACCTGTATGAGCAAGGATAAGAGAAGCAGAACAATTCATTACAAGCTAGCGAAAACATCACAAACAACATTAACATTGCAAGAAATGCTAGAAAGTGCATTAGAAGATGAGAGCAAAGGCTTGCACCTTGTCATAAATAGGCAAGAATATTTAACAGATGACCAAAAGAAAAAGCGTTTTTTAAATAAACATAGTCGTTACAGTGGTAATATGTTGATGTGCCAACTGGTTCAGTACGAAGCAGGGCTTAGCCAAATGATAATTACATTAAATGAGCAAGCTAAGGCGTATCAACTTAAATCTCTAAAGCCTGATGATATAAAGAAATTGACTGAAGTCTCAGATTCATCAGATCAAGAATCTGAATTCTTAAACTCTGTTCTTTATTTTGGTGTTTACAACAATCATATGATTGTTCTTGGTAATCAAACTTTGAAAACGAAGGAACTTGAAAGCCACTTAAATTGGTTTTTAATGAATACCGTGAACATTATTTCATCCAGTATTGTTTTGTGCGACCAAGTTTCATCAGAAGCAAAGAAAAAACTAAAAAAACAGGAAGTAAAAAGTCTTGTAATAGGATCTGATGTACTATTTGAACCTCCCCAGGATTCAGACACAAAAATCGTCGACTTTGAAGAAAAGCATAATGAAATAAAAAGTCTTCACTTGAGCCCTAAAACTATTGGTGCAGAGTTTTTTTCATTCTTAAGAAACGTTGGTCAAATAAATTCTTCTGCACTCGATGAGGCTTTGGATGATGCTAATTTAAAAGTAAATATTGAAGTGACTTACAATAGAACCACGACTAAAAAAGGACAAAAAGTGCTCGATCAGCTGACAGGAGCATTCAGGCATCTTGATAAAGATGAGCTAAAAGTTAAGCTTAAAGGTGGTGGTGAGATACGAGGTGATGAGTTAAAATTATCAACTAAGATACAAGTTTTGTTTAGTGACGGAAGTATTGATGAAGGTGACTTGTATACGAAAATGTCAACTTGGCTAGCGGACAAAATTCAACTTGCTGAAGTGGATCAAGATATTATTGAAGCAATTATTAGTGAAGCATAAAGTCATTATGATCAAGAGTAAAAATAGCGCACGCAAATATTGGCTAACAGGACTTGTTATAGCAGGCACTTTCAGTATTGTCTGTAGCGTTATTTTTTCGTTTGTAGGTGGAGTCGTCACGAAATCGCCGTGGGTTGCAATATCGCTTTTTTTACTTCCTTTACCACAGCTATTTACTATCTATAAAGATTTGAATGATTTTGGGGCGATAGATAAAGTGTCATCTACTGAAAGAGAGCGATTAAACGAGCAAATACTTGAATTAAGAGGCTATATGATGGTATTTCTCATCATAACTATTTGCTTTGCTGTGATTTCTGTTTTTGTACTATTTTACAATGCTCATCACGCATTACCTTTGCAGTACATCGCAATGTTATTTGGTTTTTTCGCGGGATGGATAATCTATCTTATGGTTACACTGTTTAGGATGCATAACCAAGTTGGTAGCTTCAAAGCTAAGATTTATGAACGAGCTAAGAAAATATCGATAGCAAGAGCGAGTTCCAAAAAGCTAAGAGAAAAAACGCAGTAACACAGGTCACTTGCTCGAACCTTCTAATTTTAAGACCTACAAGAACTCACTGTTATCAAATGAAAGTAAGCTACCCAGTAATAGCTTGAGGGCAAGTCTCGCATCTAGCATGATGCTACGTAATACTATCCGCTAATGACATAATGTCGACTCTGTAACTAAATCTGTGTAACTGCCTATTATTAATCCTTAAAAAGGGTTTAGGATAGGCAATGATGAATAAGAAAGAACTGGAAGCGTTTGCTAAGCAAGCTGCTAAATCAATTAAGTCAGAAGCAGATTTAACTGACTTTCGTAAAATGTTAACCAAGGTGACGGTTGAAGCAGCACTCAATGCTGAATTAGATGAACACCTTGGGTATGCTCGTCATGAGCAGTCTGAGCAACAAAATTCCCGAAACGGTTATTCAGCTAAAACCATTCGAACCGAAGATGGTGAAGTTGAATTAGATACACCTCGTGACCGAGATGCTAGCTTTGAGCAGCAACTGGTTAAAAAGAACCAAACTCGCTTCACGTCAATGGACGACAAGATTTTGTATCTATATTCCAAAGGCATGACGACCCGTGAAATCGTTTCTACGTTCAAAGAAATGTATGACGCTGACGTATCACCAACACTGATTTCTCGTGTCACAGATGCCGTTATCGCTCACGTCGTAGAATGGCAAGCTAGGCCACTTGATGCTGTTTACCCAATCGTCTATCTCGACTGTTTAGTTGTTAAGGTTCGCCAAGATAAGCAAGTCATCAATAAGGCCATTTACTTAGCCTTAGGTGTTAATATAGAAGGCCACAAAGAACTGCTTGGCATGTGGATATCAGAGAACGAAGGCGCTAAGTTCTGGCTAAACGTGCTAACAGAACTTCAAAACCGTGGCGTTAAAGATATCCTTATCGCCTGTGTTGACGGCCTTAAAGGCTTCCCTGATGCAATTAATACCGTTTATCCAGATACGCAAATTCAGCTCTGTATCGTACATATGGTGCGTAATTCATTGAAGTTCGTGCCGTGGAAAGACTACAAGGCCATCACGGCTGATTTAAAGCGCATATACCAATCAGTAACTGAAGACGAAGCCTTAATGGCCTTAGAACAGTTCGAGCAACGCTGGGATAGCAAGTACCCTAATATATCTCGCTCATGGCGCAATAATTGGCAAAACGTCAGCACCTTATTTAATTACCCCGAAGATATTCGAAAAGCTATTTACACTACCAATGCCATTGAATCGCTGAACTCAGTTATCCGTAAAGCCATCAAAAAGCGTAAGCTGTTCCCGCATGATGACTCGGCTAAAAAGGTCGTTTACTTGGCTATTGAGCAGGCATCTAAAAAATGGACGATGCCGATAAGAAATTGGAAATCGGCCTTAAATCGATTTATGATCGAATTCGAAGACCGATTAAAAGATGTTATTTAAAACTGGCAGTTACACAAAATGTGTTACAGGGTCAAGCCAATCGGCAAAAATTCGTTAAAATGAAATTCACTTATAAACTATGACGTTAATAAACTTTGTAGCAGAATCTAAAGCTCTATAACCATGCTTTTGCGCAGCACTAAACTTGGTTTTCTGATCAGTTTTAAGGAGGTGCCAAACACCGTCATAAAAAACTTCAAGTTGACCTTCTAGAACATGAACAAGTTCTTCGGCAACATTATCATGCGGCTCTCTTAAGTGTTCATCATTTGGAATGAGAGAAATGACAAACACCTCGGTATTTTTGCTCCCGTTAGATGAATAAACAGGAGCAAATATAGAGCCTTCTTGGTTGATAGAGTTATTCGAATTCTGCGGGTCGCTCGAATCTAGTAACATTGTGTACTCTATGCCAATACCCTGCGCCAACTTCCACAATAATTCAACTGTTGGACTAGACTCAAACCTTTCAATTTGTCCTAACATCGCCTTGGAGATGCCGGTCATGTTGGCCAATTTATCAAGGCTTAGGCCTCTCTCTTTTCTGATGTCTTTTAATCTAACACCTAGGTTTTTGGAAATTACCGATTTAACTTTCATTACGTTGTGCGTTATTGCGTACGGTGATATTGTGTACACTATAACGCACAATGCAGCACTTATCTATTCGAAAGGGAATTACATGCCTAGTAAAACTTTTGCTTGCTTAGTTTATTTACTTTGTTTCATCAGCTCGGTCAGTGTCGCGTCAGAATATACGCCTTTAGACAACTTTATTGTTAAAGCCAAATCCATGACTAAGTCGGCTTCAGGCACATCCGTTGTATTGATTAAGGATGGTAAAATTACTCACGAAGTTCACGTTGGTATGGCGAATGTTGAAAAGCAGCTCCCTGTCGATACAAATTCGGTTTACTACTTCGCTTCGACAACTAAAGCGATAATGGGGCTGGCGACATTACAGGCTGAAAAAGAAGGTTTGCTTTCTAAGGACTCTACGTTGAGGCAGCTATTTCCAAACGTTAAGTTTTCTTATATCAATCCTGACAACTACTCAGTCAGAGATTTATTGTCTCATCGCTCTGGGTTAACAAATGACGCGATGACATGGACTTTTTCTTACACAGGAAACCATGACAAAAAGCAACGACTTCATTTTGTTTCCTCGCTAAAACCGCACCCGAAAATTAAAAAAGGTAAGTTTGGTTACACAAACCTTGGATACAATCTTTTAGCAATATGGTTTGATGAGAACTATGAAGGGGGATGGACAAATGCGATTAAAGAGCTAGTGCTTTTACCTGCAGGAATGAAAAATTCAACAGCAGATGTTGACCAAGCGAGATTGCAAAATTGGCCTATACCAAGCCCATATTCATATAAATTTCGAAGTGGTCAATCTGAGATTTATATGAATAAAAACAATGCGACTTTGTATTCAGTGGGTATCTTTGCCAGACCAAATGATTGGGGTAAGTTGATAACCCACTTGCTACCAATAAATGCAGAGCACTCAGCGTTTCCCAAGTCGGTTGTAAGAGTGTCTCAACAACTACTAGTCAGTGATATCGATAGCTATTTTTCCGGCTATGGATGGGGATGGATGCACTCAAAAGTCGCTGGTGAAAGTGTGTTAATGCACACAGGGGGATTTGATGGCGCTTCTGTTCAAGTATCTTACGCTCCCGAAAAAAACCTTGGTGTCGTTGTTGTTCATAACGAAAGTGGGCTCATTGCAAATGAGTTAAATGGCAGAATAACTGAAATCGCTTATAAAATGTTAACTAATCAAGATGTGAGTAAGCTTATTGAATTCCATCAAGAGGAGATGACTGATCTTGCTGTTTATGTCGAGAAAGCAAAAGCAGAAATTGCCGCTAAAAGAGAAGACTTGTCAAAACGCCGGAGCATATCACCTTCGCTTAAGTCATTACTTGAAGGTGTATACGAAAACACGGATGTTGGACGGTTGACTATTAAACAGAGAGACAGCGATTTACATCTTGCTTGGGGGGATTTACAGAGCAAGATTTACAGTGGACAAGCAGATAATGAATTTATAGTAGAACTTAGACCGGGTAAGTTCTACGAACTAACCGCTGATAAAAGCATGTCCGTTATCGAATTAAAGGATTGGCAATTCCAAAAAGTTAGGTAATTCAGAGGCAAGGTTAGTGGCAATCTAAATGCAAATTGGTGTGACAACGTCAAAGTTGTGTAGCGGATATGCCAGCAGCCCCTTTTGGAGCTCACATTAGCGTAACAGCAAATCCAATTTCAATTCAAAAGCTTGTCATAGAACTAGTGTATGTAGTCATCAATTAGCTGGCGCCAAGCATCGGGCTTACCGTAATAGGCAGCATGCGGAAGCTTTATCTGTTTCTCATGCTTTTCAAGGATAAGGGTGGGGTAGCCAGTAACTTGAAGCTTTTGCATTAATAGGCGGCTTTGCACGATTTTTGTTTGCTCAGCCCCTTGGTTTGCCAGCATAGCTCGTTGCCAGTGGTTTTTATCTAGCCCAAGCTCAACGGCTAGCTCCTCTATAGCCTCAGCTCGGTTAACCTGTTTGCCCTCTATATAGTGGGCATGCTGAATAGTTTTAAGCATGTTAAGTGGCGCTATGCCCAATTGCTCAGCGGTTATGATGGCACGGGCGGTGATGTATGAGTCAAGGATCATCGGATCGTTACTATTCACCCTTTGGATGTAACCTTTGCCAAACTGCGCGCCTGTTATGCTGGCTATACGCGCATCGCTTGTGAGAATGTGGTTGCGGAACGCTTTCTCTATAGATTGGTTGGCAATCATACCTCCAGGATGCAGTTCAAGCTTGAGGTCACTGTTGGCTGCAATCGCATCCAACAGTGAAGTCGCACCGTAACACCAGCCACACATGGGGTCGAAGAAGTAGTGCACTTTTACCATTTCATCTCTCCCATATGTACCTTAGCACCAATACCCAACGCCATAGGCAATCCTGCATCAGGGTAGCGTGCAGACATACTATCAATCAGCTCAGCGCTATTTTTACTGCTGCTTTTTGCCTGACTAAAGTCGCTTAAATACTGCTGCGAGTAGCTTATGGTACTTGTATCAAGTTTGGTGCCTGCTTTCATGTGACCAGGTATTACAATCTCTGGCTTGAGTGCTTTTAACTCTTTTAATTGTCGACTCCACGCTTGTTGACTGCGTTGGGATTGCGCATCAGCCATCCATAAGTGCACATTACCGTAGACTGCAACATTGCCCAGAACTGCTTTACTTGACGGGATCCATAAGTAGGGGCGGTGCGCTAGCTCTGATTGCGTGCCGTGGATCTCTATTTTGTGCCCATCTACAAAGAGTGTATTTCCCTCTACAACTGTTGGGATGTACGGTTTTACAGGAGCATTCGCGCCCATTTTTGGTGTCCAAAATGCTAATTTACCCGCGAGCTTTTCTTCAATCACTGCTTTTACGGCCGCTGTGGTTAGGATCTTAGCTTCTGGGAACAAAGTGTGTAGTACTTCCGCGCCAAAATAATAGTCCGGATCAGCTTGGCTGATAAAAATCGTTTTTAGGGTTTTGCCGCTGTCGAGCACTTTGGCAGCTATGCGTAGTGCATCCGCTTTGGTAAAACCCGTATCTACGACCATCACTTCACTCTCACCAATCACCAGTGTTGAGTTAACGTGGAAGCTGTTTTTGTCAGCGTTATAAACATCCAGTGTAAGTGGGGCGGTGTTTGCTGCAATCGCATTGCTTGCGAATAAAATTGATGCTGCTATCAACGTTAGGTGTTTCATATCTTTTGCCTCTTTAGGTTTAGTACGGAGCAGATGATATGAAATTGATAGGTTCAAAAAAACATGCCAAACTAAACATCATTGTTTCATAAATCGAGCAAATATATGGATAGACTCATCGCTGCTAAGGTATTTGCCGACATTGCAATCACGGGTAGCTTTACCGCGACGGCTGACAGGCTAGATATGTCTCGCCCAATGGTAACTCGGTACATTGAAGCAATGGAAAGCTGGCTAAATATTCGCTTATTACATCGCACCACGAGAAAGGTGTCTTTAACGACAGCAGGGGAGTCTTGCTTGGAAGAAGTGAGACAGTGGCTGAGGCAAGCCGACACCATAACCGGCTTGGCGGATACCAGCGGCAAACTGTCTGGTACGGTTCGACTAGCAACCAGTATGTCTTTTGGCTTTTCTCAACTCGTGCCCGCTATTCAACAGTTTATGTCAGCACATCCTGATGTGAATATTGACATTGATTTGCAAGATTCTGTGGCCGATCTCACTGAGAGTCAGATAGATCTTGCTATTCGTATTGCCTCTGCACCGGACCCTTCTTTAATTGGTAAATCAATTGCAGTATGTAGCTCAGTTATCGTGGCGTCCCCACAGTACCTTGCGAATGCAAGTGAAATCAAAAAACCTGATGACCTAGCTGAGCACTTGTGTCTCGGGTATAAGAACTTTCAGCAGCATATCTGGCATTTGCGCAAAGGTAACTCACAGCAGTCGGTAGCGGTAAACTGCCGTTTAACTGCGAACGAGGCGACCGCCTTATTGCACGCAGCGTTAAATGGCGCTGGTCTGGCAATTCAACCCACTTATTTGGTTAACCGCTACATCAAATCTGGTGAGCTTAAGCTGGTACTACCTGATTGGAAGCCAAACGATATGAATATATACGTGCTCTATTCTTCGAGAAAGTATATGTCTCCAACCGTGAGGGCGTTGATAGATTATTTGTCTCTCTATTTTGCCCGTACGCCATGGTGAGATTTTATTGGTTATCTTGGATTAAATAATTATATAAGCGGATAGCAATGCTGTTGAAACCGCAATGGGTGTTAGGTTTAAGTTTTATTTGTATCACCGAAAACGTTGTCAAAGACACTTGTATTTGATGATAAAAAACGGTCTAATAGGCCGCAAAAGATACGATGTTTGGTCAGGGAATGAGCATCGCCGTAACGATATAACTTGTAAATCAATCCAAGTGAAGTCGCTTGCTTCAATCTATTCTCGCCACGTAAATAACATCTACCCTCTAGGTCAAACTAGTTTAGTCTGATCCAAAAACGTGTTGTGCATGCTATGCATATATGATTTACAAACATTCAAGCAAAAAGGAGTTGCTCATGATAGTCAAATATATCTTCACTCTAATAGGGGCCGCACTGTTAATCGGGTCACTTGTAATGTACAACAGTACACAAGACTTTCTAGACCGTGCAGTTATTACCGAAGGCACAGTGATAGACCTTATTCGTTCCCAGTCTGAAGACTCGGATACCTATACTCCGTTCGTTAAATTCCGCACTAAAAATGACGAAATAGTGGAGTTTGTGTCCTCTACAGGGGGCGGCCCGAACAGTTACTCAATAGGAGAGGTTGTTAGTGTCGCTTATCTAGAAGATTCAATCGATAAAGCTGAAATTAACGATACGTTCTCGCTATGGGGCGGGGTTATAATTTTGGCAGGAATGGGCTCCGTATTTTTTCTAATTGGACTTTCAATTATCTTATTTGGCGCGTCAAAAAATAAGAAAGTGAAGTATCTAAAAGAAAAAGGAACACCTGTGGTGGCTAAGTTTCAGAGTGTTGAAGTTAACCCCAGAATAGAGTTTAACGGCAAAAATCCTTACCAAATTTGTGCACAATGGAGAAACCCCGCAACATCGCAATTGCATATTTTTAATAGTGATAATATATGGTTTGATCCAAGCAACCACATAGACCGAGAAGAGATAACGGTGTTAATTGAAGAAGGAAACCCGAGCAAATACCATGTGGATATTTCATTTCTCCCAAAGGTCGCATCTTAATCCTATGAAAGCTGACGGATCGTAACTACAACACTAAATATTTAAAGTTCACTGGGGCTGAGTTTGCAAATCTATTCGAAATAGCGCTTAATAAGGCGCTATTTTTTTATCTGTTATAAGGAAGTAATATGAGTAAGCGAGCGCTACTCTTCCCTGACAATTTTAAGCTGGTTTTGTACGCCATGGTGGTGATGTGCCTCGTACAGGTGTTGGGTGGTATTTTTGGTTTACCAGTTTATCGATTTGGAATTGTACCGCACAATGTCGATCATTTAAGTGGGGTATTAACTGCACCTTTTATACACGGCAGCTGGGGACATTTGCTGAGTAATTTGCTCGGCTTAAGTATTAGCGGTTATTTGGCAGCTAGATTACCGAGGTTCAAGCGAGCAACGCTCTTTATTGTAGTTGCTACGGGGCTTTTGGTGTGGCTATTTGCTGGGCACGCTAATCACATTGGTGCGTCAGGTATTGTGATGGGGTATTTTGGTTTACTGCTTGGGGCTGCACTTTTTAATCGCGATGTGCTTGGCATCGTTAGTTTTATGGCGCTGTTGGTCTTGACTTACTATGCCAATATTAGCTTTTTAGCGACGTTGTTTGATTTTTCTGCACAGACGAGTAGTTCAAGTCATATTTTTGGGTTTTTGAGCGGATTGTGCGGTGCATACCTAACCAAGCAAAAGCGTATTACGCGACGTTAAAACAGCATAACCTGCCAGTGACGGCAGGTTATGCTCTGGGGATTTAAGTTACTACCAGATACGAACGCGCTCTTCTGGTGCAAGGTAAAGTTTGTCGCCCGGTTTTACGTCAAACGCTTTGTACCATGCATCATGGTTGCGAGGCGCAAGGGCTCTAAATTGACCCGGTGCGTGTGTACCTGCGCGTAGCTGGTTTAGCATGCTTTGCTCAGTACGCTTTTCTTTCCATACTTGTGCCCAAGCAAGGAAGAAACGTTGGTCGCCAGTCAAGCCATCAATCACCGGTGCTTCTTTGCCGTTTAGGCTCAGCTGATAGGCATGATAAGCCATCGCAAGGCCACCCACATCACCGATGTTTTCACCAAGGCTGTTACGACCGTTCACAAAGTTACCTTCAATAGGCTCATATTTGTTGTATTGTGCTGCGAGCTTGTCTGCTTTTTCTTCGAAAGCAGCGCGATCGGCATCGGTCCACCAGTTACGCTGAATACCGTTGGCATCTGATTTAGAACCTTGGTCGTCAAAGCCGTGGCCCATTTCATGGCCTATCACCGCGCCAATACCGCCGTAGTTTACTGCTGGATCTGCATTTGGGTCGAAGAATGGCGGTTGTAAAATTGCCGCTGGGAAAACGATTTCATTAAACGAGCTGTTGTAGTAAGCGTTAACGCGTTGTGGTGTCATGCCCCAGCGGTTACGATCGGTTTTTTCAAGCTCTTTAGCGATGCTATCATTACGGAAAAACTCACGTAAGTTTTTCACATTTGTCATTAAGTTATCGCGGGTTAGGGTTAGCCCATCAAACGATTGCCAGTTGTCGGGGTAGCCAATCTTAGGCGTAAATGCGGCAAGTTTTGCCTGAGCATTTACTTTCGTTTCTTCGCCCATCCAGTCTAAGCTTTCAATCCTTTCACCAAGGGCGGTGCGTAGATTTTCAACCAATTCTGACATTTGTTTTTTAGAAGACTCAGGGAAGTAACGGGCAACGTAAACCTTACCAATTGCAAAGCCAAGCGAAGTAGTACCAGACATTTCGCTGATTGCGCGTTTCCAACGAGCGCGCGGCTCTTGCTGACCACTTAAATGCTTGCCATAAAATTCAAAGTTAGTATTGAAGATATCTTCAGACAGTAGCGATGCATTGCCGCTAATGGCATGATAGGTTAGGTAGTCTTTCCAAACGGCCAAGTCTTCAGAGTTGATAAGTGCAATCATCGCTTTAATCGGCTCAGGCTGAGAGATATTTAGTTGAGGCACTTTGTAGCCCGTTTCAGCAAAATATACATCCCAATTAAAGCCTGGGTACTGTGTTGCTAGCTCGTCACGTTTGACTTGATTTAATGTGAGGTCGCGGTTTCTGCGTTTTTCACGTGGCCAATGGCCCTCAGCAATTTTGGTTTCTAGGGCTAGAATGGCTTCTGCGCGCTCAGTCGGCTTGTCTTTACCCGCAAATTTAAGCATATCTGCAATATGTGCAACGTATGCTTCGCGAGTTTTAACAAAACGCTCAGCTTGTTCTAAATAGTAAGAGCGGTCTGGTAGTCCAAGTCCGCCAGCACCCATCGACATCTCATATTTATTTGGATCTAGACGGTTAAACCACATACCGCCACCGATCGGCGCTTTTACGCCAGTTAACCAAGATTGACCAAATGCTTTGGTGAGACCGTCAGTGTTACTAATGGCGTCAATGTCAGCGAGTAGTGGTTGAATAGGTGTAATACCCAGCTTATTTAGGGTTTCCACATCCATATAAGCATTGTAAAAATCGGCGATCAGCTGCTCTTCGGCATTTAGATTTTTACCGTTAGCTATTTCTTCGATAATGGTTTTTACTTGTTCTTCGCTGCGTTCAGCAAGTGCTGAGAATGCACCAAAACGCGTTTTGTCTGCTGGCATTTCGTAGTTTTTGTACCAAGTGCCGCTGGCGTACATAAAGAAATCATCGCCAGGTTTTACACTTTCGTCACGTGCACTGAGGTCAACACCAAAACTACCAAGTTCTGCCTTACCTGTAGCTACTGCCACATTTTCTGCTTGTTTGGTTTCACTTGTTGTTACTTGTGGCTCAGAGCAAGCCGTCAGCATGATGGCTGTAAGCGCACTTGCTATTATCGTTTTTTTCATTATGTAGTCTCTACCTAGTTCGAGAAGTGGGCCCGACAGTTGTCTTATTGTACTTACTATCGGGAATTTAACTATTGTCGAGTGAATACGCTTTTGCTGCAAGTATCTGAGTCGAATTGTTGGGAAATTCACGAAGAATGTGCTTTCAAAAGGAAAAATGTATAGCAGAGAGTGAAATAGGATCAGGCTTTAAATCAATAGCAATATCCCTTATCATTTCGGCATTATTATCAGTGCTGTTGTACTGTATTGACCACAAGAAACGAATTTATGCAATTATCACCAAGTTTAACGGCGCTTATTGAAGCGCTGCGTTGTTTACCTGGCATTGGGCCTAAGTCTGCGCAGCGTATTGCCTTTCATTTATTAGAGCGAGACAGAGAGGGTGGCAGTCAACTAGGGCAGAGCCTGACTCATGCGATGCAAGCTATTGGTCACTGTTCAAGCTGCCGAACATTTAGTGAAGTTGAGGTGTGTGATATTTGTCAAAGTATCAAGCGCCAAGACACAGGACTGCTTTGCGTAGTTGAATCACCAACGGACGTATTGGCGATAGAGCAAACAGGGCAATTTAACGGCTTATATTTTGTGCTGATGGGACATTTATCACCTTTGGATGGCATTGGTCCCAATGAAATTGGCCTTGATGTTCTTGAGCGTAAACTAAGTGCTGGCAATATTAAGGAAGTTATCTTAGCGACCAACCCAACGGTAGAAGGTGAGGCAACGGCGCATTATATTTCCGAGTTATGTCACAAATATCAAGTTGAAGCGTCTCGTATTGCTCACGGTATGCCAGTTGGCGGTGAGTTAGATCTGGTAGACGGTATGACGCTGATGCATGCGTTTAGTGGGCGGAAGAAACTCTAATCTAGCTCTTGTTGTCAAAAGCCCTGATTTTTGATCGTTTAACCCAAAAAGCAGGGCGGCTTGTTAAAAATTTTGTTCAGTCTCTTGAAAGTTTTCTCTCCTCCCCCATATACCTAGCATATTGGTAAGAACACTGCATTAATTGCTTATATTGGAGAGAACAATGTCCGCAGCTCAAAAAGAAACATTAGGCTTTCAAACAGAAGTCAAACAATTACTAAACCTAATGATCCACTCTTTATACTCAAATAAAGAGATCTTTTTACGCGAGTTAGTATCTAACGCTTCAGACGCAGCTGACAAACTACGTTACCTAGCTTTGCAAAATGGCGATCTTTATGAAGGCGATGCAGAGCTACGTGTTCGCTTAAGCGTAAACAAAGATGCAAAAACCATCACCATTTCTGACAATGGTATTGGTATGACGCGTGACGAAGTGATCAGTTCACTTGGTACTATCGCAAAATCTGGTACAGCTGATTTCTTTAAAAACCTAACAGGCGACCAAGCAAAAGACTCGCAGCTGATTGGTCAATTCGGTGTTGGTTTCTATTCTGCATTCATTGTTGCTGATAAAGTAACGGTTCGTACGCGTAAAGCGGGTGAGTCAGAAGCAGTTGAATGGGAATCGCAAGGTGAAGGCGATTTCACAATTGCTGAAATTGAAAAAGCAGAGCGTGGTACAGAGATCACACTACATCTTCGTGAAGAGGAAAGTGAGTTCCTTGAAACTTACCGTCTTCGCGGTATTGTGACTAAATACTCGGATCACATTTCAATTCCTGTTGAACTTTATAAAGACCCAGTTCCTGAATCTGAAGGCCCAGATGGCGAGAAAATTGAAGCGCAACCTGGCGAGTGGGAAGCTATCAACAAAGCCACTGCACTTTGGACTCGCGATAAATCAGAGATCAGCGAAGAGGAATATAAAGAGTTTTATAAGCATGTTGGTCATGATTGGGAAGAGCCACTCACTTGGGCACACAATAAAGTAGAAGGTAAAACTGAATACACCAGCTTACTTTACATCCCTAAAAAGGCACCTTTCGATTTATATAATCGTGAACGTCAAGCTGGGCTTAAGCTTTATGTACAACGCGTATTTATTATGGATGACGCAGAGCAGTTTATGCCGAGCTACCTGCGCTTTGTTAAAGGCTTACTAGATTCTAACGATCTACCACTCAACGTATCTCGTGAGATCTTACAAGATAACAAGATCACTCAAGCTATTCGTAAAGGCTGTACGTCTCGCGTACTTAAAATGCTTGAGCGCATGGGCAAAAACAAACCAGAAGATTACCAAGCATTCTGGAATGAATTTGGTAATGTGATCAAAGAAGGTCCAGCTGAAGATTTCGCAAACAAAGATGCTATTGCGAAACTATTGCGCTTTAGCTCTACGCATACTGATGAGAAAACGCAAAATGTTTCTCTTGAGCAGTACATTGAGCGCATGAAAGAAGGCCAAGATAAGATTTACTATGTTGTGGCTGATAGCTTTGAAGCAGCAAAGAGCTCTCCGCATCTTGAAATCTTCCGTAAGAAAGGTATTGAAGTTCTGTTACTGTCAGATCGCGTTGACGAGTGGATGATGAGCCACCTCACTGAATTCAACGAGAAGCCACTTCAGTCAATCACGCGTGGTGATCTTGACTTAGGTGATATGGATGACGAAGAAACGAAGAAAGCGCACGAAGAAAGTGAGAAAGAAGTTGAAGGCTTAGTTGAGCGCGTGAAAACAGCACTTGGCGATAAAGTGAAAGAAGTACGCTTTACGCACCGCCTAACAGACTCTCCAGCGTGTGTGGTTGCAGACGATCATGACATGAGCTCGCAAATGCAAAAGCTAATGGAGCAGGTAGGTCAAGCCGTGCCTGAGTCTAAGCCGGTATTTGAGCTAAACCCAGAGCACCAATTGGTTAAGCATTTAAATAACGAGCAAGACGAAGACAAGTTTGGACAGTGGGCAGAAGTGCTACTAGACCAAGCAATGCTTGCAGAGCGTGGTAGCCTGAAAGATCCAGCAGGCTTTGTAAGTCGTCTTAACAAGCTAATGCTAGATCTACAAAAGTAAAATCAATTAAGTAAATTGGTATAACGAATTGAAAAAGCCGGTCATGGTTAAGTGACCGGCTTTTTTGTGTTTATCTACGAGCGCATAGAGATATATTATAGACGCTTCAGTGCGCCAACGACTTCTTTGTAGTCTGGCTCTTTTGCTAAGTTTTCTACCAGCTGCTTGTAAACAACCTTGTGTTCTTTATCTAATACAAAAATCGCTCGGCTAAGCAAGCCCATATCTTTAATCAACAAACCATAATTTTCACCAAAAGAATGCCATACGGCGTCTGATAATGTTTGAACCTTATCGATATTTTCCGCTTTACAGAAGCGCTTTTGCGCAAACGGTAAGTCCGCACTAATCGTCAACATGGCAACATCTGGAAATTGGCTTGCTACTTTTTCATTAAAATGTTTAGTCTGTAGGCTGCATGTACCTGTGTCTAGGCTAGGTACAACACTGATTAAAACGGCGCGATGCTCAAAATCTTTCAGTGAAACCGGAGTGAAATCGGCGTCGGCAACCTTAAAATCTGGGGCGGCTTGCCCCTGTTTTACACCTTTTCCAAGTAGTACTACCGCTTTTCCGTCTGCTTTTACCTTTCCCAGATCTAGCGTATTTTCAGGTAAATCGTAGGCCAGCGACATGGCACTGAACAATCCACCCACCAAAACTAAAGTTTTCAGCATAATGTATTCCTTTTGAAGTTAACTTAATTGATTCGAGTGTATTATACTGACAGTAACTAACCAAGCTTAAGTGACATTTAGATTGTAAATGTGGCGTTGTTTTACTACCATGTGTCGCAATTTTAAGCTTTTATCTCATAATTATAACTAAAACTTCCCGGCATCGTGCCGATACGCATGGGAAACAGAAAGAGAGCTTGTATGTCAACATTAGTCCTAATTTGTGACGATTCAAAACTTGCCCGTCGGCAGCTGGCGCGTTCACTGCCGGACGACTGGGATATTAAAGTAGAATTTGCAGAGAATGGACTCGATTGTATCAAGCAAATAAAAGCACTCTCTCCAGAGATTCTATTTCTCGACCTTAACATGCCACAAATGGATGGCTATGAAGTGCTGCAAGCCATTACTGAGCAGGGGTTGTCGGTACTTACCGTCGTTGTTTCCGGGGATATTCAGCCCAACGCACATCAGCGAGTGATTGAGCTCGGCGCTATAGACTTTATTCGAAAGCCTTGCGATGCAGCTAAGCTTGCTGAAATTATCGAACATCATGGGATAAAAGATAAAGCTATTCGAGAAAGCTTAGTTCATAAACTTGGTGAGCAGCTAGACCCAGAGATCCGTGATATCTATCAAGAACTTACCAACGTAGCTATGGGACAAGCCGGCGATTTGCTGGCACGGTTACTCAACGTATTTGTCGAATTACCCATTCCAAACGTTAATGTACTTGAAGTTAATGAGCTGCATATGGCACTGCAAGCCATTGATGCTAGTGCAACTACGTCGGGTGTTTGCCAAGGTTTTATTGGCGGTGGTGTTTCTGGAGAGGCGTTGCTCTTACTCAATGACTCAAGTTTTAAAGAAATCGCGTCTTTGATGAATTATCATGGCGAACTTAATACCAAGGTTGAGCTTGAGCTATTAATGGATATTAGCAATATCTTGATCGGTGCAATATTAACAGGGCTATCACGGCAGCTTGATATGTCGTTTAGCCAAGGTCACCCAGTTGTGCTTGGTCAGCATTGTGATGTGGCTGAACTTGTGAAAGCCAACAAGGCGAGATGGCAAAGAACACTCGCGATTGAGATTAGCTATGGCATAGAGCATCACAACATTAATTGTGACCTTATGCTGTTATTCACGGAAGACTCGCTTAAAACCTTAAAATATAAAGTAGCCTATTTATTGGATGATTAACTATGCCTGCAGCCGATTTTGATATGAATGAAATCCATTGGTTAATGGATATGTTTAACACCGTAGATGTAGGCTTAGTGGTGCTTGATCGCGATTATAAGGTCTGCATTTGGAACGGCTTTATGGAAAATCATTCTGGTTTATTACCAAGTGCCGTCAAAGACAAAGATATTTTTGATTTGTTTCCAAGTATTGATGAGCAATGGTTTAGGTCAAAAGCTGAGCCTGTATTTGTGTTAAAAAATCGCTCATTTACTATTTGGGAGCAGCAGCCGTATATTTTCCGTTTCAAAAACTATCGACCTATCACGGGTAAAGCGGATTATATGTATCAGAACGCAACGTTTATCCCACTAACTACCGTAACAGGCGATGTTGGGCATATCTGTGTGATTATTTATGATGTAACCGATGAAGCAATTAATAAGCTAGAACTTGAGTCTCTGAATAAACAATTAGAGAAGATCAGCCGCACAGACAGTTTAACTCAGTTACATAACCGCGGGTTTTGGGAAGAAACTTTAAAACAAGAGTTTAAGCGTTTGAAGCGTAATCAAGGTCAAAGTGCATTGCTTATGTTTGATATTGACCACTTTAAGCGTATTAATGATGAATATGGTCACAGCGGTGGGGATGAGGCTATTCGCCATATTTCAGATTTGTTGCGTAAAACACTGCGAGAAACAGATACCGCAGGTCGCTACGGTGGTGAAGAGTTTGCAGTAACTTTGCTCGACACGGATGTAAAAGGTGCAATCACATTTGCTGAAAGACTACGTTCGCTAATAGAAAATTCATCGATTTATTACGATGAGCAACAAATTAAGATAACGGTTAGCCTTGGTGTTGCCGTGTACGAAGAGTCTTTTGAAAAACATGAGCAATGGATTGAGGCGGCAGACAGCGCTTTGTACGTGTCGAAAGAAGGTGGAAGAAATCGAGTAACGGTTTACTCAGAAGATATGGCCAACGAATAAGGTAAGGGCTTAAAGTGTGGAGGCTGTATGCACATTTTAGCGCAGCTTCTTCCTTACCGTTGTTTCTCATTTTATATCCCCCTCGTGGGCATCTAATTCCTATTCTCAACTCCATCCCTTTGCCTTGATAAACCTTTTGATACTAAATTACTCAAGGATTCACATGTTAGACGTGGATAAATTATCAAAAATGATTGCAGCTGCTGCGAGCGAATCTTTTTCTGCCAGCCGTGCCAAACATCGTAAAGATGAAATACTGGGTTACGCTATTCTTTCTCATGACACTGCTGATTCGCGCTGCGCCGCGGTTGCTACACACCATGGCTTAAAGAGTTTTGTCCATGGTGAAGATAATGACTTTCTATTTTCACCACCAGAGTGGGATGAGTTTGACAATGGTACCGCGTTTGCGAGCGTTAATAATGAACTAATTAAAGCCTATGATGAAGGAGACTATGAAATAGACCCTGACTGGCATGAAAAATTCAGAGAGGATGTATTTGAAGCAACTGTGCAGGGTTTAGAAATATTAGTCAGGCAAGGTTTTTTTGGGACGGAAGAGGAAAGAAACCGTTTATATCTTGCCTTTTGTCTCAGCGACTCTGAAACCTTCACGACACATCTCCCAAGCTGGGTGAGTAAATTGAATACAGATAGGGTAACGAATAAGTTTCTAGCGTGGCAGCAAGGCTTAACAAATGCGTACTAGCGACTAATATAGGCTTTAATTGCGTCGTTAAACATACTAATACTGCGACGATGAGTAGACTCACTGTGTCATCCCAGAAGCTAGGTGGTTGGTCAGTGTTTAGCGCATCAAAGCTCATGCATTTTGATGCGCTTGGGTTGACACTATAGCGTTTAATACTAGAGCGTGTAATGGAAACCGATGGCGATACCGTCGTCTTCGGTTTGTGACATTTGTGCTTCCTGCGCAGCATCGGCACTTGAGAAGTCACTAAAATCTTTACGCGCTTCAATGTACAAAATGGTGTCTTCAGACATAAAGTAGTGCGCGCCTATCACGGCAAATTGACGCTTAAAGACATCATTAGGATCGGCATTGAAGTTTGGTTGGATAACATAGTCATCGCCCGCGTCAAATACGTTGTAAGCGATAAATGTACGCACGTCATTATCAAAACGGTAGCTGATAAGCGACTCTAACCCAACGGCATCCTTGATTAAGCGACCTAAGTTGTCGGTATCGTGGTTTTCGTTTTTATTGATGTTTGCAGCAGCATACCAACCAGGCTTATAGAAATCGCCATAGGTAATACCGACGCCATAAATTAAATCTTTAACCGATTGATTTCGACCAGCAGCATACACTATATCAAACTCGCCACGGTTAACGCCCGCTGTGAGGGTCAGGTTCTCAGTGGCTGCATAGGTCAGTGAAGCGCCATAGGTTGAATTAAACTCTACCATTTGTGCCGCGTTATTCCCTTGATTGAACAGGGTTTCACATGAGCTGCTCGAAATGTCAACGACATCACAAGTATAAAAATCATCAGATTTGAACTGGGCTTGTACAGCAAAGCTCAGCTTGCCAAATTGATTACGGTATTGCAGCACTTTATCACCACGACCAGTACCATTGATAGCGCCGTCGTCTTTGTTATAGGTGTAAACACCTGCGGCATTACCATCCCAAACTAGGCTATAGTTGGTGCTGTATACTACGTCGTACCATGCTCCCCATTGTTTTCCTAGGGTAATTTGGCCGTATTCATCGTGCTTAACGCCAACATAACCTAATCGGTTATATAAAAACTCATCTTGTATTGATTCGAAGCGATTGCTGTAAACAATATCACTACTACCAACTGGGTTTACGCCCCATTCTAGTAGTGCAAAAGCCTGCCAGTTGTTTTTTAATTGGCGTTTAAAGTCAAAGTTAATACGCGATGCGCCGTTTACCAACTCAGTCTCGCCTTGAGTATTAATAACTCGAGCATCGATAAAGCCGCCAACCGTGACACTATTCTTTTCATCTTTGAATATCTCGATAGCGTTCACTGTTGGAATTGTAGTCACGCTAGCGATTAGGGTGGCAGCAAGTGTTCTTTTCATGAATTACCTTGTTTCAATGTTGTTGCTAAATAGGGTTAAGTTAGCTAAAAAATGCAGATTATCAAAGCTAAAATACAGGCAAAAGTGAAAAAATATCAAGAAAATAACGTGGTTTCTGGTAAATTTATTCATTTTATGTTCATTGTTCATAAATATCAATGAGTTATGAAGAGGTGTTTTTCGTAATTATTGATTGGTTTTGTGCAATAAATGGAAGGGGCTATAGCACTATCAGGGTTCTGTTATCAGCAAGAAGATAACACATTTAGGTGCAATTCAGCGAAAAGTCAATAAAACATCATGTTTTTCGTAGGTAAACTGCTGTAGTGTTCTCCTATTATACACAACTATCAAGGGAGACTGAGTAATGCTTGTTAAAGAAATTGGCATCTCAAAGCGGGCTTGTTTTTACAGCATAATGTTATTTTTTATTCATGAAGTTCAATCATATAGCGAACTATCAGCTGAGTCGTATGGTATTATTTATAGCTTTAAAGACGGTAATAGCATAGCGATTTACTTAAGTGATCAAGGTGGTAGATCGCCAGTTAGAATCGTGAAAGCCACATCGAGTGACGGCTATCCTGCTGTCTCACCATCAAAAGACAAAGTAACCTTTTACGGTAAATACGATAACTTTAAAACATGGTCAATCCACACCGTTGATATTACTGGCCGCAATCTGAAAAGATTAACGAGGAAAAAATATGTCTGGGATAGTGCACCCGCGTGGTCTTTGGATGGAATGACGATAGCGTTTGCTAGAGAATATGAAAATAAGGAAGGCGTTTGGCAAGAAGAAATTTGGTTAATGAATGCTGATGGTAGTGAACAGCGCCAAATTAAAAATCTGGCGGGTCGCGCTCCAGAATTTATGCCAGATGGGCGATTACTCTATCAATCTAAAGCCAGCCCAAGCCAAATTAGCATTGCCAGTTTAGATGGTGGTGAGGTTATTCAACTCACTCAAGATGATACTGATAACATGTCTCCTCAAATTTCTCCAGATGGCACAAAAATAGCCTATTTATCTAATAGAGATGGTAATCAGGAAGTATATGTCATGGATATTGATGGAACTAATAACAAGCGGCTGACCCGCAATGACATTCAAGAGTGGGATCCATCTTGGTCTCCAGACGGCACAAAGGTGTATTTCGCTTCAGAGAATGTGTATGGCTTTTATGATGTCTTTTCTGTAAATGTGGATGGCACGTCTATCAAAAGAATACTTCAAAACAGCTCGCAAGCGACTGTTGTACCGGGTCTTGACCAAGAAGCACTAAAAAAGTTAATGAATACAAATGAGCGTCAGTAGGCCTAAAACACTGACCGCATTTCTAGGTCATTAATTTTACTGCTGTTGGAGACGATCTGTAAAAGGAAAAGAAGTATCAAAGCAATGTGAATAAGCTTAAGAGAAGCCTTAAGTGTATAAAAAGTTAGCATTCATCCTCAAAACTTATGATAACGAGGGATATTATGATGCATTGTTAATAACGATGTTGGATGTGATAGAAATAAAGTACCCGAAGTCACTTTGGTCTGCAAAATATTGATAGCTATTACGACCGATTAAGTGAGCGTTATGGTTTTACTATATTGCCAAGACAAACGCGTTGGAATAGTGTTAATAGGCTCGGCTTCATTAGCTTACTTTCTGAAGCGAAAGTAGGATCGGGTACGAACTTAGAGACAAGGATTTAGGTATGAGTTTACTTGCATGGATACTCTCTCATGCCACGTTGGTGGCGTTTTGGCTTTGGATTTTAAATTTTGGTGGAGCGGCAAAGATAGAAGGGTGGAGGTCGTTCTTTATCATTGGCTGGTTTGCTGCGCTATGGACTGCTGAGCAGTTGCGTCTGTATGCGCTGTGTATACTCGTACTACAAGTTCCTTGGTTTATTGCAGGTCTTTTGATGCCGCAATGGCGAGGCTTTGCGGTGTAATTGTCAGGCTTTGTAAAGGTGCTTGGATTATGCTGTTACTTAGTGCAATTATATTTACTTGAAAAGTAAACAGGCTCTAATAAAAGGACAGTTTATGAAGCAGATGAGCATTCTAATTGCTTTGTTTTGCAGTTTAATAATTTGCGATAAAAGTTATGGCCAAAACAAGTATGATTTAGGACAAAAGCCACCGGGATTAACGCCCGAATTATTTGCTCCAGGTGTGGTTTCTACGGATGAACACCGCGAGACTGAAGTGTTATTTTTGCCAGATATGTCTGAGCTTTCTTTTACTCGCGCTGGTGGAGAATACCAAAAACCGACATGGATTGTGATGCAATTTAAGCACAATCAATGGATTGAAAAATCAATACCTGAAGCAGACAGAAAAGCATATCAGGATAAATTTAGTCCACCAGTTTCACACATACAAAACATCGAGTCTTTTAAAGGTATTCCAATCAGAGGCTATACCACCTCAGCAAAAGGGACACTCTACTTTTATGTCTTAGATTTGAAAGACGGCAGTGGGCATTTGAGTTATTCACGGCTTGTTGATGGTAAATATGAAACACCGCACAAAATGAGTAAGGCAATTAATCAAGGAAAGTACATTGCTCACCCCTACATCGCGCCAGATGAGTCTTACATTATGTGGGATGCTGAACAGGAAGGTGAAAACACGCCTGATATTTACATTAGTTTTCGTAACCAAGATGGTACATGGACAAACGCAATAAATATGGGAGATACGATTAATACGGCTGCGTACGAGCAACGTCCTAAAGTATCACCAGACGGGAAATATTTATTTTTTTGGCGAGGTGACAAAAAAGTCAGAAAGGACGGCACCAGTTACTGGGAAGGCAATCCATACTGGATGGATGCGAATATCATTGAAACACTGAGACCTACTCGCTAGTGCTCAGTTATTCTTGGTTATACTCCCCTTAAAAACCTCGGTAAGATGGCATGCAAGCATGCCTTTTTCAATATCTGCGAATTTTAAAGGGTCACAGTTCCTCTCAATCGTGTGGCAAAGTAGAGTGCTTTATTCGTAGCAATGCGTGTTACGGTAAGCGACAAATTCCCCTTTACCTACTGGTACTAAGGCTGTTGTGTATCTTTGACTATCTGAGAAATACTGCATAAACGCGGTTAACTCATGGGCATGCGACGTTGCGTTATCACACACAATAATACCATTTGGCGCGAGCAGTTTTTCGGCCAGTGGCAGAATATCCATATAGATACTTCTGTCAGCGTCGAAAAATATCAAGTCAAAGCCTTGCTGTAACTTAGGTAAAATTGTCGATATCTCGCCGTTGAAAGCATTAATCCAACACTTTAGTCTTGCTCGGTCAATATTTGCTAGCGCTTGTTGATATTTGTGTACACATCTTTCGATTGTGGTGATTTCTCCATTTTCAGGTAATGCACCGGCAAACCACAATGTAGAATAACCGTTAGACGTGCCAAGCTCTAAGATACGAGTTACATTACTCGCTTTAGTGAGGAAAGCTAAAAACTCACCAGTGTCTTTGGTGATATTTAAGTATTTATCTTGTTTACTTTTTGCGTTCATATCATTTTTCAGCCCTAACTCAGCGACTTCGCTAAGTAAGGCGTTATATTCAATATTCACCATGATAATATTCCTTTAAAATCAGACAAGTAGTGTTTTATTTTTGAAAATCACATATAAGCCAAGCAGGGTAAGCGCACCATAAAAAATACGCTCAAACATAATGATAGAAATGTGCTTTCGTAACTTTGCCCCAAAATACATACATATGGTAGCTGGGATCAAGGCGACTACGGACAAAGCACTTGCTGATGGTGTTAACACACCTTGCCAAATTAACCCCAAGCTAAGCCCGAGTGATGAGCAAGTGAATAAAATGCCCATTGCCTGGATCAACTTTTCCTTTGGTAGACCAATTGCCTGTAAATAAAATACGCCAGGCACTGCAGAGGATCCAGTTAATCCGGTAAAAACGCCATTGCACATTCCTAGCACAACGCCCGCATGAGGTCGCCATTGAACATCGATATGTGGTTTAAACTTTAAGATCCCTAAGCTGCCATAACACATCAGCAATACACCTAATAACAAAGACATGTGGGCTTGATTAACAAACTGAGTCAGTAAGCAGCCGGCTGCAATGGAGATTGTTGCGAAAAAAAAGAATAAACGTTGGGTGAGCCAAAGAGTCTTCCAGTGCGCGCCTGAAACGGCTTGTACGATATTGGTTATAAATGCAGGCAATGCTACCAACGCCATCGCAGGATGGATCCCGATGATAGCGGTGAGTAGTCCCAGCACAATCGGTGGTAGGCCAAGACCCACCACTCCTTTTATGAGTCCTGCAAAACCAAATACACCTAAAATGATGGCGATGGTTACTGCTGAGTATTCCATTATGCGCTCTCTAGTGCATGCTCTGGATACGACGCCTCTATACCTTGGGTTGCAAACGCATTAAGTGCGGTTAGCACATCGCTCAGCTCCTCATCATCTAGGACTTCGGGCTTGTTTTGCGAAAAATGATCCACTAGTGCCAATATATCTTTCTTGCGGTCCTCAATGTATACATCTGTTTGTTGATAATCAAAATACGTCGCATCAACTAGTTGCGCATCCATTTTCTTATTGTTCTTCACAAACTCTATATTAAATTCACCGAGTTGCATGAGCACATAACGACTCGCCTTACCCGGCTCCATGGCGTTGGCGAACCGGTGCTTAAGTTTAGATGGAATTTGGAATACTTCACCTAAAGGTACATGGTAAATCTGCTGCCTGTCTGGAAGCTCAATATTGATAGCGCCCTTAGCACAATAAATCATATCGCATACCGATTGGTGAAAATGGTATGGAACCGCTCTGTGATCTAGATTAAAAAGGCTAACACGAATGCCATTTTCATAGTAAAACTCTTTCATTTCCATGGTTTGCTCCTTGTCATACTGTTATTAAGCGTGGACTTTAGTCTGGTCTGTGTTTCTTTGTTGTGCGGTAGTTTTTTTATAAATATAGTCGACCCAATTATGGGCAACACTTTGTGCGGCTTCAACAAACGCTGCAGCAAAGTTACGTTCGTTTTGCCAATAGCGCGTCAATACACCAAATGACGACAAGTAAGGTGAAACCTGATGCTGCTGAGTTATGGGGTCCCATCGCATCACCTTGTAGGATTCATGTCCTTGCAATCGAATACCACCGGTTTGGTAGTTAACTTCTTGATGTGGCTGTAATTCACCTCGTTTGATCAAAGCTTGTATAAATGGATCTGGGTGCAGTTTTAAATCAAAGCTTTGACCTGCCGCCATAATGAGGCCATCGGCAATGAGTGGTTCGCAAACCTGATTGCATGATATAGAAATTTGATTTGCGCTGATAGTAACCCCCTGCTTATTACCATAACCAAGTTGGCAGCTAGTCAATATGCCCGCGTTAAATAATGCTATCAACTTTTGTGCATTTAGCAGTGGAATAGGAACGGCAGTGCGAATAAAGTGTGTATCTAAGTTAGCGTCGTAGCGCTGCTTTTCGTCCGCGCTTAAATAGCGGTAAAACTTCATCCTTCTGACTCGAAGCAAGACCGCATGAATAAGCGCATTGTCTTGAGGTAAAGTTGCGTCAAATTTCAGCTTCTCTAGCGCAGACTCGAAAGGTGGGACCGCAACTTCTTGCCACCCTATGCGGCCTTGTGATGCATCTTTAAGTTCTTCATCGATCAAATGTAAAATATCGTCTAGTGCAAGGCGTTTGCCTAGCTTTTTTTCTAAATCAAAAAAGGTGTCTTCTGTTAAGTAGTTAAAGCTATGCTCAATGCGCCTGTCTCGTACCGCCGGAAAAAAACCACAGCGACTTATCGCATACACGTTGAGTGAACGAGTACTTTTATCAGGCGTAAACGCAACGACATTTCCTTGGGGGTCTTGTTCAAACTTACCGCTATCCACTAGCGATAAAATGGCATCAATGCCACTTGGCCCCATTCCTTTGATAGCAATTCGTTTGCCATATACAGGCTGTGTTTCTAGCTGCTGTGAAAACCAGTTTTTTAATGCCGAATGGGGGTAGGGCGACATCAGTACTCTTTCGTCATACTGTGCTTTATTAAGGCTATTCCAATGGCCTGTTGCAAGCAGCACTTTATCGAATTCGAGTTGTTTTACAGCACTGTGTTCATGCTGACAAAAATGGAGTTCAAAGCCACTTTTAGTGGGTAAACCATCCAACACCTTACAGTTGTTATAATGATGTATCTTAACCCCATTTTCTTTGGCTAGTTGGCAATACTGGTTAAATCGTTCTTTTAAATAGACACCAAACAACGCTCTAGGATAAAAGGCATCCTGATCGGGCTGCCACACAGTGATATCTTCAAGTGCTGGATGTGTTACTTTTATAAGGTGGGGAAATCGCTGGGCAAGCCAGTGTTGCCGTTCACAGAGCCAATCAAAGAAGTCATTGTCGAACAGTGCCATCATATAAGTTTGGTTGTTACACAAATGGGTAGGTAGCAGTTCTTCGCTACAGTATGGGTGGCCGGGACCATTGTCACCACGTTGCTCAAAAGTCACAATTTCAATGTTACGACAATCGAGTTTTGAAGCCACTAATTGCTTAACTAAGTGCACTAATGTAGCTGTACCTGAAAAGCCAGTACCTACAATACCAAACCTGCTTATGTTATTACTATGCATGGTTATATTTCCTTATTGCGGCCCAATCATGCTGGGCCATCCTGACTACAACGACTCCAGCGCTTGTTGGATCCGCTGTGCTGCTTGCTCTAAGGTTTCTCTCGCTCGTCCACAGTTCATACGAACAAAATGACGAAGTGCTTCGCTGCCTTCAGCAAAGTGCATTCCACCAATAGAAGCTACCTTGGCTTTTTCTAACAAGAATGCTGCGGCAGTATCGTACCCAGCGGCTTGGATCTTTTCGCCATAAGCGGACAAATCAACGAAGATAAAGAACCCACCTTGAGGGACGGGCGCCACAACCCCGTCTATGGCATTTAAAAGATCAGTGTAATTTTGTAAATTTGCTCTTGAGTTGACTGCGCGTTGGTGTGCTACATCATCCATATAAGCCTGCATTGCTTCATTTGTGGCGATTTGGGCATAAGTTGCGGCAAAAGAGTTTAGGTTAACTTGTACTCGAGCCATCATATTGATTAAGTTTGCCGGCGCGCAAATATAGCCAGCTCGGTCGCCGTGCATACCATAGGTTTTGCCCGGGCCTGTCACGAAAGTGGTGCAATCTCTTAAGCTATATTGCGTATGATCTTTATCAGTAAAGGTGTAGGCAGAAATTGTGTCAGGGCCATCAAGAATATGGGATTCGTAAGGACAGTCAAACAATATTTGAATCGCTGGTTTGGCGCACTTTGCACGCTCAATATTATGTTTAGCGATAACATCGGCTAATTTACACTGTTCTTTATAAGAATAAATTTTACCTGATGGGTTAACGCAGTCTCCTAAAATCACCATTTTAGTGTTGTCGTTAATGGCGGCCTCCAACTGAGCGGGTTGTAAGCCTTTTTCATAAAACTCTTCGACTAATACCGGAACCATTTTTGCTCCGTGTAACGCTATCATGTCGGCATAATGAGGCCAGTTAGGTAGTGGTACTATCACTTCATCATCCGGATTTAATAAGGTATGAAATGCGACAGTGATAGCGCCTTTTATACCGCCGGGTGTGACCATAACTTCATCTGCAGCAGCATATCGTAAACCGCGCAGTCTAAAGACTCTATCACTGATTGCATCTCGTAAAAACTCAAAGCCAGTGACGGGAGCAAACTCGTGAATTGCACGCGCATTTTCATTGATGAAGTTAATGACTGCTTGGTCAATACGGGTGTCTGCCGTATCGTCTAATGTGCCGATACTCAAGTCGATGACCTGTTGGTTCGAGCTTGCGTTAATTGCAGCTATTTTTGCTTTGGTACCGTGCGTAATCGAGTCTCGAAGCGCTAATGCTGAATCTGAAAATACTGAATTACGCATATACTTCACCTTCATTTTGTGTCTCAAGTTGCACTGTTTTTCTATACATTGCTTGCCACATTCGTTCCTGAACTTTGAGCATTTCATTGGCACCAAACATGATCTCGTTCAGATCACTCTGGGACAGGCAGTTGTTAATGACACATTGACGAGCGTCCTCGGCATGTCGCTCTTCCACGCCGTTATCAACATGAGCATTGAAATAGATTTCTACTTTATTTTGATACTGCTCTTTATCTAAATTTTGACGTGTTAAGCGAAAACCTTCTCTAAATGCCGTGAGCATGTGGTCGGCATGTGTTTCAAGCGCCATGGCAACCCCGAGCATACGTTGGTAACTATTTGAAAGAAGAGAAGTGACTCGTTCTCTGTAAGCCAGTGTTTCTGGTAAAATGTAACGGCTGTTTTTTGCGTCAACAACCTTGAGTGGTGCTAAATCAAACTCCATCGCGCCAAATAGATTTAGTGCATTCTCCATAAATATTTCATGACAATGCGCTTTGTTGCCCATCCCCGTTTCTTCACCCAAGATATACGAAAACAAGATTAGGGTATCCATATCATTAACCTCAGCTGATCTTGCACATACGTGTGCAATCCCTTTTACCGTCAGCTCCGTTCGATAAAAGAAATTAGCTCTAAACAATGCGTAACTTTCTGGCGTCCATTTATTTTTTGCTAAATATAAAAAGTATTTATTTTGGAAAATCTTGTGATGTTCTAAAGCTGTCAAGAATTTATCGAGCTCTGCTTGATGATTAACGTTGTTTGCGGTCATACGTAATTCCTTTTTTGGTTATTAACAATACCAATTCACCCTGTTATCTGCTCAAACGATGGGAGAAAGTTTGATGCTCACTGAGCCAAACTTTTCTCGCCTAAAGCGCTGTCACTCCAATAAGCAAATTGGTATCACTTGAGTTAGCAGCTGTCATACAACGTCCGGCTGTGTAAAAAAGTATTGGGCAGTTTCGTTGACGCAAAACATTAGACGAATGTCTAAGTGTTATGGACTAGTCTATTGAAAAAGCATAATAAAAATTAAGATTGATTTGCTTTCGTATTTATTTTTTGAAAAGAATGAAATGGTGTTTTGGTTAAATAAATGTATATTTATGGTTAATTTTAAAGCTTTGTAGTTAATTCCATGAATGGTGTTGAGTACAAATATTGAGCATTTTTTAATGATCACCAATTGTTACTAATTAGGGTTTGTAATAAGGCTGAACTTTTTATAAAAAAATAAAATATGAGTAATTATTGCACATGTGACTTTGTCTATTTTTTGTTGCATATCTCTTGATAAAGCTGTATGGCCCTCGACTAGGTTTTCCCTAGCGTAAGAGCAGCGCTAAACTTTAGCCAGAGCTGGTTTTTAAATTGAATAAAAAATAAGAGAGTGGAATTAATCTAAATTTGCTGGTCGAAATGAATTGCAAAGAACAGTCAGTGTTAATTACTGGGTTGGCAAATCTAATTTGGTGGATGCAAAAACGATTGCAACGTTGAAACTAAACGATACAGTTAATTACAATCGGTAGATAACCCGCTTGTCAGTGTACTTTTGAAACCGTTCTCTCTATTTAGGCGTAATAAAAAGTCTTGTAAAAAGGGGTTGAGATGATTTAATAAAAAGCATAAATACTCACAGGGGTTGCTGAGAAAGCCATTCAAAATTTGACCCTTTCTACAATAATTCACGGCCATAGCATTTTCCAAATTAGCACTCGATGCGACGAGTCTCTTATGAAGTTCGCGTTACGACTGAGAATTTCGTCATGACAGAATGCTGTGATAAACAAGACCGGCCACTGTTTTATCAGGAAATTTGAAGCAGGAGAGATCTATGAATTTAAAGGACAGAACCATTTATCCCATTATCAAAGCTGGCAATTGGACTGGTATGCAATATGGTGCGCTGTATTCAATTTTAATCGGGCCTGAAGAAGCACCTGAAGTCGTGATTGGTTTTGGTTACGATACACCTGAAAACTTCGTTTTTCTCACACATCAAGATGGCGAGGCGGCTGATTTAAATACCATAGTGCAACAGGCATTTCATAATATTGATGCGTTAGATGTGCTCTTTACACCGTCACAAGTGCTTGATAATAAAGTGTTAACAGCTAGTGGTAAGTCCTTTAGCAGTGAGGCCATTTTATCTAAAACACAAATGCTTAAGGCGCACCAAATGTTGAATGCTGAACAGTTGTTGGTATCAATTGCAAGAAGAACAGGACTAATGGTCATCGCAAGGGACGCATCGGACGATCTGCTCGATAAGTTTATCTATTTACATAAAGATGCGTGGAACGATGATAGCTATGGTAATGCACAAATCGCGGATAGATTATTTTTATTAGAACAAGGTGAAATCATTGGATCCATGTCATTGGCTGATTAATAAACCAGCTAGGCGATTAGGTATGTCGAGGATGGATAAGCAAACAAGCGTATATTAGATTTCAATGGAATTAACTCTTAGATTTAAGTGATAAGGAAGTAATTAAAATGAACCTGATGGAATGGGTACAGGCGACATTGCCTGAGCTGATGTCTGATCATGAAATTAAACCCGCTTCAGCTGAGTCTTTGGTGATTTTTACAGCGAAAGCAACAGTGCAATTAGTACCCAACGAAGTGATATCGCAATTAGTTAGCTTCTATGCTCATCTCGCTGAAGTGCCATGTTTAGATTCCCTTGTCGTGCATCATTGTGACGACCCCATTATTTTTGAGTGGTGGGGCGATAAAGAGCTGTGGTTAGGCTCCAAAGATTTTTACGTTTTACGTTGGTCGGCAGAAAAAGCGTGTTTTTGCATTGGAGATGTGAGCAATGTGAGTTTCGGGGAAGACGAAGAATTCCCCGATTTTAACGATGCCGTTATTCATTTGGCAACGTTATAAACTAGTAGCATATAAACAATCAGCTTATTATTTTTCGAACTTGTTTTCGTTATTTGCTGAGTTATAAAAATACAGAACCGCTGTTGCGATTAAGTGATGCGGGCTAATACAAACGGTAACATATTTAGTTTATACCTATAACAACACGCGGTAAGGAAGTTTATGATTTTTAAAGGTTTGATTATCTCTATGTGTATGCTTTTGCTCACATCATGCAGTGCGCTTGTCAGCCAAAATACAGGCACAAAAACGCAATCTAGCAGCTTAATGACCTTTTTATACCCAAATGAAAGTAGCCGGACAGTGCGTCAACCAGAAATACCAGTGTTAACATTGCCAGTGAGGGTTGGAGTGTCGTTTGTGCCATCTTCACAGTGGCAACATGCTGGTATCCACAACAAAGGTCAGGTTGAGTTGCTCGAGAAAGTAAAGCGCGCCTTTGCTCAGTATGAATATATCGATCGTATCGAAGTGATACCGAGCAGCTACCTACAAGGAGGTGAGGGATTTACGACTCTAGAGCAAGTGGGAAGGTTGTATGACGTTGATGTCATGGCACTGATTTCGTACGATCAAGTAACCCAGTCTTTAGAAAATAATGCAGCGTTTCTCTATTGGACCATCGTGGGAATGTACATAGTGCCTGGGAATGAAAACACGATTCAAACATTTGTCGATACAGCCGTTTTCGATATCAAGAGCAAAAAGATGTTATTTAGGGCGCCGGGATTAAGCAAGCTAGAAAAAAGAACGACAGCAGTTGGAGTAGACTCGGTGATCACTGAAAAATCTTTAGAGGGCTTTAGCTTGGCCGTCGAAGATATGATACCTAACTTGGAGGCTGAACTCTCAAACTTCAAAAAGCGAATAAAGGAAGAAAAAGTCGCTAAAGTTGAGCATAGAAACGGCAGTAGTGGCTCGATAAGTTTATTTATGCTTGCTTTATTAGTGCTCACTGTGTTCTTTAGAGCGAGGCCGCACTCGTTAACTAAATAAGTCTTTGGTCGTGAGCTGTATCTAAGGCGGTGGTTTAGCAAACCTAAACTGGTTAAACGTTTTAATCGAGCATGTGCTTCACTTATAGTGCTATCTGGCGGCAACTTAGTGTTGAGTTGACAATAGCGATGCCAAAGTTAGTGATTCGCTTGACCACAAAGTGATGCTATTTCTCAATTCACTCATCGGGCCTTGTGCGTGCTTGACAATAACTAATCATTACGTGAAAGTATCGTTATGAATATAGAACTATTTCTCACAAGTACACGAATTATTACCATTCCTTAGGAGTGGTGGTTTTGTGTGCTTTTTTAATGAACCCACCAAAGTAAGGTGGGTTTTTTTGTATCTGCCTTGTGGGGCCACAGCAAGGAGGTTACATGAAGAAAATAGCAGTTTTTGGTAAACCGGGAAGCGGCAAGTCTACGGTGAGTAAAGGACTGGCCGCGGCAATATATATTCCGTTATATCAATTAGACTCGATGCTCTACCAAGCAAATGGCGAGTTTGTTGACAGAGCCGCTTTTGATAAAGCACATCAAAACATATTGAATACTGATGCGTGGATCATTGATGGCTTTGGTCCGCTAGATGCGTTTAAACAGCGCTTAGATGCAGCAGATACCTTAGTCTACATCGACTTACCATATCGAGTGAGTTATTGGTTTGTGATAAAACGTCTGTTAAAAAGCATAGTTACTAAGCCAGAAGGCTGGCCTGATGGTAGCTCAGTGTTTAAAGGGACGATTGCCAGTATTAAAACGTTAAGGCGTTGCCCGCAATTTTGGAATGAAGAATTCTTATCGCAGTTAGAGCAAAGCGCGCAAACCAAAACGCTCTATGTGATTAAGTCGGTTGCGGCGCTCGATAGTTTTGTACACCAACATAGTGAGCGTAAATAACACCGATTCAGCAGTCTTATCAATACGTCTATTACTCGGGATTTGGTATTAGGCGTAGATCTAAAAACCATCTCGCCATATAATGGGAACAAATATGGACGTAGTGTGACACATTGGAAATATGGAAATCTCACTTGAAACAATTCAGGAGCTTGCGCCCGATCAAGCTTCTCTAAAAGCCGCAAAAGGTTTGTTAAAACCAGCAAAATGGCCAGTACTTGGACAAGCTTCTGAGATCAATACGATTTGGGGAGAATGTCAGGGGTCAGGCTCAAAGCCGTATTACACTGTCGCTGATGTGGTCGATCATGGCTATAAATGTACCTGTCCATCTCGAAAATTTCCTTGTAAACACGTATTAGCGCTGTTGTGGCAATTTTCCGATGCAGGCTCAAGCTTTACTGAAGCTGAGGTACCACAATGGGTTACTGATTGGTTGGGTCGGCGCCGGCGAGCCCCTACAAACAATCAAACGCAAGAGACAAAAACAACCCCGAGCAAAGACATTAATGCCACCGCTGAGGCTAGTGAAACATTAAGCGCAGAAGAGTTGGCTAAAAAAGAAGCACAGCAGAAACAGCGCGCTGCGCAAAGTAAAGCAAAAACAGAGGCCTGCGTAAGTGACGGTTTAATTGAGTTTCAGCAGTGGTTAGATGACCAATTAGTGAATGGTATTAGCCAGCTCATAAAGGAAATAACAGAACGTTGTCGCCGAATTGCTGCACGTTTGGTTGATGCAAAAGCCACTAATTTTGCGGCTCGCATTGACGAGTTGCCCGCAAAAATCATGCCTCTGTGTTCTACCTTACAGCCACAAGCGGTTTATCAAGAGCTCGGTAAATTGGCACTACTGAGTGAAGCTTGGTTTGTTGATTGTGACAATATTGATGTTCGCAGAGCCATTGTAACGGGGGAAACACGGGAGCAAGTGCTATCCAACCCGCACTCAGTCCGAGTTAAGGGTATTTGGGAAACCGTTGGAGAGCGTATTGAAACCCGTAAAGATGGTCTAATCGCCCATTCAAAATGGTTGATAAACATAACAGAACCTCATGTTGAACCGGCCTTGTTGCTTGATTTTTACCCTGCAGCAACAGGGCGAAAAACGGTGAGTAATAGCATTGGCAGGAAAATTGAGGGTGAGCTCATTTTTTACCCAGCTAAAATTTTGCAACGCGCTTTGTTAGGTGAATATAAAGCGTTTGAGGGGAAGTATGATGAAGCTGAGCTCGCTGTTATGGATCATCAATTGCAATTTCAGCGTCATTTAAGTGCGACGCCTTGGATAGAAGAGTTTCCTGCGATATTAGGTGCAGGTCGAGTGCTAGACGATGGAAAAGGGACGTTTTGGTGGTGTTCAAGTGACGGTACGCAGACGCTGGTGCTGAGCAACAATGAAGTCAATCCCGTGATATTAGGTAGCGAACTTGAGCGGGCATTTGTCGTCTCTTCGGGCTCTAAGGGGACGCTTCTGAGCGTAACAACAAAAAATTGGGGGGTTATTGCATGCTAAGCAACGTTGCTAGGGATGAGCTATTAAAAATCGACGCACTTTATAAACGTTGGTTAGTAGGCGGTAATGCAGCGACATTAACAGCGCAATGTTTACCATCTAGTTGGGCGTGTAAAGACGGTGAGCGGACCGAGATACAGCAACGCAGAATGGCACTCATTTTGGCTGTGCAACAGCGTGAATGGTTATTACGTCAAGCTCCACCATCTAATTTACAAGCAAAGTCTGCATTACCCTCACTTACGTTGCCTTGTCTAATCGACTCACTGAGACCGAGCTTTCGTACTTCCCTTGCTCATCTTAAGAAGCAATATTTTGCATCAACTAAGCATTTGTTAAATTTGCTTTTAGATAGAGGGTATTGCGCGCATCCTGCAGATTGGCTTCCGCAGGTAAATGACGAGGTCCCTGCTATTTATTGGCCTTGGTGTGAATGGGTGGCAAATCAACATCACAGCGCGTCGAAGCTACAGGGTGAACCGTTGACGAAGGAAAACTGGGACGATTTTTTCCCTGCGCAGCGTTTGGCACTGCTTCGGGCATTACGACGCAGTAATGCTGCTGAAGCTAGGGAGCTCATCGCTGCTTGTGCACACAAAGAAGCTGCGGATAAGCGACTAAATATCATCGAAGTTTTAGGAATTAACTTACAAGCTGACGATCAGCCTTATTTAGAAAGTTTAATAAACGATCGTGCAAAAAAGATTGTCACCTTGTCTCAACAATTGTTGGCCAGACTGGGCGTTGGGAGTGCCAAGGTCGAGGGCGTAGAGCAGTCTCAACTTGCACCAGAGCTGGCACAGTGGTTTGAAGTCAAAAAGTCAGGACTGCTAATCAAGAAAATTGAGGTCGTTCCCGCTTTACTGAAAAGTAAAAAGCAACAAGCATTGCGCTCTGAGTGGCTACAAGTGGTATCGCTGTCGGCATTTGCCCAAGCGCTCGGAATAGAGTTATCGATTCTTGTTAAGCATTGGCAATTTAGTCAGAACCGACAACATGATAACGAGTGCTTTGTCGGTAACGCGGTTGCTAACCTATCTGATGAATACATTCATCTTATGATTGAGCAATTATTGGCGTCACTACCTGATTATCCGGATGGGTTGAGCTTGCTGGCTTTATTTCTGCCAAGGATGGATCAAACCTACCGCAGCAAAATCATGTTTGACTTACTGACTAACCACAAAGTCCAATTAAGTTTTGCTGATTGTATGGACTACGTGAGCCAGCCACAATTGGAACTGGACTGGCAATTGGTGTGTAAGACTCAGGCTTGGCAGGCGTTAAGTGTATTGATAAGCAAGCAGATAAAAGAAACTAACCATATTGACGAATACACCATAACTCGGGAATTGATGGCACTTGGTTTATTGCTGCCAGCAAGTTGCGCACGCGAGGCGTTAAGTCAAATACTCGCACTCGGTGTGGTGAATGTAGATCCCATGCTCGATATGCTTAAATTTAATATTCAATTATCGGATCTGAAACCAATTTATTCTAATTAAAAAATTTTAAACGCAGTTAGCGTCAGATTTGCTCCTTCAAATTGAGTAAGTACTAAGACAAATTGGCCTGATTGCAGATCAGGGTTAATACAAAAAGGAACTAACTATGAGTGGCATCCTTCGCCAACCGGCAGAAATCACTTATCAAACAGAACTAGATGCACTAAAAGCCGAGGACGTAGGCAATAAACCTGAAAATTGGGCGTTATCGCCGCAGGCAGTGGTAACGTATTTGCTGGGTGGTAAAACTAAAAGCGGTGTTGAAATAAGTCCAAAGTACATAGGTAATCGCCGATTAATTGAAACCGCGGTAGCAACACTTGCAACCGATCGCGCTTTATTGTTACTCGGTGTGCCGGGCACGGCTAAGTCTTGGGTGTCTGAACACCTTGCTGCGGGGATCTGTGGTAACAGTACTCAGGTTATTCAATGTACAGCAGGCACAGACGAAAACCAGATCCGCTACGGTTGGAACTATGCACAGCTTTTGGCAAATGGGCCAAGCCGTGAAGCGCTCGTGCCAACACCTTTATATCGTGCAATGGAATCAGGGACGCTTTGCCGCCTTGAAGAGTTAACGCGCATGGGTTCGGACGTGCAAGATACGTTGATCACGGTATTGTCAGAAAAAATGTTACCAATCCCGGAGTTGAATGAAGCCGTCTATGCCCAACGAGGCTTTAATATCATTGCGACAGCAAATAATCGTGATAAAGGCGTGAACGAACTGTCGGCTGCATTAAAACGCCGCTTTAATGTTGTGGTGCTGCCCCTACCGGATGATATGGCGCAGGAAATATCAATCATCTCAAAACGCGTCGCAGAAATGAGCGCGAGCTTAGAATTACCGATGCCACTGGATGCACAAAGTGAAATTGAAAAAGTAGTCACTATGTTTAGAGAATTACGTGGCGGTGAAACCCTTGATGGTAAAGTAACACTCAAAACGCCGACAGGAAACCTTTCAACAGCGGAAGCAATTGCTGTGATGGTTGGTGGACTGAGTCAAGCAAATTGGTTTGGCAATGGTAGATTAGATGCTGAAAACCTCAGCAGCAATTTGGTTGGCGCTATTGTAAAAGACCCCGTGCAAGACAAAGCGGTGCTTGAAGAATACTTGGAAACGGTGCTTAAGAAACGCCCAGCCTATTCGGACTATTACAAGATAATCAACGAAGTATTGTAAGGACGTGCTATGTCGAACGTCCATTACTTTGGCATTCGCCACCATGGACCTGGGTCAAGCCAACGACTCATGGCCGCATTACAGGCATTGCAGCCCCAGTGCATATTGGTAGAGGGGCCAGCAGATTGCTCCGCGCTATTACCAATGTTGGCGGCAAACGATACGCGTCCACCCGTTGCCTTGCTAGCTTATGCCGCTGGAGATGCAACACAAAGTGTGTTTTATCCTTTTGCTGAGTATTCACCAGAATATCAGGCGACTTTGTACGCCATCAAGCACAGCACTGAGTTGGCCTTTATTGATGTGCCTGTAAACATCCAATTGGCATCACAAGCACAAGCAAGTGATGAAGCCGAGCAGACGCAAGCCGAGGAGGATAAAACTAGGGAAGGGCATGGCGAAACGCGTGCACTGACCTCAGATCCGATCGCTGTGTTGGCAAACTTAGCTGGTTATGAAGATGGTGAAGCATGGTGGAATGACTTAATAGAGCAAAGTCACGGAAATGACCTTGAAGTGTTTAACGCGGTGAGCTCGGCAATGGCGGCTCTGCGTGAAAGCATAAATCCTGCTCATCCAGCCATACAGCGTGACCTAGTGCGTGAAGCTTACATGCGACTTGAAATAGCCAAAGCGAAAAAGCATTGTTCAGGTCCTATCGCCGTTGTATGTGGCGCGTGGCATGTTCCCGCTTTACAAGAAAAGCACACTGCAAAAAGCGACCGAGAGTTAATTAAAACATTGCCTGCAAAGCTCTCTGCAAAAAAACTAAAGGCAACTTGGGTGCCTTGGACTTCCGCCCGTTTGTCTAGTGCCTCTGGGTATGGTGCCGGGGTAACAGCACCGATGTGGTATCAACATTTATGGCAACAACAAAACAACGCCAACTTGGTGACCCATTGGTTAGTAAAAGTCACAGAGCAAATGCGCTTAATTGGCCAAGTTGTGTCGACTGCTTCGGTCATTGAAGCGACACGCTTATGTCAAACGTTGGCTGCGGTGCGCGGCCGACCATCTGTTGGTTTTGAAGAAATCCGAGAGGCTGTCATTGCGTGTTTATGCTTCGGTGAAGCTAAGATTTGGCAGCAAATTGAAGCCAAGGTGTTGTTGGGCGCCGAGGTTGGTGAGATCCCAGCTGATGCGCCTTTGATCCCACTGATTGAAGATTTACAACAGCAACAAAAGAAGCTCAAACTTAAACCAGAAGCATTGCCACGAGATCTCTCTCTTGACTTACGTAGTGAAGCGGGAGAAGGAAAGTCTGTTCTATTGCACCGTTTAAACATTCTCGATATTCCTTGGGGGGGGCTCAGTGATAGCGGCAAGAGTCGAGGCACATTTCGTGAAAACTGGCGGTTAACTTGGCAGCCTGAATATGCAGTGAAACTGGTTGAGCACCTTGTGTACGGTAGCACCATTGCGCAAGCTGCAAACACTAAAATGACTGAGCAAATGCGTACGCAGAGGAGTTTGAGTAAGCTTGCAAGCTACGTTAGTGGGTGCCTAGAGGCTCAGCTCGATCAGGCGGCTAGTATCGGAATAACACTGCTCGAAAAACGGGCTGCACAATCTAGTGATTGTATTGAATTGTTGGAGAGTATTCCGCCTTTAATTGATGTGAGCCGTTACGGTACTGCCCGTAAGATATCGCTTGGTCATATAGAAGAACTGATTGAAAGATTGACCGTTCAAGCCGCAATTTCAATTCCTTACGCTTGTCGCAATTTGGATGATGATGAGGCGTCGCACTACCACAGAGCATTGAGTGCAAGCCACCATGCCTTACTTGTGACGGACTGGAATGGAGCGGTTGAAAGCCAGTGGTGGAAAGCACTAAATACCTTGGTTGAGAGTGGTCAAACTAGTTTGCAGCTCGCTGGGCTTGCTGCAAGGCTCATGTATCAAGCGGACAAAATGGCGACTTCTGAACTTGAGCTGCTGCTTGGAAAAATGCTCTCAGCTGCAGTGATACCCGCAGATGCTGCCAGATATTTTGATGGCTTTTTCTCTGATGCGGTTGACCGGCTTTTGTATGACGACATACTGCTTAGCGCAATAGAGCATTGGCTAGTGGGATTAGATGAAACCGCTTTTGTTGAATGTTTACCCTTATTCAGGCGGATATTTGCTTCGCTCGATGCGATGGAGCGCAAACGTTTGATAGATAGAGTGTTGCTAGGTAGAGAAAAGGTGAGCGTTGAGTTTACCATCAATGAGCGTGCGCTACAGAGCTGGCCTCAACACTTGGCTAGCATTTCAACATTATTGAATGGGGGTAAGCAGTGGCAGATGTAAAGCAAGCGTCGGTATCGCAATCTAGCACCGAATCTGAGGCTGAAAAAGATCGTCGCTGGCGGTTGGTGCTTGGTGCAGATCCTGAAGAAAATGATGGACTGTCGGAGTCAGATAAACGTTTAAATGCAGCATTAAGTGCAGTTTATGGTAGCGGTGAAAGTGCGAAAGGCCGGGGGAGTTTATCGCGCTCAGCACCCAAAGTTTCCCAATGGCTTGGCGATATTCGCAGTTTTTTTCCAACGAGTGTTGTACAGGTAGTACAAAAAGATGCATTTGAGCGACTGGGATTGAAGCAAATGCTAATGGAGCCCGAGTTTCTTTCAGCCATAGAAGCGGATGTGCATTTAGTTGCTGACCTTGTGAGCCTTCGCTCAGTAATGCCAGAAAAAACGGTGGATACTGCACGGCAAGTGATCCAAAAAGTGGTTGATGAACTGATGCAGCGATTAGAGCAAAAGACATCGGAATCCATACGAGGCGCAATTAACAAGTCTAAGAAGACGTTTAGACCTCGTTTTAATGATATCGATTGGCACCGTACCATTCATGCCAATTTACGTCATTACCAGCGAGACTATAACACCATAGTGCCCGAAAAACTGGTGGGTTTTATGCGCCAGCAGCGCCGTATCACAGATTTAGATGAAGTGATTTTATGCGTTGACCAATCAGGCTCTATGGCTACCTCAGTTGTGTATAGTTCGATTTTTGCAGCAGTGATGGCCTCCATCCCTGCTGTAAAAACACAACTAGTGTGCTTCGATACGGCAGTCATCGATATGACCGAGGAGCTGCAAGACCCTGTTAGCGTGCTGTTTGGTGTACAGTTAGGTGGTGGAACGGATATCAATCAAGCAGTTGCATACTGCGAAGAAAAGATAGAAAGACCATCAAAAACGCACTTGATCTTAATTACTGATCTGTTCGAAGGCGGTGATGAAAAAGCGCTCAAGGCTCGTGTCGCAAATTTGATCAGGCAAGATGTGAACGTTATCACTTTGCTGGCGCTTAGTGACGATGGCAAACCTGCTTATGACAGTACAATGGCAGCTGACTTCGCTGCAATTGGTTCACCTGTTTTTGCCTGTACCCCGGATCAGTTTCCTGAATTGATGGCTACAGCACTGAAACGTGAAGATGTATTGGCTTGGGCTGCAAACCAAGATATTAAAACGGTACGCGCACCTGAAATATAAGCTGTGTGTAGAAGCTTGAATTAACTTCTCGGGCGTGCTAATTTTCTCTCGCTCTGGTGGACGACCTCCAGAGCAGAGCTTTCTTTTACTGGCGGGGACGACCCCATTTTGGAGTTGTCATGAGCTGGTTGCTACTTGTTTTTGCAGGTTTATTGGAAGTCGTTTGGGCTATTGGTTTGAAATTTACCGGCGGTTTTACTAAGCCTGTTCCCTCGATTATTACATTAGTGGCGATGGCCGCAAGTTTCTACTTCCTCAGTGTTGCTCTTCGAACTTTACCGCTTAGCGTTGCTTATTCCGTCTGGGTTGGTATTGGCATGGTAGGGTCGATTATTGTGGGCATTGTCTATTTCAAAGAGCCTTTGTCATTATTTAAGCTACTCAGTTTACTGTTGATAGTGATGGGGATTATTGGCCTAAAACTATTCTCGCAGAGTTAGCGCTATTCACACCCAGGATCGGGCGGGGTACTTGCTATATTGTGAAGAAATCTAGTTAGCCCTGCCCATCGAAAACGGTAAATTTGCAAATTTAATCTGAGCTCGCCATTACATTTGCTCCAGTCTCTGTCGTTTCGCAAGCTTTCAATTAACGATTTAATTCAGGTTAATTTATTTTCTATAGGCTACAGCTTAATTTTCTCTTCAGTTTAGCTGCTGCATCATGTTGGCAATCTAAGCCCATATACAAGTAACACATTGTAATTGTGGGTAACTTTTATTTGTTGGGCTTACGGTCGGTTAGATAAAACGAGATCAGTCCATGTAAAGGCGGTTTGTATCCATATGAATGATGTAGTTACTGACAAAGTACGGTTTACTTTTAAAAACCATCCCCAAGGATGTGCTGAAGAATTTATTGTTGCTATAGCAGTAGGCGATAACATTTATCAGATAAAAGGTGCACCGCTTTTTGCTTTTGGTGTTAACTATGACGACCACGTTTTGGTTGCACCAAATACCAAAGGTTCTTTAGAAGTTATCGATATAGTGGCTCGAAGTGAGTATCACTCTTTGCGGATCCGCTTTACAAACGAGTTAGAAAATGCCAAAAACATTGAGCTGCTTCAAGAGCTTACTCTATCTGGCGTGGAGAGCGAGCAATTTGATGATAGGTGCTTTGCGTTGACGGTTTCACCGCAAAGAGAATACGAATCTTTTATCGATATCCTGCATTATTATCAGGAGCTTGGAGTATTGAAGTATGAACTTGCCGGCGAGCCCCACGATAACTTCGATGGTAACAGTGCGTAACTAATGCTTCACAAATTCAGTGGCTTAGTGTTCAGTTTTGTGTTTCACTTGGAACTTTAATAGGCACGGTAATTTACTATCGTACTTAATTTAGGATAATGGCGAAATACTAAGGAAACACAAGGATGGCTGTCAATTTTGTTGGAGGATGTTTATGTGGGCAGATCCGTTTTACCGCGATTGGCGTCCCTCGTAACCCCCATACCTGCTCATGTAAAATGTGCCAAAGACACAGTGGTGCGTTAACTGTCGCTTGGGTAGAGTTCGCAAGTGAAGAGGTAAGCTGGGATGGGCCTGGCGGTGCGCCTAAGGTGTGGCGTTCATCGGATTATTCATCGCGCGCTTTTTGCCCTGAGTGTGGTAGCACATTAGGTGCAATAGATGACGCGCCTATCATTGCACTAATGCTCGGCGTTTTTGATGCCAATAGCCGTAAAACCCTAGAACCCAAATCCCACTCTTATATTTCAAGAAGGCCAAAGTGGTGGCGTATAGGATGCAATCAGTCTCTGTGCTGTATGTGAGTAAACTATGACTTATTACGCTATCGAAGATGCGTCGTGGCCTAAGATCTTAACGCTACAAAATCTGGCGTATCATGAGGTTGCGCCAGAAACTGTGGATATCCTAAAAAGTAAATGGATGCGCTCGCCAAAGAGTTGTTTTGTTTTTAAACAACATCGAGCCGTGGATGCCTATTTACTGGCGCACCCTTGGTACGATGAAAGGCCGCCGAGTTTGTTTACATTATACCAATCTACCTAAATACTTGCTCAATTTGAAGGAGCAAATCTGACGCTAACTGTGTTAAAAATTTCTTATTTAGAACAACTAAATAGCAAAATTTTTGCCTTGTTATCGACAAGATTTTCTTGCCTCAAAATAGAGCACTTAATTCAGCAAATTGGTATTACTTCCTGAACAGCCGCCTAGTTCGTCGTTGTTTCTACATGACCTAGTTGTTTCACAAGCCGTATCTGGGCAGGGAATTGGAGCCTTGATGATTAAACGCTTAGTTGAGTTGGCGACCCAAATGGGGTACTGTCGCATTCGGCTCGTGGCTGTACAAAATAGCGTAGGGTTTTGATTGAAACTAGGGCCTGTAGACCTTTGCTGTTTGATTTTGTTCTTCTGAGTGTGTTTCGGTCGCGGCGCTCGACTTGCCGCCTAGTAATCTAGGCAAAAGTTGAGCAACAATGAACAAAGCGCACTCAGGTGAACCCAAAGGGCAGCGCTTGATTGGCATTTCTACTGTGTTATCGCCAGACTTACATAGAGTGACTATGCTACGCAGGCTCTGCCTTGTATAAATGCCAGTCAAACTGCTGCAAAAACAAACTTGAAAGATCAACAGGCCCTAGGCTTTGTTCCAAAGCCAGTTAAGATATGCAAAAGTTATGGTGAAGATGCGCAGCTGATGGAAATGAAAGTGTAAGGTGCGCCAGCTAAGGTTGGGAGTCATGAAAGTAGCCATACGGTAATTTAAGATGATTAAAAAAATAGTAATTATATTCTCGCTGCTGTTTGCATCTAGTCACGGCAGTGCCGATGAATTAAAGCCATTCACAAGCGATGGCTGTAGTGCATTTCCTGATGGTACTTTGGCGCAAAATGAACTGTGGTTGAGCTGTTGCACGGCACACGACCTTGCCTACTGGAAAGGTGGTACCGCTATAGAGCGCGAAAATGCCGACATTGCCTTGCAAAAGTGTGTTGCTGCGGTAGGTCAAGAAGAAGTGGCAACCTTGATGTTAGCGGGTGTGCGACTTGGTGGGTTGCCTTATTTTCCTACGCCATTTCGTTGGGGCTACGGGTGGTCTTATCCTAGACGCTACGCCGAATTGACCGCTGAAGAGATAGAGCAAGTAAATAAGCACATGGCAAAACTAGCATTAGACAAAAAATAAATTGACGCAAAGTCAAATTCTGTATATTTTCTCCGCGATGTTTCAATGAGGGCCATACAGTCAACTCGTCAACCCAATATTAGGCAGATCCTCACATGCATTAAGTGCCTGTGATTTTAACCTTTTGTTCTGAATTTGGGAAACGGATAAGACTGCATCAATCGCTGTTTATAGCTGACGTTGCGTCCCTTTTTTCCGCTGCTCAAATTCCTTTGATTTGGGAAGTTCGCATGGCTGAGCCAAGTGCAATTAGCATCATTCCCCCAGTCGTCGTATTGACGCTTGCAATTATCTTACGTCGTCCTATCTTGTCCCTTGTTTTAGGGGCGCTTGTAGGACTCGCATTGTTAGACCCTGCTACCATATTGGCAAATTTTGCTGATGCTTCGCTAAAAGTGATGGGCGATGAAACTATCGGCTGGCTTATTCTGGTATGTGGTACGTTTGGTGCTTTGATAGCGCTGTTGGTGCATACAGGCGGTGCCTTAGCATTTGGACGTAATGCACTGAAAATGGCAAAAGGGCCAAGGTCGTCTTTGCTTATGACCTATTTTTTAGGTGTGATCATTTTTATTGATGACTATCTTAATGCGCTGACGGTTGGTGAGACGATGCGTCGTGTTACCGATAAGTTTAAGATTTCTAGGGAAATGCTTGCCTATGTAGTGGATTCAACCGCTGCGCCTATCTGTGTTTTAGTACCACTTTCGACTTGGGCGGTGTTCTTTGGTGGTTTGTTGGTTGATAACGGTGTCGCGGGAGAAGGACAGGGGATCAGTACGTATATTCAGGCAATTCCATATATGCTGTATGCTTGGGTGGCCGTAATTATGGTGCCACTGGTGATACTTGGCATTGTGCCACTATTCGGCCCAATGAAAAAAGCAGAGCTTGCAGCTAAACAAGGACAACCTGCGCTTGAACAGGTTGATTTGGAAGAAGTACATACACCGGATAACTATGCTGCAAAAGCCATTGAGCAGGAATTTGAACAAGCCGACACTCAAGGTAAACTAGTTAACTTTTTGGTGCCTATTGGTTTGCTGGTGGCGTTTACGGTGTACTTTGACATTGATGTATGGAAAGGCTTGTTAGCGACTTTGGCAGTGACCATGCCATTTTATATGGTGCAAAGGTTGATGCCGCTTGCAGACATGCTTGAGCAAATGATCAATGGTTTTAAATGCATGCTACCCGCGATAGGAACGGTTATCGCCGCATTTATCTTTAAGGATGTGTGCGATCAACTGCTATTGCCACAATATGTAATAAACGCACTGAGTCCTTATATGACGGCCGGTTTGCTGCCTGCGATGGTGTTTTTATCTATGGCTATTTTGGCCTTTGCAACAGGCTCTAGTTGGGGGATCTTCGCCGTGACTATTCCTATCGTGATGCCATTGGCCGTTGCTGTAGATGCTAATATTCCTCTGGTGATAGGCGCATTGTTATCGGCATCATCATTTGGAAGTCAGGCATGTTTCTACTCGGATTCTACGGTATTGGCAGCCCAAGGCTCAGATTGTAACTTAGTCAGTCACGCCATCACTCAGCTACCTTATGCGTTGATTGCGGCTGCAATTGCCTTTGTTGGCTTCTTGATCATTGCATAATCGAAAGTAGGTTTTTAGGGTTAGTTCTGCTAACCCTTCAAAGTTAACTTCCCAAAATACTTGCTGTTTTACTTACTCTATTGCATTAGCCTTGCTAGGCTATATAACCAGACTCTCAAAGTGTAAGGATAGTAATGTTCACACCTCGCAAGTTGGCCGAAAATTATCGCGAACTGATAAGTAGTATCGGTTTCTACCCCTCTTTACTTGCAGTTGCATTTTTTGTTTTCGCGCTCATAACCACGGCACTTGAATATGCAGCTCCTATCAATAGCTTTAAAGAGCTTATAGCGATTGTACTGGTCGACAGAGAAGAGAACGCACGAACTATTTTAAGCACGCTCGTGGGGAGTATCATCTCATTGACGGTATTTAGCTTTTCAATGGTGATGATTGTGCTGAATAATGCCAGTGCAGGGTTATCACCTAGAGTACTGCCGGGCCTTATCACCAGAAAGTCGCACCAGCTGGTATTGGGGTTTTATCTCGGGAGTATCATTTATGCCATCATTATGCTGATTAATATTCGTGGTGTGGGCAATGGTGAAACTGGGATCCCAGCGTTAGGAGTTTTATTTTCGCTGGTGTTTGGATTGATCTCTTTAGGCTTTTTTGTGTTTTTTATTCATTCAATCTCCCGCGCCATACAGGTCGATAACGTGCTAAATGATCTGTTTAACAACACCAAAAATGAGATGAAGAATATTATCACCAAACAGCAAGAGCAGCCTTTTGATAACTTTCCTGACTTCTCTAGTTGGTATAATTTACCCAGCACAGAAGAGGGGTATTTTAAGGGAGTACACAGTGACAAATTGTGTGCGTTATGTGAGCAACATGATTTAAAAATATATATTGCAGTTAAACAAGGGTTTTTTACCGTTAAAGGCTACCCGTTTCTTAAGTGTAATGAGGATCTCAGTGAAGATGAGGCGTTACATGATGCGTTACTTAGCTGTTTTATTTTTTATGTTGAAGAGTACATCAGCGACCATTATCGCTATGGCTTAACACAAATCTCAGAGATTGCAGTGAAGGCCATGAGCCCAGGAATTAATGACCCCGGTACTGCGGTAAAGGCGATTGATATGCTGAGTATTTTACTTATCCAGCGGTTGGATATTTGCGATGTGAACTACTCCTTTAAACACGCTAAAAATGAGCCGCTTTTATATATTCACGAAGCGTCTTTTGATGAATTACTACATGATAATTTTACTCCGATAAGAAACTATGCAAAGACCGATGGTTATGTCATGGTCAATGTGTTGGAAGCGTTTAAAAATATATTGTTTCGCTCAAGTGCGGATCAACAAGCGACGGAGAGTTTATTTAATTACTTAGAAGCCATCATCGACGATGTGCGTAATACCATCACTAACCCATTTGATCGTCAACGGATCATTGAAATGCTCGAGGCTATTGAGAAAATTAATGGCGACAAAGGAGAAGCGCTTATTACTCAATTTAAACGAGAATAAGCGCGAACTTTTTTAATTCAGCGCAAGCTTAGCGAGACCGGCGGCAATGGCAGAAAGGGAGAGTAACCTGAGTAAAATGATAGCAATATCAGAGCTGCCGCCCGCAGAAGTATTTCGATAAACTAAGGGGTAGTCAAAGAATATAAGTAAGTAGAGTAAGTCAAAAAAACCGATCCGAGTGCCATTGAGCTCTACTTTTGTACCATCTTTTAATAAGATTTCAGCAAAATTTAAATTGGCTGTGGTTTTTATTCTCACACTTTTTCGATCATTCAACAGTAAGTAATGAAAGGTGATTTCAGTAATGTCTTCTCTAGCAATTTTTTGCGTACCAGTTACCTTTGTTTTTATCGCTTTGGGCGAAATGGTTAATTGGTTTTTCGACACGTCCATCACCCATTGAGAGCCAAAGCCAAATTTTTTGTATAGCATGATTCTTTTAGTAAAGAAAATAATTAAAAATGCGATTAAACAAGCAGGAAAAGCGATATAGCGTGGGTACTCACCATCAATAAACGACGCTGTAATCGCCAAGGCAAAGACTAACAATGCAAATAAAAACTCAGCGCTACCGCTGAGCATACCCAGTGCGGCTATAGATTTGAGTGATACTTGAGAGTTATCGTTCAATTCATTTTTGTTTTTCAGACTCACATATTTGAACCACACTTTATCCGTTAATGATAAATCAAGTGTGTGTTTAGCTAACGACATGAAGCGCTTCCTTGATCTTATGTAAATTATTTTTAGTGAAAGTTATTTATACCCTAAAATCATAAAAATTTGAAATTCACTACAAATAACACAGGCTCCGTGTACTCGAAGCACCATTGATTTTCATCATTTTGTGTAGAATTCTAAGTATTTACCTTGCGCTCAGTCCTGTTTAGCTGTGAGTTCAGCACCATAAGAATAAGTTAGCCCAATTCACAGGTGGCAACTATTTCGGTGTTGGCAAGATATTAGCGTGTTCGTCGCTAAACTATGAAGGTAGGTAAACTGGTTATTCGGCATGTTTGATAGCGGTTAATTGAGTATAAAGCGAGATGAATCCCAGGCTAAGTTTCGTTATGCTATCGTACCCTCGGGGCCGGCAAATAACGACAAGTTCATTTGAATGCTTAGTGATTACCATCAGCAAAACGTTTAAGTAAGCAACGGACTAAATTAAGGAGATAATATGTCCTATGGCGTTATGGCGTATCTAGTCGATACGCAAGCACTGTTAAACACACCAGCAAGAGTACTTTTTGAAGAAGTTAATTTAAAATGTGCGAGAGAATTGCGTGAGATTAACTCTATGCTAGAAGATCACTTAGATGGTGGTAACGAGCAAGTTAGCGCATCAGATTTACTCAAAGAACTGCTGAGTGGTGAGGGAAACCGAGCTGGACTAGGTTTTGCCTATGGTTATTTATTCAAGGCCATTTGCGAGATAAAGGGACGATTTTTAAACAACAGTGCGTGGTACCCATGCGATATGGATAATCTTTATGATATCCCGTTCACCTCAATGATGAATATGCCTTATAAATTTCCAATCCCAGATGACTTTCCTGCAATTTTCAGCATTGCACCTGACAGCATCAATACAGACGAAGCGGACTATGGTGAGCTTGATCAAACCCAAATCGCGCAGCTCGAAAGTTGGTTAAGTGAGGCTAAAGTAAAAAACCAGCATTTGTATATTTTCTTGCATTGATCTCGCAAAGTTAGAATTAATCGTTCTCATCAAGAATAGTACACTTGGTGCATACTTTAGAATATGTGCCTTCTTCTTGGTACGTCTATTTTCTAGGTAGCCAATTGATAGAGATTAAGTTCGTTGAGCTCACTTCGACTGTCAACGAACCTAGTTGCATTAAAATGTGAGACATAAATATGATTCGACAATTAGACAATAGCGATGTTTTAGTTGCTGAGAAGATTTTTCAGACTTTTCAAAATTCGTACAAAATAGAAGCCATGTTAATTGGCGCTAGCTATTTTCCACCCTTATCTCGCACTGTAGAAGGGATAAGCAGTGCAACAAGCCATTTTTACGGATACTTTGAAAATCAAAATCTTGCCGCAGTCATTGAACTTGTCATTGTTAAGAAGACGCTAGAAATAGATAGCCTGACCGTTGATCCCAATTATTTTCGCAAGGGTATAGCAGGTAAACTGCTGCGTTTTGCGTTGTCAGAGTTTAACGTTGAAAAGGTTATTGTAGAAACAGCGACGGCAAACACGCCTGCTATTGCACTCTACCAAAAGTACGGCTTTGTTGAATACAAACGATGGTTGCCGGCACACGGCATTGAGAAATTGGCATTGGCGATCAATATCTTTAAGTAGCACTTTCTATCCCAATACCCATTAGCTTAACACTTGCTCAATTTAAATGAGCAAATCTGACACTAATGTAGTTTAATTGTGTTGTGAGTAAATTTAAGCCTGAAAATTATTCACTTAACAAAGGAGTAAATAGAATATATCACTGGCAGGATACTGGTTGCTGATGTACATTACGCAATAGAATCAGGTTAAGGAGAGATAGCTGATGACGATTGTAGAACAGATAGTTGCAAGAGAAATCGAAGCGGTTATTGTATATGAATCAGGGCAGGTGATTGCATTTGCCGATCATGACCCCATAAACTTTGGTCATATCTTAATTTGCCCCAAATCTCCCTTTGAAACGCTACTTCAAGTCCCTGAATCCATATTGGCAGAAATCCACCGCGTTGCTCGTGACCTTTATGAACGAATTGAGCGTAAATTCTCCCCAGATGGAATTACGCTTGTGCAAAACAACGGACACTTTAACGAATTAAGCCACTATCACTTGCATATTTTCCCCCGCTATAAGCGAGATAGTTTTGCGTTTGGACGCGATGGGCTCAATATTAAACCTCAAGAGGTTCTGCGTACTTCACTTGAGGGGTTATAGATGCTCGGAGAAGTATTAATCAAGGTTGTTGTAACGCTATTGCTTTGTATGTCACTCGTCTGGACTTTGTTGCCTTGGGCGTTTGGATTATTAAATTTCCAAAACAAACATGGCTACCCACTCTACAAAATTGGCCGAGTGTGCTGGTGGATAATGGTTGCTATGCATCCCGTATTTGCTATTGGTATTTGGTTTTTCGATGCCAGTTTAAGTAAGTTAATATTTAGCCTAGCTGCAATGCATTTCTTTTTTGGGGTAACGTTTGCCAGAAATGTAAGCACGCAATAAATCAAAAGGTCATAAGTGAAGGTTATCATCAATTCGATTCAGGGTGAAGATGCAGATGCCATCGAAAGGTTAATGCGTGAAGTCTCCGAGGTTGACGTTTTACCGCATTTTTCGCAGCTTGGAAAAGATACTTATTTAAACGAAATGATACCTGAAGTGACTCAGGTAATGTGCAACGCCAGCTTTGTTGGTGCCAAGGCATTATTAAACGATGAGTTGATTGGATTTGCTTTATTAAGAGATGGTAATTATCTCACACATTTATTTGTTGCCAAGTCAGCTCAAGGTAAAGGGGTTGGTCGGCAGTTATTAGATACTGTGCTGGCGAGTACATCCGCAGCTCAAATCTCGTTGTGCTCATCGCTTAATGCTGCATCGTTTTATCTTGCTTTAGGTTTTCAGGCGACGGGACAAGAAGCACAGAAAAACGGTATTAGATACATTCCAATGAGGTTAGATCGAACTTAAGTAAGGATATTTTATGACATTTCCAATTAGTGGCTCGTGCCAATGTGGTGAAGTAAGCTACACGTTAAAAGCAGCACCTAAAATGGTGGTCGCCTGTCACTGTAAGGCTTGCCAAAAACTGTCAACAAGTGCATTTAGCATTACAGCCATTGTTGATAAAGACGATATTGAATTTTCGGGCCTGATGAAAGAATGGCAGCGTCCGGCTGATAGTGGTAACGTTAGCGGAGCTAAGTTTTGCCCAACATGCGGCAACCGCATTTACCATTTTAACCCAGCAGAGCCAAATTCAATTAAACTCAAACCAAGTAATTTGGACGATACTCGCTTTATTCAACCGACGGCGCATGTATGGGTTAGTGAAAAGCAAGACTGGTATACCATCCCAGAGGGCGTCACCGTATTTGATAAACAGCCTTAGCTTGCGCTGATGTGTTCAACGTCAATTATTGAGCAAGTCATCGCGAAGGAGTGTGTGCTTCATCGTAAAGAAAATAGGCATAATATGGCGCTGTGTCACGAACTCCTTCATCCTCAATTTATTGAGGTTGGACGCTCTGGGAGCCTGTATGATTTGGGCCAGATCCTGTGCTTAATGAATGAAGAAGAGTGGCCGGATGGGGAGGTGGTAGTAGAGCAATTTCACTGTGTTTATATGAAATGTGACGCTTTACTTCTTACCTATCGTTCTGCATGGCGGAGTTCTGATGGCACGCTTTCAGAGCATGCTTATCGGTCATCTTTATGGGTTGAGCAAAATGGTAAGTGGCAGCTGTTACACCATCAGGGGACGCCCACAAATTTATTTTAGTGTTGTTTTTAAGAAATAGATTTGATTGTGAAAAATCACAAAAGTAAATTTTAAGTAATTAGAAATGCGGCTACACTAAAACGACATAAGAAACAGACAAGCCACATCAAGATTTAAGGAGCGAGTATGCCAACACCTCAACCAGGTACTGTAGTGAGCAATGCACAAACCAGAGCCGCTAATTTAACGACAACAAACAGCAATGAAGTGCCAGCGACTAAACAATTTGTAGTGAATGCTACCGGCAACTTATTTATCGCAAGTACGCTAAATAGTACCGCAGGTGGAAGTGTATTGCCGCAAGAAGCTGAAAATGCGTTTGGTGAAGTCAGCGTATTTTTTGCCGCGCTTACAAAAGCGATGGCAGAGGCTGGGACAAGTCTGTACGACTACGATGCACTCAATAAATTAGTCTCTAGCTCAGGTCTTTTTGTCAAAGTGACAGATAGCAATATTCAATTTGAAAGTAAGCAAAGTGGCGTTACTTTATCAAGCCAATTGATCCAGACGTTACTGGGGCTCAGTGGTAATTTAGCCTCCATAGGTAAATCATTGATGGATATGATCGCTGGTATGGGGCAAGCCTCGGTAAGTATCAGTGCGAGTTCCGACAGTCAAGACAAAAAGGTCGGGACGATTATTTTTGTTTGCGAATATTTACTTGGTGCTATTTCTATTGCGCCAATTGTTATCTCAGCGGATGCCAATGATGTCAAATCGGTGTGGCAAGCTGGCCCTTGTTTACAAGGCGGGCATACAGACGTGCAGTTAAGTCTGTGCAAATCAGTATACTTATTTGTGCCACCTGCATTTGTCAAGCAAGCGGCATCGCTCAATGAGGCGATGTCAGATCCAGAGTTTAATAATCTGATTGAATCAATGCGCAGTGTCATAGCCGCACCCTCGCAAGCCACGGCAGCCAGTAAAACGACTAAAAAGGACAGTTAATGTTGGGAGTACATAATGTTCTCAACTTGGTTTAGCAAACAAGATAAACCGTCAAAACCGCAGTCTCAGCCAATATATACTCCAATTACTAAACATTATGTGTTTAATGAAACGGGTAATATCATGTTGTGTGCCACGGCGGATAGCATTCAGAGCTTTGACACTGACTTAAAAAGTGCATTCGTTGATATTAGTGTGTTTTTTGCTGCGATGACAAAAGCGGTGACGTCGACAACAAATCCGGTGACGGGTAAGCCGTTTTCAATATTTAACTATCAAGCCGTGAAAAATATTTTGGTAGAGTCAGGGCTTTTCATTGAAACCAATGTGGAAGAAGGCACTTTTAGTCATGATGGCGTAGGTAATACGCTCGGCAAAGCGCTGTTTCAGCATGTACTAAATCGAGAGTTTTCTGAAAAGCAGCTGCCTTTTGCCAAGTCCATGTTTAATGGGATGCAATATCAAAGGGCGAAGATGGCAGAGCAATCTGAGATGACGGAAGCACAACAGCAGCTGTGCCGCAGTGGAAGCATCTTTTTTATTGGTGAGCTGTTGATGGGCGTGCCACAAACGTCGGCAATTTTGCTTAGTATCGAACCACAAAGTATTGCCCAGTCGACCGGCGATACCGAGAGTGACTGGCAAGACTTATTTTCGTTGGCTGGGTTAGATGAAGACAAGCATCAGCCCAAGCACATCGTGCGTCATTGGAAATTTAAAAAACGTACTTATCTATTTGTACCACCGCAGTTTATTTCTCATGCGGTGGCTGGACTTGGTGAGCAAAGCAATATCGATTTTGAGGAATACAGTCGCAAATTGGCGCAAAGTATCACTCCTAATCACAGCGTTAGCTAACTTCAAATATTATAATCTTAAAGCGCCTTAGCTAATTCGGTTAATGCGCTTTTTGCTATGTCTAAATCAACTTGCTCCGTTTGCCAATTACTGAGCGCAGCACGGATCACCTTATGTCCTTGCCAACTCCCAGGGCTGACAAATATACGGCCGTCTGCATTAATGGCATGAAGAAGGGCGGTTGTCGCGTCGTCGTCTTTACCACTTGGCTTGAAAAGCACTACATTCAACTCTCCATAATAAACTAAATCATAGTCTGGAGAATCAGCAAACCAGTCTGCAAGTTGTTTAGTTTGCGCAATATTTTTGCTTACCCATTGACGGATACCGTCTTTACCATAGGCAAGTAACGACATCCAAACGGGCAGTGCCCTAAATCGACGAGAGTTTTCTACACCCATCGAAAAAAAGTCGGGGTCGGCTTTTGATGTGACTAAGTAAGGCGCTGGAACGTCGCAGCTTTCAACCAAGTAGTGCAAATGACGAGTGAGAAAGATCCCGCAGTCGTATGGAACATTAAGCCACTTGTGTGCATCTAAGGTGATGCTATCGGCTAACTCAAGCCCCTTAGTGCGACCTTGGGAACCGGAAACCAGACGCTCGAAAATGCCAAATGCAGCATCAACATGCAGCCAAGCTTGGTGTTTATCGCATAATCGGCGGATCTGAATTAAATCATCAAAATTAGTGCCAGTAACGGTGGCGGCACTGGCGATGACAATTTTTCCTTTGGCGTTACTTTTTTCAAGTGCTGACTCAAGCGCTGCGGTATCCGTAGCCTCATTGCCTGTTTGCGTTGCTACTCTAGTGATTTGGTTGCGGCCTAGGCCTGCAAGACCAAGCGCCTTAATCATACTCGCGTGGGGCGTCGCGCAAAAAACCTCGACTTCCAAACCGAAGGCCCCTTCCTCTGCCACATTGATCCCTTGTTGGTGCCCTGCAAACTGACGTGCTATGACTGCACCTAAGTAATTTGCCGCCGTTGCCCCTGTGGTAAAAAGACCATCAAAGCTTACTGGTAGGTCGAATAATTCGGTTAGCCAGCGAATAGCCTGGCGTTCTATATTGGTTGCGATGGAGCCATCACCCTTTGAGACATTTTGGTCGTAGGTTGACACCAACCAATCGGCAAAAGTAGCGATTGGCGTTGCGCCGCCAGTGACGAATCCCCAATACCTAGGCCCAGTACTTGTGCTTAGGTTTGGTACCACTTGTTTACTAAAAATCTCTATCAGTGACTCAAATGCAACTCCAGACTCTGTGAGTGTTAGATCGGGCGGAGCAATATCGCGACCTGCGACTGAGCGACTATTGCTCGACTCTATAAATGCCTCGGTAAGTTTAGAAAACTCAGTGAGTAATTGGGGTAATACTTGCCATTGGTTGTGTGTCATCGTCATGTGCCAATCCTATTTGTGAACGAATACTGGAATTACAGTGTAACTTCGGTAAAAATACAGTACAGATACAAAGTTCTTTGTTGTTAGGGGTACAGATGGCGAGGAAGTTTATTACATTAAGTGAGCAGGTGATTGCAGAGATAAACACCGGTGAACGTCAATGCGGTGAAAAAATGACTTCGCTTAGGATCTTTGCTAAGCAGCATGACGTGAGTATGAGTACTGCAATTAGAACCTATGAGGAATTACAGGATAATGGCTTTTTAGTTTCCCAAGAGAAATCTGGTTTTTATATTTGCAAACCAGCGGCTAAAAATAGCGATATTGACTTTGCAAAGTTTAAAAGTGAAGTGAAATCTCCTAAAAAACGGTTAAGCTCATCTGTTGTTGGGCTCAATACGATGTTATCAACGGTGCAAGTAGCGCCCGAGTTGATGCCCATAAATCGTCTGACTAAGTTTATAAAGCGAGCGTTCGACTCTCCTCAGTATCACCATTTTCATTATCCAAGCGCAATAGGACTGATGTCGCTCAGAGAGAATCTAACCGAGCACTTTAAACAAAAGGGGTTGGCGCTTAACCCTGATAATCTTGTGGTGACGAGCGGCTGTATTCAAGCCGTGATGGCGGGACTGCAGGCTGTCACAAAAGCGGGGGATTGTGTGGTGGTGCCGTCACCATGTTATCAAGGTTTATTGCAACTGCTTGCGACGCTACAACTCAAGGTGATTGAGATCCCAACGACACCGGAAGGACTCGATCTAGAAGCCTTAGAGCAGGTGGTGACAACGCAAAGGGTATCTGCGTGTTTGCTTACGGCAAATCACCAAAATCCAATGGGGCACAGTCTGTCCGTGCAACAAAAAGCATGGCTTGCAGACTTTGCTGCGCAGTATCAAGTGGCGATTATCGAAGACGACGTATTTGGAGAGCTGAGCCACAATCAAACAATGCCTTTACCAATAAAGGCATGGGATAAAGCCGGATATGTAATTTGGTGCAGTTCAGTGTCTAAGACATTAGCGCCGGGTTTGCAAGTTGGATGGTGCGAAGCTGGGCGTTATCAAAGCCAAGTGGTAGCGCTCATGCAGGCATTTCACGGCATGCCAAATCAATGTTTACAAATGGCGGTATCACACTTTATTGAGACAGGACATTATCAGCGTCATTTACGGGCGCTTAATCGCACTTTAGCTGGACACTGTTTCGCTTACCAAGTGTATTTGAAATCGCGTTTACCGGAGGGCTGTAAAATATCTTCCCCACGGGGTGGAATGGCATTATGGCTGAAACTGCCTAATATTGATTGTGATGTACTCGCTTCACGGCTCGCTGAGCTCGGGGTTGAAATTCGCCAAGGCAGCTTATTTACAAGTCGAGATTTGTATCAAGATCATCTTCGGATCAATTGCGGTTGGCCACTTGAAGCGGCAAAACCTTGGTTAGATAAACTATGTGATTGGGTACTTCATAATTACGCCAAATTATAGTGTTAAGCTCGGATCCTATAAAAGCGACAAGGAATTAAAAAATGACTGTATTACTCAACGCACAAACCCAAGTAAATAGTGAAGCGCTCAATGCCATTGCACATATGCCAACCAAGAGTCTTGGCGTATTACTCGATAGCGACTTTACGCGTAAGCTTTGCGATAAAGACTTTATGCACATTGCTGTTTTACTGGCAAAAAAAGGCTATGAAGAGGGCGGGTGCCCAATTGGTGCGGTTATTGTTGATAATGAAAGCAATCAAATTGTAGGTAAAGGACACAACACTTTAGTACAAGAGAGCCACCCATATAACCACGGTGAAACCTCGGCAATTCGAGACGCAGGAAGGGTTGATTTTAGTAAAACCACTTTGTACACCAGCTTAAGTCCTTGTGACGTATGTGCAACATTACTCTACATGCGTGGGTTTCAGCGAGTCGTGGTTGGGGATATCACAAATGCTTCAGGTAATGAGCCACTGCTTGAAAGCAAGGGCGTACAGGTTGATATTTTAGAAGATGAACAAGGTATTGAATTGTATCAACAATTTCGTGCTGAAAAGCCAGAGCAAGATTTAGAAGATTGGCAAGGTTTGGCGGCGGTTAACGCTCGTAAAGCCTAGGCAAGATTGATTTTTGAGATAGGTCGGCCTATGGGCCGACAACCAGCTAATCCGTTACTGAGTTATTCTACCTGTGCTTTCTCGAACCACTATGCTTGGTGTGAACACATGTGAGACCTCTTTATCATTTTTCCGATGTCCCCGTGTTTTAGAAAATAATAAACGCGCAGCATGTTCAGAAATAATGTTATTAGCCTGATGTGCGGTTGTAAGCTTAGGCCAAGTTTGGCGGGAGAATGGAGAGTCTTCGAAGCCACTGATAGACAGTTGACCTGGGATCTCTATGTTCATCAGCCGCGCAGCAAATAAAGCGCCAGCTGCAACCTCATCGTTACCACCTAAAATTGCTGTGATTTGGTTTGGATTGCCTTCGGCCAGCAATGCTTTAGCGCCCTTTACCCCAGATTCAAATGAGTAAGTACCGTGATAAAGCAGTGAGTCATCCTGTGTTATACCGTGGGCTTTTAGCGCATCACGATATCCTGCTAAGCGCTCTGCTGTTGATTTGTGTTCCTCATCCCCAAGTACAAAAGCGATGTTTTTGTGTCCAAGTTGGATCAAATGCTCGGTAATTTCATAGGCTGCAGCGTAATCATCAACAAAGATACAGTTATTTGCGCTATTTTTCGCTTCTTGCGCTCGACCTGAAAGCAGCCGTACGTAGTGAATGCCAAGTTCATCTAGCATATCAATAATAGCTTGTTGCTCGGATAGGGGAGGAGTCAAGACTAAACCCGCGAGACGCGAGCGCTTGATCATTGTGATGAACTCTTCGGCCATATTTTCCGAGTTGGACTCACATGGGTGGATAACGAGCTCATACCCTTCGTCTCTACAACGAGATAACACCCCATTTTGCATATCAATTACGTAATAGGCATTGGGATTGTCGTAGACTAAGCCAATTGCAAATGAAGAAGTACCAGCTAAGTTTCTTGCAGCAATATTGGGCTGATAATTAAGCTCTTTGACTGCTTGCATTACTTGATCGTAAGTTTTTTTTCTAACCGAAGGTTCTTTATTGATTACCCGCGATACGGTTTTCATTGATACGCCAGCTAGCTTGGCAACATCATTAATAGTGACTTTCATGTAGTTGTTCTTCTATTTACGGTCTGTATCGATCATTGTTAAGCACAGTGGAATAGTAGCGCTTTATGTATGCAGAAGCTAGCGCCCAGTTTCTACAATATTTAGCTCCTAAAGCGACCATTGGCTTAATAAAAGGATCATCTGTTTGTCTTAGTCTATCTAAGAAGTACGGAATTTAGCACTACAATTCACAGAAATAAATGAATGATACCGGTGTCAAAAATTTTATTTTAGGTTATTATTCGCAGTGTAAAATTGAAAAGAAGCAATTTGACAGCGTTGTCATTTTGGCATAATGTGCTTGTTTAGTCATGTTTCTTTGTTGTTACTACCTGAAAAGTAAGGTAACTAACAATCACTTACGTCTTAGGGGAGTGTGTTATGGGTGGTCGTGTAGATTTGGATAGTTGGCAAAAGCTCAGTAGTTCTGCGCAGCGAGTAGAGCAAGAGCATTTAAAAACAATGTTTGAAAACGATGCGCAAAGGTTTGAAAAGTTCTCTCGTCAAATCTCGGGTGTGTTGTTCGACTTTTCCAAGCAACGCATTGACGACCAAATATTCTCTGAGATGATGCAGCTCGCAAAAGAGAGTGACATCGCACTTTGGCGAGAAAGAATGTTCTCTGGTGAAAAAATAAACATCACTGAGGACAGAGCTGTTTTACATACGGCGCTGCGTAATCGTGCTAATACACCTATTTATGTGGATGGTGTAAATGTTACTGAACAAGTCAATGCGGAATTAGAAAAACTACAAGCATTTAGTAACAGAGTTCGTTCGGGCGAATGGCAAGGGTATACAGGCAAAGCCGTCAAAGATGTGGTTGCGATTGGCGTTGGTGGTTCTAACCTAGGTCCGCAAATGGTAACTGATGCGCTTGCCGCGTATGCAGATGACACGCTAAAAGTGCATTACGTTTCGAATGTTGATGGCGTACAGATTGCTTCGGTGCTGAAAGATTTAGACGCAGAAACAACCTTATTTGTTGTGTCATCAAAAACTTTCACGACCTCAGAAACTATGACCAATGCAAAGACCGCAGTTGAGTGGTTTTTGAACGCAGCTAATGATAAATCGGCAATTGCCAAGCACTTTGTTGCAGTGAGTACCAACCTGGAGAAAACCAGAGCGTTTGGTATTAGCGATGACAATGTGTTTACGATGTGGGACTGGGTTGGTGGTCGTTTCTCGCTATGGAGTGCAATCGGATTACCAATCGCACTCTATTTAGGCTTCGATAAATTTGTTGAAGTGCTTGAAGGTGCATTTGAAGTCGATGAGCACTTTAAAACAGCAGATAACGAGGACAATATTCCTTTGTTGATGGCGTTGCTAAGTGTTTGGAATACCAGCTTTTTGGGATATCAAGCACAAGCAATTTTACCTTATGATCAGGCGCTTCATATGCTACCTGCGTATTTACAACAAGGTGAAATGGAAAGTAATGGAAAGCATGTTACCTTTGCTGGAGAACAGGTAAACTATACGACTGTGCCGATTATTTGGGGCATGACAGGTATAAATGGCCAACATGCTTTTTATCAATGCCTGCACCAAGGTAATGTGATTGTACCTGCTGATTTTATCGCTTCCATTGAGCCGCAAAACAAAGTAGGTCAGCATCACGATATTTTATTGTCTAACTTCTTCGCTCAAACTGAAGCGATGATGGCGGGTGTAGATGCACAGCAGGTTCGTGAAGATTTAACGGCTAAAGGTAAGTCGGATGCGGAAATCGACAAGTTGATCCCGCATAAAATACACCAAGGTAACCGTCCAACCTCTTCATTTATCTTAGATAAGGTAGATGCAAAAGCAGTAGGCCGGCTAATTGCCCTGTATGAACACAAAATTTTCTGCCAAGGTATCATTTTGGATGTGTGTTCATTTGACCAATGGGGTGTAGAGCTTGGTAAAGGGCTTGCTTCAAATATTGAAGCTGAGCTAACGCAAGAAGGTGTTACTAACCCTCATGATAGCTCAACGGCGGGTCTAATCGCTTATTACAAGCAAAAGAGAACGAATTAATACTTCGAGTGGAACTTGAAGTAAACAGAATACCTTTGAACGGGTAGCGCTGGAGTACTTAGAACCTGTATTTTTGTGAGAGGAAATACAGGTTTCTAAGACTCATTTACTAGTGCATTGCAATAGAAATCATCACCCGTTACATAATGAGTTTGGTAGGCTTTGGAGTGGCTCCAAATCGAATAAACACTGCGTGCTTGTAGTGCACGCCTAACTTATGAGAGTGAACTATGCTTAATCCTTTTGACATCGTAATTTTTGGTGGGGGAGGCGATTTAGCACTTCGCAAACTCCTACCTGCTTTGTATCGTGCATATCAAGAAGGCAACTTACCTGAAGGCACTCGCATCTTACCGACCGTTCGTGAACAAAACAAACAACAAGAATTTATTGAAACGGCACATATCGCATTACAAACTCACCTTGGCAAAGGCGAATATAACAAGAAAGATTGGTCTGAATTTGAACAGTTTTTAGTCCCAGTGGTAGTCAATGTTACAGAAGAAGACGAGCATTGGGATACGCTAAAGAATATTTTGGCTGATGGCGAAGATAAGTCTCGTGTCTTTTACTTGTCACTTCCTCCTGCGGTTTATGGCCGTTGTTGTGAGCTACTTTCAATCAAAGGGCTCATTACCGAACAATCACGTGTAGTTGTTGAAAAACCTATTGGTTATTGCGGTAAATCGGCAGAAGAAATTAATGCAAAAATAGGTGAATTCTTCTCGGAAGAGCAAGTTTTCCGCATCGACCATTATTTAGGTAAAGAAACGGTTCAAAACCTGATGGCGCTTAGATTCTCAAACGCACTTTTCGAGAATTTATGGGATGCTAAAGCTATAGATAATATTCAGATCAGTATCTCTGAAACGGTAGGTCTTGAAAGCAGAGCTGGTTTTTACGACAAAGCAGGTGCGCTTCGCGATATGGTGCAAAATCACTTATTGCAACTACTTTGCTTGGTTGCGATGGAGTCACCACATAAACTGAATGCCAACAGCATTCGCACTGAAAAGCTTAAAGTATTAGAAGCGCTCAGACCGCTAATTGACTCGAATGTAGATAATAATGTTGTGCGTGGTCAATATGTGCCAGGTGACCTTGAAGGTAAGCTAGTGCCTGGTTACTTAGAAGAGTTGGGTGAAGGGTCGAGTAAAACAGAAACATTTGTTGCTATTCGTGCTCACATTGATAACTGGCGTTGGTCTGGCGTGCCTTTCTATTTAAGGACAGGTAAACGTATGAAAAAGCGTTGTGCTGAAATTGTGGTTGAATACAAGCCAGTTTCTCATAATGTTTATGGTGACTCGGCAGGTCCAATTCAGCCAAACCGTTTGGTAATAAGATTACAGCCTGAAGAAAGTATTCAATTAACGCTAATGTCTAAGCGTCTAGATAACCTTGAAATGCAACTAGAGCCAGTGACGCTAAATATCTCATTGAGTGAAAAGTATAACAATGGCTATCATTCAGATGCTTATAAGCGCTTAATGCTAGACGCCGCTGCAAATAACCCGGCTTTATTTATTCACCGTGACGAAGTGCGCCAAGCGTGGCAGTGGGTTGATCCAATCATTGAGCGTTGGCAGAGTAAAGGGGCTCCATCACTTTATCGTGCTGGCTCTTGGGGTCCTGAAGATGCTGATGAACTACTAGAAGAAAACAAACATGTTTGGTTCAACGCGGGAGAGCAAGCGTAATGGCACAGTTGACAGAAAGAAATTTCAGCTCCAAAGACGAAATGACAGCAGCGCTTGCAGAGCTACTTCAAGCTGGGATCAGTCAAGGTATTGAGCAAGACGGTGAAGCAGTATTGTTAGTGTCTGGTGGTTCATCACCGGCTCCAGCGTATCGTCACCTTTCTGGTGTTGAACTAGGCTGGGACAAAATTACGGTTGCTATGGTTGATGAACGTTGGGTCGAACCTGATCACGAAAAGTCTAACGAAGCATTTATCAAGTCGACATTACTGCAAGACAAAGCGGCGAATGCTCAATTTGTGACAATGAAGAATGCGGCAAAGTCGGCAGAAGAGGGAGCTGGTGCATGTGAGTCTGATTATGCGGCGCTAAAAAAGCCATTTGATGTTACTATTTTAGGAATGGGGCCGGATGGCCATACCGCCAGTTTATTCCCAAATGCGAAAGGTCTAGAGCACGCGTTAACGACCACAAATACCGTATGCGCAATTAATGCCCATCAAAGTGAAGTGACAGGCGAAATCACTGAACGTATGAGTCTGTCTCTTGCGGGGATTGCTAGTGCTAAGACGGTAGTTTTATTGATTTCAGGTGATGAGAAGAAGGCAGTGTATGAAGCGGCAAAACAACCCGGCTCAGAGTATGAAGTACCACTGCGTGCTGTATTAAATCATCCTGATATTAATTTGACCGTATTCTGGTGCCCGTAACCTAAGATCATAGGTACTAGAAATAGTAGAAGGTAAGGTTGGCGTGGTAGCTAGCCTTACCTAGATTATTTGAGTCAACTGATTGAATACCTCTGGACATTAAGCTCGAAGCGACAATACTTCTTACTTCTTACTTCTTACTTCTTACTTCTTACTTCTTACTTCTTACTTCTTACTTCTTACTTCTTACTTCT
>NZ_QNQN01000063.1:0-179152 GCF_004103285.1 Pseudoalteromonas sp. A757
TTCTCATCGTAAATTTTCCTATTTTAGTTAATGGAAAATTCTACTTATGAACTGTTTCATTTTTTGGGGGAGTTACAACAAGAGTATTGCAACCCAAATTCAAGGAAAAGTGATGAAATTAAATTTATTGATTATGTTACCGGTAATCTCACTCAGCGCTTGTGTAGTGATGCCAGTTCAAGATACCGCTCACACCAACAAGTGCGAGATTTCATCGGATAGAAAAACCCTAAAGATAGTCGATGTTGCAGACGAAACCAATACGTATTATTCCGTGAGTGGAATTATATTAACGCCGATACTCGTTCCTACTACTGCTATTATTTCGGGAACTTATGTGCTGGCAAATAATGCCTATCGTCTTGGGGAAGAGACGATAAAATGCGAGAGCAAATCTTAAAACCAACTACAGATTTGTATAATTGTTGCGTCGTGTTTTGTATTTGAACATAGCGCAACGCCTCAAAACCACTTGTGCGAGCACCTTGGTTTGCTGTGTTTTTACTTATATAAAGTTTCTAACCTTCAGATATCGCCTTTTTACAACTATCTTCTAATGTATTGAAAAATATAGATTTTTTAATGCTTTTGAGTTGTTTACGTTTAGTTTTTCCCATTCAGAGCGAACGTCCATATATGTCACTTATTTTCTCCTTATTTTCCTCTCAAGTAGGCTAACGCGTTAAGTGCAATTTTTTGTGTGTTGATAGCCACATTTCGTTTGTTGGCAAGGAAGACTAAAAATTGTGTAACCTCTTCCGTTCCCATTGTCTCAGGGTGACGCTTGTGGTAAAAGTTAATGAATCCCTTAATCCAATATAGGTAGGTTTTTTCTGTACTAATGCTGTAACCACGTATACACATTTCTTCCTGAAGACCTTTCAGAAATGGGCTTTTTAGACTCATGATAACTGCTTACCTTATGTGGCTGTGTACATATACAGTGTTATCTGAAGTTCTCGGATATCAAGGAAAATAATGAAAAAAATTTTGCGCGTTTACGTATGAATAAATAAAAAATGTTACTTTTATCAATAGGTTATTTTTTTTGATTTGAGATAATAGGTTTGGGAAACGCGCATGCGCATTTTTCCAGATGGTATATTTAGCAGAATGCTGATAAGTTCTTTGCATACTGATAGTTAACTGTGCGCGTTTTCATTGGTCCAACGAGGTAAACGCGCATGCGCACGAATAAAATGGTATGCCTACTGTGCGGTAGCAAATTGATTACGGAAATCTAATATGGAAAGTTACAATATTTGCTTTATGACAGAAGGTGATGGCTTTGGTATCAACCTTCAGCCAGCTAACGAAGAAACTCGTACTGTATATTTAGAGCTGTTGGCATGCTTTGGCGATATTAAAGACAACACCTTAAAAGTTTCTTCAGAGCAGAAAGTGACAGAAGATTTAAAGCAAAAAGTCTCTGACTTTGTCGTCAAGTATGCAAGCTCTCATCCGATTTTAAACAGACTGAAGAGTAAAATAGAAAATCTATCAACCAATGAATATTTTTTAGTGCTTCCGTCTATACCGACTGACACGTCGGAAAAGTTAAAGCTAGAAACATACATTTCTACTCTAAATGAGTTTGGCAATACAGAGGAGCTCCAGTCAAATTTTGAAGAAAAAATGCGTATTTTGGATGAGTTTTCGGGAGACTTAACATCAAAGTACAACTTGAATATCCCTAGAAATGACAGAAGAACAATTATTGGAAATGCAAAGAAAGAAAGTCGTTGCTGTAGGTTTTGCAATAAAACCTTGAATGAAGGTGCCACCTTCAGAAAGGTGGCTCATGCGATCCCTGAGGGTCTTGGAAACAAAAATATAATTCTTGGTGACGAATGCGACGATTGTAATGAATTCTTTGGAAATGATATCGAACCATCACTGATCGAACATTTAGACATATATCGGGTATTCCTTGGTGTAAAGGGGAAAAGCGGAACTCCTAAAATAAAATACAAAAATGGGCACATGCAAGTTGAAAACAATATGCCCATTGTCGCATCCCAAAATATAGATAGGGTAAGCGACAAAGAGATAAAAGTTCATTTGGATTCTACAAAAAGGTTCACTCCAGCAAAACTTTATAAGGCGCTGTGTAAAATTACACTATCTACAATTGATGAAGAGCATGTAGCGGATCTTAAGCAAACTATAACGTGGATGAAAACCGACGATCAGAAAGAGTTATGCTTACCTAATGTCGCTGTAAATGTTGTTCATATTGGGTTTTCTAAAGTACCTCAAATTGCCAACTACGTTCGCAAAATAGATGACTCCGATATACCGCACGTTGTTTCAGAGTTTAGACTTGGTAGCTTTGTTTATGTATACATAATTCCTTTTAGTGAAAAGGATAATGTTGACTTTTCAAACGATGAAAATTACCAAAAGTTCTGGAATACCTTTAAACACTACAGTTTAGTAAGCGGCTGGCGATTTGACTGTTTAAATAGCATCAATGAAGTGTCAATTAACGAAACTATTCGACTAGTGGAAGCAGAAAAGGCATAACAAATTGCTGCATCTGACCGCCTACACTCCGCTCGCTTTGTGCTGAACGCTACGCTAGCACAAAGCAGCTCTATTCCGGCGACGGCTGAGCAAGGCGTTAGCTTTCAGGAGGTCAAAGTGAGTTTATTTGTTCCAAGGTTTGATAAAGAAAAGCTTCATAAAAATTACTTAGAAGTGCTCAGAGTAGTTCAACAAGTAGATCGAGATGAATTTGAAAATTGGTTCGATGGCTTTCCTGATAGAGATGGAAAGTTAATTGATGAATTTCAAACAACGTTTAATTCAACATTTTGGGAAATCTATTTATACAGATTGTTCAAAAGCCAAAAGGCGGATTTTGATTGGTCTCAACCTGCACCAGACTTTGCTTTTTCCATGAATGGCAAGGATATCATTGTTGAAGCGACGATAGCGTCAAATACTCAAGGCAAAACACCTGAATGGGAGAAAAATCCAGCTTCTCCTTTACCTGATACTTTTCGTTCAATGAACGTCGAGTCGATAATACGTTTAGCTAACGCTGTAACTTCCAAGCGTGCCAAGTATCAGAAAAGTTATAAACATAAGCCTCATGTTGAACGAAAACCTTTTGTACTTGCTATCGCTCCATTTGAACAACCTAACTTTAACCTTCAATATGAAACACCTATGATGGCTCTTCTTTATGACTACTATATTGACGAAGATGCGTATAACCGTAACCCAGGTGCTTACCCAAATGGTCCTCCAGGGGTAAGTTTAGGATCTGTTGAGAAAGACAATGGTTCAAAAATTGAACTTGGCATTTTTGAGGACGCAGGTTTTGAAGAGATAAGTGCGATCATTTTTAGCACTACTGCGACGTGGGGTAAAGTCGAAGCAATGTCTAAAAATCCTGATGTTGAACGTTATATTAGTACAGTCTGGCATGACGAAAAAAAAGCTTTACCTGATCAAATGTCTACTCCAAGTATGTTGTACTCTGAACGTATTCAAGATGGTCTAATGGTTTTTCATAATCCTTACGCTCTTGAACCATTAGACCCTAAGGTGTTTGAAATTCCTGGTGTAATGCAAATTTTCGCCGATAAAGTGAGTAGGAAAATAACACGACAACGTAACGGTGTTGTGCTAATGCATCGGCAAGTTGAAACGTTAATTGAAAGCTAACAAACAATTTAAGAGTGATTCAGCACGCTTGGCATTTTGGGTTTGGGTTGAGTTCAGTGATTACGGTGTTCAAATTGAGTATCGTGGTCGCGTGCTTCATACCTTAATTGGGCGTTGAGGCTGTAGAATTACTCTTTTCAGGTACTGGATTGTTGGTTTTGGATTGACTGTTTCTTAACCTTGAATCGAGTTGGTTACTGTGATCTAATAGCTATTATTCACCCACGGTAATCTGTTATGGCCAACTATAAGCCAGACTTATCCCGCTAAAATAAATTCATTCCAATCAATTTCGCTGAGCAAATTTTGCCGGGAACCTTTGAATATGCGCTTTGTTATATAGTCGAAAATAAGCTTGACTTGTCGGGCTTTGACGCTTGGTATAACAACGACAAAACAGGCGCTGCGGCGTATCCGCCCGCGGTGATGTTAAAGGTTATTTTACTGGGCTATGCACATGGTTTAATCAGTAGTCGGCGAATTGCTAAAGCGTGTGAAACAAACATTTTATTTATGAGTGTGTCGGGTGATATTCAGCCGCATTACACATCAATAGCGGGTTTTGTGGCTAAAATGCACGAACAGATTGAACCGCTATTTACGCAAGTGCTGATGATATGTGATGAAGAAGGCTTGATAGGACGCAACATGTTTGCCATCGCTCAAATCGCTGACACCCACCACTAATTTGCACCTTCCGAATATACCGCCTACGCTTTTAATTCTGCACTCAAAGGATTGAGGAAGCCAAACTATGGCAACTGCCCGTAAAAGACAAATCAGTTTAACCGACACCAAATACTACCACTGTATCTCCCGTTGCGTAAGGCGTGCGTTTCTGTGCGGTGAAGATAAATTTACTGGCAAATCATACGAACACCGCCGGGATTGGGTTGAAGAAAAGCTATTGATGTTGGGGTCTGTGTTTTGTATTAATGTCAGTGCTTATGCCGTGATGAGTAATCACACTCACATTGTTTTATACGTTGATGATACAAAGGCTAAGCGCCTGTCGGATGAAGCGATTGTGATACGGTGGCACAAGTTGTTTAAAGGCAATTGGATAAGCCAAAAATTTACTGAAGGTGAGCCACTCAATGAGTCGGAGCAGTTGATACTCAATGAGCATGTCGCCAAATACAGAGAAAGGCTCGCAGATATTAGCTGGTTTATGCGAGTACTCAACGAAGATATCGCCCGCCGAGCAAATAAAGAAGATAATTGCACAGGTCGGTTTTGGGAAGGACGATTCAAATCCCAAGCACTACTGGATGAAGCTGCACTGGCTGCCTGCCTCGCTTACGTAGACCTAAACCCCATTAGAGCCAAAATTGCCGCAACGCCTGAAACCTCAGACTACACCAGCATCAAAAAACGCATCGACCATGCAAAGCTGGGAAAACAACCAAAAAGCCTACTACGCTTTGCTGGCAGCCCACGAAAACATATGCCAAAAGGCCTGCCTTTTGAACTCAAATCTTATATTGAGTTAGTTGAACTCACAGGCCAGTGCATTCGAGCCGACAAGCGAGGCTATATCTGTGAGTCTCAACCCATTCTTACTCGATTAAATATCGAACCGGAGAACTGGATAAAACTCACTACGCAATTTTCTCGGGCATTCCACGGTGCAGTTGGACGAGAGCGAACAATAACCGCTTACTGCGAAACACTTCAAAAACGACGACGGACAAACCTAACAAACTGCGAGCGCTTGTTGGCTTAGCAAAACTCACATTCTCAACGCTAGAATTTCATACTGCTGTATTTGCAGCGCGTTGTCGTGCGTGATAATCCTGTTTTAGTGTAGAGATATGCTTGAGTGCTAAAAAATAACCTATTGATGAGCGTTTTTGACCAACGTGATGGAAGTATTTTCATACTTTTTTACTTGGCCTCCTCAGATCGGGTGTTAATGATAGTAATGAAAGTGGGTGTCAGCGATTTACCATCGGCGATTTATGCCCCATTTATTTAATGTAATTAACTGTAACTTGGTGTAATGGTCTGTTTGGCGCTGGTTGACTATTATAGATTTTAATTTAACGAGCTAATGAATAACATGCTCTACAACACAAGGAAAATGATTATGAATGATATGACAGACGTAAATCAGTTCATCAGAAAGAGATTCTCTACAAACTTATTTCTAGCATCGAGTGGCACCCCATCAGCGCAAGAATTAGCAGATGCAATAAATGCAAATAACGCTATTTTGAACTATTGCAATGGCATTCTTAATACAAAAATTCCAGTGTTGCCAGACAATCCAGAATGGTATCAAAATTTTCAGAAGTCTTTTGCATCAGCTAAAATACATGCGCTAGATTGGTTTAATGTTGTTGCATATGAACTAAAAGAAATTCCTCAAAGTATTGTTAGTTATGGCTTCATTTTTAAGAGAAAAATGAAAACGATAAATGACGCGTTGGACATACTTGTAGATAACCCTAAGGATAAAGAAGCAAAGGAACAGCTTACAAGGAATATTGAAAACTTGATTGACAGCCTAAACGATTTTGTAGAAATTTCGCAGGGTTTTCATGTGAAGCTACAAAATTTTGAGAAGAATATGGAGTCGGATAACTTAGCCATGAAAGGCGCTATTGTTGAAGCTGAAAAACAGAAAGAGTACGACGAAAAACAGGTTCAATCATTATTAAAAGACATCGAAGAGTTGGAGAAAGAAATAGAAAGTAAAAATCAAATAATAGCAGGTGCTGGAATAGGGGCTGGTGTATCATTTTTCGCAGGTGCTGTGATAGGAATCTTTACATTCGGTTTGGGTATAGCATTCGGTATAATTGGGGCCGTTGCAGGCATTGCAACGATAATTGTTGAACAGGCTCAAATAAAAGTTCTGCAACTGAAAATTAAATCCAAAACAAGTGAGATGGATGATTACAATAGTTCTATTGCTGCACTAAAAATACTGTCACAAAATCTTTCAAAACTAACTGCATTAGCAAAACCCGCTAGCACCCAAATTAAAATGATCGAAGATGTGTGGGATACGTTGATTGATGAGTTAAAGCAGGTTGTTTCAGACTTAAAAAGCGGCCAGTATGATTTGGACCAAAGTAAGTACAAAGAGCTGCGCAATGACTTACAGATGGCAGATGACGATTGGTTGACTGTGAGTGAATCTGCTAAAATATTGGCAGATGTAGAGTACTTTTCAGCAAAACCGAAAGAGGCAGTAATAGAGCTCGCCGACGCAGGTTAGTTTGTATAGTTAAGACTGTTCACCTTCAAAATAATGATGAAGAATTAGGATCAAGCCAAGGCTTGATCCGACTCTCGCTTAGTGTTGTGGCTGTGGTGGGAAGTTAGCCAGCAACTCCGAAATGGTTTTGTTAATTGACGCTGTTCTTTGATCTGGTGATTGGTTGCTACGTAAGCGACCTTCTTTTGCACCGCGCCAAACTAGCTGATTAGATGCTTTGTCTATCATATCGAGTACTAGCGTACCTACTTCATATTCACGTGTTGTGGTCTGTGTTTGCCAGCCAATACCCCAGTAATTCCAACGCGCGCCATACGTGGTGTGAAGCGAGTCAGATTCAATTTTTGTATCAACTGATGCGTGATAGTTAACCAGTAAGTCAGCCGATTGCGGATCGGTGAGGGTGAAACCTTGTTTGCTCATTTCGTTTTGAATTGCACTGCGGATCCGCTTTTCCATTAAGTCATTGACTTGGTATTCACGACCATTATTTTTTAGGTCCGCTTCAGGTGACCAAGCATAGGTTTTGTAGTTAGCGAATTGTACAGACTTATCATAATCCCAATCAGGGGTTTTGGCGCAGGCCGCTAACATCAGCACCAAAGTGGCGATAACAATATTCTTAAACATGTGTCTTTACTCCTTAGTCGGATGTCTGCTCTACCTTAACGTGTTAAGGCGTTAAATGGTAGAGACAAGCACCCTTTAATAATTGTATCTAAGACATTAACTTGAGATTAATGTTCCACTTCTATCCAGTCTTTTTCATCCACCCAGTTTTGGCTACCTTGTGCGACACTGCGGATCGGCACCAAGTAGTCACAGCTGATCTGTGGTTTCACCGATGCAAAAATTGGTACAAACCCAAAGCTTAGTGCGGTTTCGATAATGGCCTTTTGGTTTTGTGGGTCGATATCCGCAGCTTCATCGATGTAAATTGGGATACGATACATTGCTTGCTCTTGATCAGATAATAGATAGCGGATAAATAGCATGCCACATAAAAGCTTGATGGTGATCCGCGTACCGTTTGAGCCGGCCGAGTCAATTTTATCAAAGTGCTCAGTATCACCTGCGCGGTTGACCACTTCAAAGCGAATGTCGAAGAGATCGGTTAACGTCAATCCCGCTTTATCACTTGCAAGTTTGATGATGTGATCTTTCGCCTCATTGACAGACTTTTCTGAGCTAGGCTGCTCGCTCAGTAAGTCTAAACTTTCGCCTTTTTCATATAAATCTGAAGTGCTAATAATGGTATCTATGCTATCGATAAGCATCTTACGAGGGATGACATTGATTTTGAATGCCTGCAAGTTAGAGATACGGTGCTGGCTTATGCCTTTGTTAAAGCTGTTCATCTCTCGGCGTAAGCGGTCTAAGTCTTGACGCAATCCTTTAATAGTTGCGGCCACTTCAGTGAGCGCCACTCGTGCTTGTTTATCGACGGCATCTCGTTCGTTATCTAAGTTATGATACGCGCTGATCAGCTTTTGATACTTAATAGTAACGTCTGACTCGTTTTCAAACTTAGTGATCCCAGCATTGTAGATATGCAAATAGGTATTACGCACATTAACGTCTAAGTTTCTAAGCTCATTACAGTCTTTATTAAACTGGTGGATCACTTCAGAGAGGTTATCAAAATCTAGGTTAATTTCGATTTCGTACGGTGCCAGCTTACCCGAATATAGGTCTAGTGTGTGGTCGATACGTTCTGACTTCACTTGCTTTAGGCGGTCGGCTTGGCGCACCAATAAGTCTTGCTTGCTTTTAATGATAGAGCGGCGGTCTGAAATCGAACCAGCATTACGTTGAATATCATGTAAATATTCGTCAACTTGCTCTCGTTCCATCTCTAGTTGCTCTTTTAGTGCTTGTTGAGCATCGACCGATTGCAACATGGTTTGATATTGCTCAAAGCGCTTCATCGCCGCTTCGGTAGCCATGAGTTCATCATAAAGCGCATCACGTTCTTTTTGCTTTTCAGCGACGTTTGCGGCTACTTCACGCTGCTGTTTTAAGTCGTTAAGCGACTGTTGTAGTGACTCCAGCTGTGCTTGCAATTGGGCTTTGTTCTCACCGCTTTGCATTTGTACTGGACTTAGTTTTTTCAACTTAACGGTAGCACCAGGCACCTTAAGTTCACCGCCTTGAACTGACTTAGATAGCGACTCTAAAAATGCACCAAAGGCAGCTTCGTCAGTGATATCAATTTCACCTTGAGAAGTGGTCGAAAACGATAATAAATCTGGATTCAAGATCCGTGAGATCTCTTCCACTTCTTTTAAAGAAAGATCTTCACGCATACGAGTAAACAGGTTGAACTCAAGGTTCTTGAGTTGCAGTTTTAAACTCTTAATCTGCTTTTGCGTTTCATTGATGCGAAAATCAAGGGTATGGAGACTTTGCCCCTGTGCACTATTAATAGAGAAGGAAAGTTGCTCATATTCCTTTTTCAACAGTGTTAAATTAGTTTTAAGCGTTGCATGATTAGTTAGTTCAAATTCACGCTTTAACGCATGGAAGTCGGTAAACCATTGCTCAATTTGAGTTTGTTTACGCTCAATATCACGAGACTGCTGAACATATAGTTGCTGCTTAGACTCAAATTCACGCTTCTCTGCTTCTATGTCTTCCAGCTGTGTTGCCAACTCTGCAATTTGCTCGTTGTGATAGTTATCATATTCAACCAAAGCTAAATCGAGTTTCGGGGCGTAAGCCGCCAATTTGCCTTTTAATACCGCTTCGTTTTCAAGCATTTTCTCAAGGGCTGAAATTGGCTCCTGCATCGACTCCAGCGCATTCAGCTCACGGCGCGCACGGTTGACCTTATCAAAAGCGCGACGCCAGACTTCATAAAAATCGACTTTCGAGTTCGACATATGACGTTCAAACACTTTGAGCATAAAGCGCTTTACGTCTTGCGCGCCGAGTTTATGCAGATTCAGAATACGACGGAATATTTCTTTGTATACAGGCGCATCTTGGACATTATTCAGTGGGATCATCTTCAGGTTGATATCACCATCAAATGGGGTGGCGCCACCTGTGAGTAGGGCATTAAGCTCTTGTGCTTTTAGCTCTACAGGCTTAAGTTGTTTTTCCTGTAAGTGATTAAATAGCTTAGTGTACTTGATGATACTTTTCCCTTCGGTGTAATCATCAAGATTGAGTTTGCCTTGATAGCAAAAAAACTGATGCGCGTAACCGGCGATTTTACCCAGTCCCGCAACGCCAATGACCACATCGCCGTGGGGGAGGTTGGCTTCAAGCAAAATATAGGATTGATCAGAAGAGAAGTAGAACTTACGCGTTTCTTCTAAATCGTGACCATCCCATTCAGTCAGTCTTAAATCGTTGATAAGTGGAAACTGCAGCGCATTGATCACTGAGCTTTTACCGGTGTTATTCGGAGCGCAGATTGACGCGCTTTTATCCAGAGGAATGACACACTTAGCGTATCCGGCGGTATTTAATAACGCTAGTTTACTTAAGCCGTACAACTGCTCGCTCATAGCTCGTCCTCAATATCATATTGTTCTTCGTTTACTTCCATTAGCGCGTCAATGTAGCGATAAATCGGTGCAAGTAGCATAAAGCCTTGTTCAACCTCACGGGCTAGACCCAATCTCACCATACGTAAAAACACGTCTTTTCTGAGATCTGAGCCCGAAAAAATCTCCAACTGGTCAAAAAGATGCTTATTGAGCTGCACTATGGTTTGCATTAGCTCTAAATCGCAGCTTTCATCAAATAGTACGCGAAGCGGATCTTTACCTTGGTTGGCATAGTGCTCAATCAAAATATAAATGGTTAAGGCAATCGCGCGGGAAATTTTCCCCATATTTGGCGTACTTTCATCGCTTGCCAAATAATAAAAGCCACGGGCATCGTGCTGTAAGTCATGGCCTAAAGCTGAAAATAGCGCTTGATAGCTATCAATTTGCTGATCTAATTCTTGCCAAAGGGTCGTGTCTTGCTCACTGATATGATACCCGCTCACCAGTTTTTTATTGATGGCTTGGAGCTCGTTGAGCATATCTAAGTTAATTGTCGTCATAATGCTAATCTTGTTTTGCTTTGGCACTAAATGGATATAAGGAGAAGGTATGCGATGCGATAGTGATCTTACTCTTTTGTTGCTCTTGGCTAAGTGCCAAGTCAGATTCGTTGATCAGCTTTTGATAAAGAAACAGCATTTCGTCTGCTTCAAGATCAGGGTAGCTATCGCTTAAAAAGCCTAATAGTGCCTGGCGCTTTTTACCGGTTTGTTGAAATCTCGTTTTTACCGAGTTGTAATCTGGAATGTAAGGGCTTTGATAAGCTGGTACATCGTCTTGATCGGGCAGCTGATATTCTTCATGTTCAAACTCAACGAGACTTGCCATATAAGCGACCATGTGACGCTTTTGCCCAAGGTTAAAACGTTGAATGTCAGACACAAATTCTGGTTGAACTGGTGAGAGTAAACGGTCAACGCCGCGCTTTCTAATTTGTCCAAGGACTTTAGAGGCTTGCCGTGTAATGAGTGTATTGCGGCGCAGTTCTTCACGTAACGGCATGAGGAGATCGGCACTGCGGCTTAAGCTTTCTCTACCAATGAGGTGCATATCTAAAATACGTGTTCTGAGCTGCTCCAGCATACGTTTGTCTGCAGCGCCACGGCCTAACTGTTCAATCTCGTCAATTTGCTCACTGACCTGAAGCTCTATTTGATCAAAGCAGCGTTGGAAAGGGCCGTGAATATCGACCATTTCCAGCATAGGTTCGATATATTCGTCAAACGCTTCCAATACCGCTTTATATCTCATGCCAAGAGACAGCGTTGAGGTGTCTGATTTGGCTTGCTCCACGAGGTTCATGATAGCGCTTTCGTTATGCTCGAACAGCTTAACAATTTTACGAACGCGTTCGTCCATAATGCGGCTAAAACGGCGTAGCTCAGAGTAGTCAGCCTCTTCACCGGCTTGTGCGATGCGATTACCTAATCTTTCTAAGTCTTTTACCAGCACCGTGATCTCTTCCGCTAAACCAAGGCTTTCTTCTTGCAAGAGGAAGCTGGCAAAGTCAGCGATTGCACGGTTGATCTCTAACTGTGAGGACTTAGCTAAAGGAATAATAATTTCTTGCTGGAGTAATCGATTGGTTTCTTTATAAATTCGTTCACTCGACCAGCTTGGGTTTTTCTGTTTTAGGATGTTTTGTACATCTTTTAGACTGAAATCAGCGAGCTTAAATCGTTTAAAAAGTAGCTCCAACACATTCCAGTGCTCATTTATCGTATTTAATAATTTTTTAGCTGGGATCATAACTTTCCAAGGTATAGTAGCTAGGCTACATCACAACTTCATCAATTTGTCACAAAATGTTTATCGTACGTAGCATGGGGACTGTGATGGTGCTAGAATCCGCCGCGAAAACGAACCCACCCCTTGTTACATTTAATTACAGGTTGTTTGCGCATTATGGTCACGCCCATTATTCTAACCCTGATCGCCATCGCTTTTATACTCATCGTTATAGAAGATATTATTCACGTAAACAAGGCCAAAACAACGCTTTTTTTTGGCACTTTATGTTGGATTATCGCCTTTATCTCTCCGATTAATGGCCAAAGCCCAGAAATTGTACAAATTGAGCTAGACCACAACATTTTGGAAATCGCAACTTTATGGTTGTTTTTAATGGCTGCAATGACATTTGTTGCCTATTTGAACTCAAAAGGATTCATCCAAAATATTGTTCATCGGATCATGCCAACCCATATTAGCGAACGCAAGCTAATGTTTTTGGTTGGTGCTTTTGCATTCATATTTTCATCCATCTCGGATAATATTACTGCGACGCTTATTTCATTAGCTGTTGTCATGTCTTTGAAACTTGACCCGAAAAAGTTAATAAAATATGCGACGTTAATTATCTTTAGTGTCAATTCGGGCGGCGTATCATTGATCACCGGTGATGTAACCACCTTGATGATATTTTTGGCCGATAAAGTCACGATCCCAGACCTTTTATTGCTGATCATGCCGTCGATGTTGAGTGTATTTGTGTTAGCAGCCATGCTTTCTATTGGTATGAATGAAAAAATTACCTTTGAAAAGGCTGAATTACGCAGAATTGAAAAGACCGATATCACCATTGCGCTCATCTTCTTATCAACCATTTTTGCTACGTTATTCTTAAGCGTGCAATACCATGTACCGCCGATGCTAACTTTCTTATTTGGCTTGTCTTTGATGTTCTTAATGGCGCAATTCTTGATGCGTAAGAAGGACGTCAATAAGAAAATCATCGACTATATCCGTGAAATTGAATACGACACGTTATTGTTCTTTGTGGGTGTGCTGTTATTAGTTGGAGCGTTGAAAGAGGTCGGTGTACTGTCTAAGTTTACCGATTTATACCTGCATCTTGCACCGGAATACGCAAACTACTTGGTCGGTTTAATGAGTGCGGCGGTAGATAACGTGCCTTTGACGGCTGCGCTATTAAAAGCAGACATTACGATGACTCCAGCGCAATGGCTAACCTTTACTTATGCGACTGGCGTTGGTGGCTCTATGCTCATCATTGGTTCTGCAGCGGGGATCATTGCAATGAGTAAGGTTAAAGCCTTAACCTTCTCAAGCTATCTTAAAATGAGTATCTACCTGCTTATCGCTTATACCATTGGATATAGTGGCGCGTATTTCGCGGGTCAGCTTATTTAAGACTAATGGATTTAATTTTTTTACCGCTTTGGGATAAGTTTTTCATAAATAACTTGACACCTAGACGGCTAAAAGATAATTTTCTTACATCGCCCGCATTGATTGCGGGCTTTTATTTTGCTTTTATTCAGATTAACAAAGGCAAAATAAACAGAAGAGGCGCGATGCTTAGGTAGTTAGTGTGAGGTGACGAGACCAATGACCACTAGTGAGGGAAGTATTCGCCGAGGAGAAAAGTTGCTCGTCGCAGCGATTCTTCGGTTTACGAGGCTGAATCCTCGGAACTGTCACCGTATTGGTGGAGAGCTTCTGGCAAAGGTCATTTCAAGCATTCGTCTTTCTAGAAATCCCATGCCGAGTTCTCCTTATAAAATTTGACTGTGGTAACAGTCGAGAGGAGAGAAAATGAATTCGCAGTATGTTGTAGCCAAATTTGGCGGTACCAGTGTCGCTGACTTTGAAGCTATGTCTCGTTGTGCTCATATTGTTCGTGACAACCCAAATGTTCGCGTAGTGGTTGTTAGTGCATGTGCTGGCGTAACCAATCACCTTGTCACGCTCACTCAACAAAAAGAAGATGAAGCCGGGCGTAAAGCAGTTGTGGCAGCGGTAGATAACATACAGCAGGCAATTATTGATCAAGTGTCGTTGGATGCTGATCTTGCTGAGGGTTACAAGCAAACCTTCAGTGAATTTGAAAGCCTTGCGAGTTTACCAGCACTTAGCAGACAGCAATGCGATGAAATGTTGAGTTTTGGCGAGCGTTTTTCTTCTTATTTGTTTACCCAAATACTACGTAATAACCAGGTTCAGGCGTCGCGCTTTGATGTTCGCAAGGTACTTAAAACAGATAATCAATTTGGTAAAGCGAATCCGAATGTCGCAGCGACGCGTGAAGCTGCGCAAACCAATTTGGTCGCGCTACTTGGCGATACAGTGCAAGTGACACAAGGGTTTATTGGTAGTGACCAATACGGTCAGACGACTACGCTTGGTCGTGGCGGTTCTGACTATAGCGCTGCACTGTTGGCTGAGGCAATTGATGCGTCAAGTGTACACATTTGGACCGATGTTGTTGGTATTTTTAGTACTGATCCGCGTTTGTGCGCAAAGGCTAGACCAATTCCTCGTTTGAGTTTTGATGAAGCGGCAGAAATGGCGACATTTGGTGCTAAGGTGTTACATCCCGCAACTATATTGCCAGCGAGTCGTAAAGGTATTTCAGTATTTGTTGGTTCAAGTCGTGACCCGCAAGCGGGCGGCACTTGGATTGAAAAAGAGAAAACGGCGCAAGCAGGCATTCGCGCTGTGACACAACGTAAAAACCAAATACTATTGACGCTAAAGAGCCCAGAAATGCTCCTTGCTAGTGGCTTTTTGGCTCGTATCTTCACCATTTTAAGTAATTACAATATATCGGTTGACTTAGTAACGACTTCGGAAATTAGTGTCGCGCTCACACTAGATAATGCGCCGAATGCTTCACGGCCAGAGTTAGAACAAGCTTGTTTGGATGAACTTGGCGAGTTTTGTCATGTGACTGTCGAAAATAATCTTACTTTGGTGGCCATGATCGGCTCTGAAATTCAGTTGAAGAAGTGCCAACTTAACCTGATGGATGTGTTGTCAGAGTTTAATATTCGACTAATATGCCATGGTGCGAGCAAGCACAACTTGTGCTTTTTGGTTGAACAACATGAGTCAGATCAGGTTGTACAGTCAATTCATGCAAAATTACTAGAGGTCGCGTAAGTAACTCCGTTGCTTGTGTTGCACTAATAAAAAAGTTGCATTATTGAGTTTGGGGTGGCACTTTGTTGATAACGTTTAGGGTTTGTTGACCTTTAAGTTTGTTTATCCCTAGGAGTGCCATCATGAATTATAAAGACGTCTACGAGTTTTGGTTTGTTGAATGCACAGAAGTTGACTGGTGGAAGAAGTCTGCGGACTTTGATCGCATAATAAAAAATCGCTTCGGTATTTTGCACCAAATGGCGCATCAAGGTGAGCTTTCGAGTTGGAGAGCGACACCACTTGGCGCGCTGTGCGAAATCATTATCTTAGATCAGTTTTCACGGAATATATTCAGAGACACTCCAGAGGCATTTGCCAGTGACCCTCTGGCGCTATGCCTCACTCAGCATGCCATTGAAAAGGGCTATCACCGCCAGCTAAACGACACTGAATTGATGTTTTTATACCTACCCATGATGCATAGTGAAAGTCGCATCATCCATCGCGCTGCAGATCATTATTTTCGTGACCTGCCTAATTATGATTTTGAAGTCGCGCATAAAAAAATTATCGATAGATTTGGTCGTTATCCCCATCGAAATGAAATACTCAATCGTGATTCAACAGAAGAAGAAATGGACTTTCTAGAGACCCCCAACTCGAGTTTCTAAGGTGTACCGAGAACCTCTCGCATTTTCAGCGGAAGTACGTATAATCGGCCGTCTACAAAAATAATGATTGATTACAGACATGGCTCATACGCGCGATGGATTTCAAAGCCGACTTGGCTTTGTGTTGGCAGCAGCAGGTGCGGCTGTTGGACTTGGCAACATTTGGGGATTTCCCACACAAGCTGCAAATCACGGTGGCGGTGCATTTTTACTGGTTTATTTTGCGGTGATTTTCTTACTCGCATTGCCTGCTCTTTACACCGAATTGTATTTAGGCCATCAGGCACAAGCAAATCCAGTCAAAGCACTTAAAACAGCCTGGCGTGAGCGCAATCCGAAAATAGGTGCTGCAGCGGGGTATATCGGCCTTGCTGGCGCTATCGTGATGCTAAGCTTTTACTCCATTGTGGCTGGATGGATGCTATCTCATGCACTTGATCCTCTTGCGCAAATGGCTGAATTAGATGTCGCACACCAGTTTCTGAGCGGTGACTCGATGCTTAGAAACTTTATCTTTACACCACTGATGTTAATTTTGACTGCGAGCATTATTCTCAAAGGGGTAAAGTCAGGCATAGAAGCCTGGTCGCGCAGACTTATGCCGTTGTTACTGGTATTACTGCTTTGCCTTATTGGTTATATGGCGACATTAGACGGCGCAGCAGAAGGGTTTAGAACGTATTTAGTTCCGGACTTTTCAAAAATTAGCGATCCTGATTTGATCATCGCGGCGATGGGGCAAGCGTTCTTTTCGTTGTCGTTAGGTGTGGGCTGCATGATGATTTATGGCTCGTACTTAAAACCGAATGAAAATCTACCTAAGCTTACATTTAGTGTTGCAATGCTAGATACCAGTGTCGCATTTTTGGCCGGTTTACTTATTATCCCTGCAATATTCGTTGCGCAGCAAAATGGTGTTCAAGTATTTCAAGACGGCAAATTAATCGGTGAAGGCCGGTTGATTTTTGCCATTTTACCTGAGCTATTTGCTAATATGGGTGAAGTGGGGCTATTAGTAAGCCTGACTTTCTTTGTACTTATGTCGATTGCGTCAGTAACTTCTACCATTTCTTCAACAGAAATTCCGGTATCTTTCTTAGTGGAAAATCATGGCTTTAAACGTAAACAAGCGACTTGGTTGGTTACGCTAGTTATCTTTTTAGCATCAAGCACGATTATTCTAAACTTTGATTGGCTGTTCGAGTTGGTGATCAGTCTATTCACGCAATATCAGCTACCATTGATGGGACTGTTCTACTTTATTACTATTGGTTGGGTTTGGAAGCGCGGTAATCAGCTCCACTTAGAATCCCGTGGTGCACATTACTGGTTTGCTCAGTACGTTAGATTTGTTTGCCCAATCTTAATGACCGCGGTATTTATTAACGTAGCACTGGCAAAGTAGTGGTCATTTATTTTCAAAAACGGGAAGCATAGGCTTCCCGTTTTTATTTTGATAACAAGACTCAGAAATCACGAGGGGAAACGAACTCCCCAGCTTGAATGCTCTCGTAAGTTCGTTGCGCCAATGAATCTAAGTTGGCTAAATCTTTTCCCATTGAAGCCAGTTGGTTTGTCACTGGAATAATATCGATATCTTCAACCCCAGAAAGTTGAGCCACTCTGGCAAAAGTATATGCGTGCTTATACTTTTCGTGTTTGTAAAAGATACTGACCAAAGATGAATAGACTTCTGGGTTAGGGGTATGGCCTCTCTTGTTTAGCTCTAATACACGGTAGAGAATATCGACGGTTTTATCGTCATCTACTTTGGCGTAAAACTCTGCGAGGAATAGCTGAATTTCGGGATCGTTTTGAACTCTAGGGTCATCCTGCATGTTCAGTAGCTTGTTCATTGCTGTGCTATCACTGTTACGAGACCAATGATAATAAAGTAGGCCTGGGTGATTACTGCCTTTTGTTTCATTGTAAATACGTGTCATTTCTTTTAGTGCAGTGAGATGACCTTCCACTCGTGAAGTGGTTTTTTCCTTTAACTTGATGTGCTCAATTTTGGCGGCGCGAGAAACACATAGGTTGTAGCTTTCTAAATTCTGCAACAAGTCATATTTGTTTTCGTCCGTCGGTGACTTGTATTCGTGATAGCGCGCGTAGATTAGCAACGCACGTTCGTCTTTACAGTGACTGTCTTTATTTAAGTCTTCACAAAAACCAGGCGTTTCGCTACACACTTGGTTCAAGGTTAGGGTGTCGTCGCAACCAGCAAGTAGTAACGCTGCAAAAACTAGCGACTTTTTAAACGCCATAGTTTGACCTCAATGATTTTTTATAATTATAGGGGGTTACGCCCGAATAAACAGGGTAGAGCTAATAGTTTATCAGTTTAACGCAATGAATTGTTCGGTAACAGTGGAGAATCACGGCAGTTTAAATTAGAATAGCCGTGCCCATTCGGGCTATCCGTTCAAAGAAAATTGTTTATTAGGCAGAAAAAATGACCTTATCTCACGAGCAAGAATATCAAAACAGCTGGCAAGAGCGTCAAGATTATGCAGAAAGCATGCAACCCCTAATCGGTCGTCTATACCGTAATAAAGGCGTTGAAATCTCTGTATACGGTCGTCCTCTTGTAAGCGCAAGCACCATTGATGTTATCAAAGCACACAAAACAGTAGCACGCTTTGAAGAGCGCAAACTACGTCTTCGTGAAAGCTTTCCATTCTTAGAAGTGATCAGCAAAATGGAATTGGCACCGGGTCGTGTTGACCTTGGTAAGCTAGCTTATGCCTACATTTATAAAAATGCAGGTGAAGGCCGCTCAATCGAAGAGTTTTTAAATGCAGAACTTGCAGAATTACTAAACCAAGGCGCACGTCCAGAACCTCGTGACGTTGTTCTTTATGGTTTTGGTCGCATTGGCCGTTTATTAGCACGCCTACTTATCGAACGTGGCGGCTCTCACGCTGATTTACGCCTACGTGCAATTGTTGTTCGCGGTGGTCGCGATGGTGATCTTGAAAAACGTGCAAGCCTTTTACGCCGTGACTCAATTCATGGTCCTTTCAATGGTTCAATCACAGTAGACCATGAGAAAGGTGCGATTAAAGCAAACGGTAACTACATTCAAGTTATCTACGCAAACTCACCTGAAGAAGTGGATTACACAAAATACGGTATTGAAAATGCGCTTATCGTAGACAATACAGGTGTTTGGAAAGATGAAGATGGTTTAGGTAAACACCTTAAATCAATCGGTGCGTCTAAAGTGCTACTTACAGCGCCTGCTAAAGGCGACATCAAAAACATCGTTTATGGTGTTAACAACGCAGACATTCAATCTGAAGACAAAATTGTATCTGCAGCAAGCTGTACAACTAACGCAATCACACCGGTATTAAAAGCACTTAACGACAAGTTTGGTATTAAGAACGGTCACGTTGAGACGGTTCACTCTTACACTAATGACCAAAATTTGATCGACAACTACCACAAAGCCGAGCGTCGTGGTCGTAGTGCAGCACTAAACATGGTTATCACGTCAACAGGTGCTGCGAAAGCGGTTGCTAAAGCACTGCCAGAGCTTGCTGGTAAACTAACTGGTAACGCAATCCGTGTACCAACACCAAACGTATCAATGGCAATTCTTAACCTAAATCTAGGTAAAGAAACAACCGCTGAAGAGCTAAATGAATTCCTTCGTGAGTCTTCACTTTACTCTGAACTGCGTGACCAGATTGACTACACAGCATCAACAGAAATCGTGTCTACTGACCTTGTGGGTAGCCGTTATGCAGGTGTAGTTGACTCTCAAGCGACTATCGTTGATGGCGACAGAGTAGTGCTTTACGTATGGTACGATAACGAGTTTGGTTACAGCTGCCAAGTTGTACGTGTAATGCAAGACATGGCGGAAGTAAAATTCCCGAGTCTACCTCGCTAACACGAAATTTACGATAAAAAGCCAGCACCAGCTGGCTTTTTTAGTTTTTGAAACAAATTGATTGTGGTAGGCTTGCAGAAATAGGCCAGCTACAATTAGCTAACAAAAAGTTATGTAATTACTTAGCGTGAACAGCAGTGCAGCATTACACCTTTGAAGTTGTAATATTGTTCTTAATGAACGTCAAGCTAAGTATGGTAACAGTGTATTTACACAACAGTTTTTAACTTATTTAGGGAAACCTATGCGCATTACGAGTAATTTCGATAGTGGTAATATCAAGGTGGTAAAAGCAGAATCACCTGCGGATATTCAGCTAGAAATCAATAAAGACAATGAGTCTGACTTTTTTCAATGGTTTCACTTTAGACTTGAGTCTACGCCTTTTTTAGAGCACAAAATTCATATCAACCAACTACTAAACTCAGCATACCCAGAGGGTTGGGATGAGTATCACGCGGTTGCATCTTATGATCGTCAAACTTGGTTCCGTGTGCCAACCCGTTACGAGAATGGCACATTAACTATCGATTTTGAGCCTGAATGTGCTCATACCTACTTTGCTTACTTTGCGCCTTATAGTTATGAGCGTCATTTAGACTTAGTCTACTGGGCTCAAGCCCACGATACATGTGTTGTAGAGACGCTAGGTCAAACGCTTGATGGCCGCGATATGAGTTTGCTCACTATTGGTGAGCCGTCAGATGAGAAGAAAAAGATTTGGATCACGGCGCGCCAGCACCCGGGTGAAACGATGGCTGAGTGGTTCGTTGAAGGTCTACTTCACAAACTATTGGATGACGAAGATCCACATGCCGCGGCACTGTTGTCGAAAGCGGTATTTTATGTCGTGCCAAATATGAATCCGGACGGCAGCGTTCGTGGTCACCTGCGTACAAATGCAAAAGGCGTAAACCTAAACCGTGAATGGCAAACGCCAACACTTGAGAACTCACCTGAAGTTTATTATGTATTAAATAAAATGCATGAAACTGGGCTGGATATGTACCTCGATATTCATGGTGATGAAGCACTTCCGTACAACTTCGTTGCGGGTAGTGAAGGTATTCCGAGTTATGATGAACGTCTACAGCGTTTGGAAGAATCTTTCAAGGCGGCACTGTTAACTATCACACCTGAGTTCCAAGATGAATTTGGTTACGACAAAGATGCACCGGGTGAAGCAAATCTTACCGTAGCATCGTGTGCTGTTGGTGAAGCATTCAAAGCTTTGGCCTATACCGTTGAAATGCCGTTTAAGGACAATGCAAACCTGCCGGATCCATACTTTGGCTGGTCAGACCGACGTTCATATCAGTTTGGTCAAGATACCTTAGCTGCAATCTTAAATGTGGTTGACGACTTAAGGTAAGTATAAAGACGGGTAATCGCCATTTAGATTACCCGTTTATTTTTGTGGGTTTAAAAGAACAACAAAATAATATTTAAAGCAAATTAATATTAAAAAATAAGGTAGAACACCTCAACAGGGTGTAATAACAACAATAAAGGGGAATATTCGTGGATGCGTTAGGCAGCTTATTAGATAGCTTAGATGGAATGTTAGGTGGTTCACCTTGGTTCCCGTATGTACTGTTAGGGGTAGGTTTATTTTTTACAATCTACTTAAAATTTCCACAGATCCGATATTTCAAACACGCTTGTAAAGTCGTGACTGGAAAATTCGATAAGAAAGGCCTTGAAGGGGATACAACCCATTTCCAAGCGCTAGCTACGGCGCTTTCTGGTACGGTTGGTACCGGTAACATTGGTGGGGTAGCATTGGCAATTTCAATTGGCGGACCTGCGGCATTGTTTTGGATGTGGATGACCGCATTTTTTGGTATGACAACCAAGTTTGTGGAAGTGACTTTATCTCATAAATATCGTGTCCAAACTGATGATGGCACAATGGCTGGTGGTCCAATGTACTATATGGATCGCCGCCTAAACATGAAATGGCTAGCGGTTTTATTTGCGATTGCGACCGTAATCAGCTCTTTTGGTACAGGTAGTTTGCCGCAGATCAATAACATTGCTCAAGGCATGGAGGCGACCTTTGGTTTTGCCCCGATGGCGACAGGGGCAGTGCTTTCAGTTTTACTTGCGCTCGTTATTCTTGGCGGTATCAAGCGTATTGCTGCTATCACTTCTCGCGTCGTGCCATTAATGGCTGCGATTTATATTCTCGGTTCATTTGCGGTGATTTTTTATAATATCGAAAATATCGTTCCTTCGTTCCTTTCTGTATTTGAAGATGCCTTTACAGGTTCAGCTGCTGCTGGCGGCTTCTTAGGGGCTTCTTTTGCGTATGCATTCAACCGTGGGGTTAACCGAGGTCTGTTTTCAAACGAAGCGGGTCAAGGTTCAGCACCAATTGCGCACGCTTCGGCAAAAGCCGATGAACCAGTGTCTGAAGGTATGGTTTCAATTCTTGAACCATTTATTGACACAATCATTATTTGTACCTTGACGGGATTGGTTATTTTGTCATCGGGCGTGTGGACTGAAAAGTTCGAAACCCACTTTGAGCGCTCGTCTATGGTTATTCTAGACGGTAAGTATGAGGAGTCGAACCAACAAGATCGAGAAGCACTGTATGCTTACTTGAATGGTAAAAAAGAGCACAATGTCAAGCCTTTCAATGGTGAAATTGAGGTCGTACAGGGTAAAGCGGTTACAGAAAACTTTACCGTTATCCACTCGCGCTCTATTGGTGAGCAAGTGCGTTTTGGTATTACCGAGCGTCACAAGTACACAGGAACAGTGGAAGTGAAAGACGGTTTGCCAACGGACAATAGTATTAGTTTGATTGGGCACTCTTTAGTGCACTCGGCAGAGCTGACAACAAAAGCGTTTACCCGAGGTTATTTAGGTGAAAATGGTAAATACATCGTCTCAATTGGCTTGTTGTTATTCGCGTTTTCTACTGCAATTGCATGGTCATACTATGGCGACCGTGCGATGATTTATCTACTTGGTAGCCGCTCGGTTATGCCATATCGCGTATTTTATGTTGCCGGTTTCTTTTGGGCGTCGTTTGCAGACACCACATTGGTATGGAAGTTAGCGGCAGTGGCCATTGTAGTGATGACCTTACCTAACTTATTTGGTATTTTACTACTCAGAAAAGAAATGAAATCTTCGGTTAAAGAATACTGGGAAGATTTCAACAAAGAACACAAACAGTGAGCGAATTTTAATTAAAATTATCTTGTCATTTAAGGACAAGAGTTCGCAAAGGTAGTAGAATAGGGCGCCTCACAGGTGCCCTTTTTTGTATTATGGAGAAGTAACACGATGGCAATAGCACAGTGCCCAAGCTGCGGTAAATCTATTTCCTCCAAACATAAGTCCTGTCCGCATTGTGAAACCAATTTAGCAGACTTTTCTCAAGAAGACAGAGAGAGAACGGTCTCTAGAAATCGTGTAAAACGTCAGCAATCTGTAATGAATTATTCGTTTATTGCACTGATCCTAGTGCTAGGTGGATTCTTATATATCTATTGGCAGCAGCCTGAACCTAACTCGTTTGAAATGATCGCAAGCAAAAGCGCTATAGGCATTGGTGCGGTTTGGTACTTAATTAATCGAGTCATCCTCGTTATTTTGAAAAAGAAAAAGTAGTAATGAATGTAGATAGCTTAGTTCAAAATATTACCCCTGAAGTATTCGAGCGTTTGCAATACGGCGCGTCAACTGGAAAGTGGCCTGATGGTACGCCGCTAAGCGATGCGCAGAAAGAGCAAACCGTGCAGTTAGTCATGCTATATCAAGCAAAAGTAGCAAAGTCTAATGAGCAATTCACCATCAACGAAAAAGGTGAGATGGTGCAAAAATCCAAACGCGAATTACAACAAGAATTCAAAGCCGACAACGAAATAGCTAGGTTCAGTGAAAATGATCTTTAAACACCTTTTTACACCGAAATGGAAACACCCTAAGGTTGATGTTCGCTCACAAGCAGTGGACAAGTTAGACTTGAGCAAAGACGCAAGTTTATTACACACGTTGGCACTAGAGGACGAGTCTGCGCAGATCAGAAAAAAGGTACTTACTAAGGTAAATGACCTTGGTCTTTGGTGGAAAGTTTATAAGCAAGATAGCGAGCTAAAAGAGCTTGCTGAGCAGAAAATTTCGAGTGCGGTCATTAACCAAGACACCGCGCTGCAGAGCAACATTCGTGAAGAATACATTGAACGCTATGCGCCAGCTAAGACACTTGAGAAAGTCGCGTTAATTGAAACCGATTTAGCAAATAAAGTTAAACTGCTTAAGCGCCTTGCGAACGCCACGTTAATCGAAAAATCGTTCAAAGACGGTGATGAAGCTCTTCAGATTGCCATGTTGGAACTGATTGCACAGCATTCACTCGAAAAGAGTGTCCTAAAAGCAGCCAAAGGTGAAGCGCTTACTTCTCTTAACGGATCACTGGAGCAGCAGCGATTAGCAAAAGAAATGCCTACTCAAGTTGCTGAGCAAACGCGAGTTGTGCTTGCCAAGTTAAACGCGCTAAGAGATAAGCAAAACTATGAAACTGTGAATGCGCAAGCACAGCAGTTATTTGCGCAGTGGCAAAGCATTGAGCTTAAGTGGTTAGATGCTGAAACGGTAACTGCACTAGATGCAAAGTATCAACAAGTAGCAGATAAATTAAACCGCCACCTCAATGAGTTACAAGTTAAACATCAAGCGCAGCAAGCTGAGTTAATGCAAAAGCAAAATGAAGCCCTAGAGGTCGCTGAATTAACTGCTGAACTTGAAGCCATTGAAAAATCGGTTGAAATTGCATGTAAAACACTAGACTTAGCTCCGCACGATGCACTGGTTAAACGTAGTGAAGTATTAAAAGGTAAGATAGCCGCACCGCAATATATCGCTGTTGAATCACTTGGTGAGTTCACCAGAAAACTGCAAAATATCGAGCGTGATCTTGCCGATTTGCCAGCACTTATTGCTGCAAGTGAAACCTTCAATAATGCCCTCTCAGAGTTGAAGGCAGTCGAAGTACCAACTTCGTTAGAAGCGCTCGATACCCAAATGCAAGAACAAAAAGACCGCTATGTTGCAGCGCGTAAAGCACTAGATTCACTGCCTAAGGTATTGCATAAATCGGCAAAAGCTGAGTTATCAGACACAAGCCATGTGTTTATGACAGCTGTTGAGCCGCTTAAAAATGAGCAAGAAAAAGCACTCAAAATCGCGAAGAAGAAAGCACGCGATGTTCAACGATTAATTGATCAAGGTCGATTTAACGTAGCATTTGGTGTTTTTAATGGTTTTATCGAGCATTTCGAGCTGCTTACACCAAGCTACAAAAAACAGCTCGAAAGTCAGCATGAAAGCTTGTCTAAAACATTAAAAGATCTTAAAGATTGGCAAAAGTATGCAGCCACACCTAAACGTGAAGAATTGCTTGCGGAGCTTGATATCAAACTGGCTGAGGAGTCGGTTGACCCCGTTAAACGTGCTGAGGAAGTAAAATTACTTAGAACACGTTGGAACGAACTTGGTCATGTTGAAACTGAACAGGAAAAGGCACAAGCAGCTCAATTTGATGAAAAAATTGAATTATTGTTTGTACCTTGTCGCGCTTACTTTGCGGAGCAGGAAGTGCAGCGTGAGCAGGCAAAAATTGCACGTGAAGCAGTAATTGAAGAAGTGAAAGTACTGCTTAGTACTTTGGATAACGAGGGTATTGATTGGCGAGAAGTTGAAGCACAATTTAATCGCCTAGCCAAAGCGTGGAAAAATGCTGGCAATGTGGATGCTAAAATCTATCAAAAGCTGAATTCGATTTATCGTGAGCATCATCAAGCAGTTTACGAGAAACTAAAAGCCTTCCATCAAGCTAATGCCGTTGAAAAGGCAAAGCTAGTTGAAACTGCACGCCAACAACTAGAGGCTGAAGATTTGGCTGCAGCTTGTGACTTATTGAAATCGTTGCAAAAGCAGTGGCAGCAAATTGGTTTTGCCGGTGCCAAGCAAGAGCATACCCTGTGGAAAGCATTTCGTGCCCATAATGATGCCGTGTTTGAAAAGCGTAGTGCACAATATGCCGAGCAAAAAGCACAGGAGAAGTCGCAGGAAGCCGAACAGCGTCAGCTGCTAGCAGAGTTCGACAACAAAGTCATCGAAGCGGTAACTCAAAATGAACTAGCTGCTATTCGTGATGAACTCAATACGTTTACTGTCGTGCCAGGACTGAAGCAAGAAAAGAATCGTTTATTGTCACAAGTGAAATCAAAATTAGATGATCTATTTTCTTCACAGCGTCGCGAGAAGTTCAATGAGCTGGTGGAAGCGGTAGAAACGGGCGGTGATATTCCGAGTTCTTGGCAAGGTACCAACAAAACCTCATTAAACACCGCTCAACTGCTGTTGAGGCTTGAGATTTTGACGAACCAGTCTTCACCAGAAGCACTGCAAAGCGAGAGAATGTCTGAGCAAGTCGCAATGCTTGATGCAAAACTCCAAGGTGAGGAAAGTAGCCTTGAGATCTACTTAATTAGTTACTTGGCTGAAGCAAGTGAGGCTGAACTTTCTTCCTCAAAAGACAGATTACTTAGTGTTTTGAATGCCTAATAACTTTTAATTAAACCCTTTTGGTGTCCACGTAAAGTAATCGCTTGTGTGGACACCCACCATTAGTCTGCATAAATCAAACTCTCCTCTTTCGAACATAAATTTCCTTCTTCATTAAGCTGAACCAACTGCCAGAAAGTATCACACCAATTAGTCTTACTGTAACTTCACCCAATTTATACCAGTTGTATTAAGTAAATGATCTATCTTGAAGCGGGGAAATAGCTTTAGTAGCACCGCTCTCGCGTCCTGCTACCGCTAAGGTACCTATCTCCATATAGGCAAGGCAAAAATTTTGCTATTTAGTTGTTCTAAATGAGAAATTTTTAACGAAGCTAATATGCTATTTCACCCTTCAAATTGATTAGAGAATTAATTCAATTGGTATTAGTACAGCTATTTCGTAGAATTTGTGCAGCCTCAAGATAACCAATTAGTGTCGTTGACAAGGAGTTGTTATATTTTGTCACAAGAGAGATTTTTTTATTGATACACAGGGGGTTTATTTGTGATAATTTTAGGTAAAAAATGAAAATGGACATTACATGAAAAACTATAAGCTCACTTTACTATCATCATTTTTAACACTAACTCTGTCGGCATGTGGCGGTTCGTCATCGAATGATACAGGGAAAATTGGCGGAGGTACAAAGCCAGCTGCTCAAACGATTTCACTTAACACTTACCAGTACCAGTGCGGGAAAGATACAGGTATCAGCACAGATATCGTTTTCCATGACGTCAATGGTAAACCCGTCGGTACTGCAAAAACAAATAGCAGTGGTACGTTTAATGGCGAGGTGCCTAAAGGCACGATGCATCTATCTGTAATAGGTGATGTGAAAGACAGAGACCTAGAAGAGTTTAAACAGATATATACAGAATTAGATATCTCACAGAGAAAAAACCTCGGAAACTTTTACTTCCAGAATTACAGCGAGAATTGCGGCTGTTCAGTATACAATATAGATAAATCTGAGTTAACCGGAGATTACGCCAATGCTAGTATCCGATATGGTTCTAGCACTTTCTTACGTGACTCGGTAACAATTTGCCCTGATAAAACTGAGCTATACATTACTGCAACCGCTCCCTTTATTAATCTTGGTAAAGCAGCCATTATTGAAGTTCCCACAGACAGTAATACCATTAAACTAAGTAACAGCGACTTTGTTTATGATGGTTTGGCAATTGAGCCTATTTCTTGGACTAATGCGGAATTTATCTCTACTCGAGGTTATCTAAAGAGTCAAAAGCGATATGTTTTCGGTAATGCCGTTAGCGGTCAGTCTGCAGATCCTATGTATATTTTTCCAACTCTTACTGATGTTAATTTCTTAAACCAGTATATTACCGAAAGTACTTCGGTCAATAGTGTCGACATCAACTTTTACATCCGTGCGCAAAATTCAGTTGGGAGTGATGGCAATTATGTACTCACGCAATTGCCTGAAATTTCACCTAATCTATTTGATGATTTGCTCGCAGCATCCAACAGTTCAGGTACCAATTATGATTTCTCCTCAACCGACGAGCGCTTAGCACGCGCGCGTTGGGGATTTAGTTTTCTCGTTGATGATGCGGCTGAAACTAGGTTTGATTGGGACATAGAAGGCGGTATCCGTGGAGAAATCCCTGATCTGTCATTCGGAGAAGTCTTCCCCGAGCCTGAAGGTCAAGTAGACCTTGAAGTGTTATCTATCTATTTATATGGCTATGAAGGTCAAGCGGTTGATAATAAGTCTTTTTCAGCATTATTGGACGAAAAGTGGAATAATGACCTTAGAGGCGATAGTAAATTTGATAATTTTGTATCTATTCAAGTCGTCGCGAATTTAGACACGGCGTATTAAGTTTATGTTTTTTGCCTACTTAACAGTCTATTGTTAAGTAGGCCATTTCTTTTAGCTATTTTGATTGCTTAGCATATGTACGAGGTTGTTGATTTCTTCAATTGCAAGCGCTTTAGATCGCTTATGCCTGTCGTCGTCAAACTCTTGATACTCAGATGCGATTTCATAAAACGCCTCAGCACCTAAATATGGAGCCAGCTGCTCGATATGGCTACTTAGGTGGTTCAAATGATATTGTGACTCGCCCTTTTTAAATGCAAACTCGCCCCAAGATGACAATAATACGAGAGTTTTACCCGATAAAATTGGTTCAAGCGGTTTATCACCTCGTGCTAGGTCAAAGCTAAAAGTTTTATCAACTCGGATTGCCAGATCAAACCAAGCCTTTAGTACGGCGGGCATGCCATAGTTATACATAGGACTTGCGATCACGATAATATCCGCATTGACCACCTCTTTAATAATTTCGTCAGACTCAGCAAGTATTAAATGCTGCTCTTCGCTCAAAGCTCCTTTTGCAAATGCAGCCGCAATAAATTTTTCATCGATAAATGCAGGTTGTTTTACGGAAAGATCGCGATGGATGATTTCTACTTTATGTGTAATTTGACTAAAAGTACTTAAAAACTGCTCTCCCAACATTCTGCTTATTGATTGGTGTTGTGTTTCGTTCTCACTGTACTTTCTTACGCTGCAACTTATGTATAGAATGTTTTTCATGGCTTATCTCCAGTTGTATTATGTGCATTATTCTGTGCTTAAGTGAGCAATGTGACAACTGAGAAGAATCCATTCATAGATGAGATAAACTAACTTATAGGTTTGCGATGTTTACACACTTACCGTCTTTGAATAATGTAAAAACTTTTGCGGTTGCTGCGCATTACTTGAGCTTTAAAGATGCAGCACGAGCACTTAATATCACGCCCACGGCAGTGTCACATCAGATAAAATCTTTGGAATCACAATTAAGAGTCCAGCTCTTTGAGCGCAAAACGCGAGCAGTGCAATTAACGAGGCAAGGAGAGGCACTGGCAAAGGTATGTATTGACTCACTCAATAGATTAGATAATGCGTTTATAGAGTTTATGGAGCCAAAAAACGATTTACTGATTTCATGCTGTAATTCGTTTGCTGCACTTTGGCTTGCACCGAATATGGCTGCCATTAATCGCGCTTTTCCGAATCAAACGGTCACAATCTGCGCAAGTGATCAGCTAATTGACTTAGACAAAGAAAAGCACATTGATATCGCCCTACGCTATGGCAACGCTGAATCAAATTCTAATGAAATCCATCTTATCAAAGAGCAGATAGGGATGTACGCAAGCCCAAATTATCAGCCGCCCAGGCAAGGTAAACCGGTGTTATTTATTACCCATTGGCGAGATGAAAGTGGGCTTAAAAATATTCCTTGCCATGAACACATCGATGAAAGTTTGTATGAGTTACGCTATTTTGAGCAAGAGCACTTTGTCATGCAGGCAGCTGTGGCTGGGCAAGGCATGGCTTTAATGAGCGATGTATTAGCGAGAACAGCTGTTACGCAAGGGTGGTTGTATAAGCAGACAGAATTTAAAGCTTTTGAGGGTTACAGTTATTGGGTCAGGCAGACAACCCACCGAAAGAGCACATTAATTATGGAGCGCTTTACGGCTTGGTTGGCTGAAGCACTAGTTGAGGAAATAACAAAGTAGCAACCTAGTCAGTTGCTACTGCTTAAAGGATATTAGCAAATCCCAGTAATGTTACAAGGCTGTCCGGGACCCGGAGAGGATGCGAAAGTATCTGTCGGCAAACAATCATTTTGTTCTGTCGGTGCGTAACTGCTATCTGGTCCAACAGCACCTCCAGCGATGTTTGGTGTCATATTTGGTGCAAGTTGCTTATTTGACGTTAGTGATTTTAATGCTGTTTTTTTTATTGATAGTTTCATTTTATCTTCCTTAACTCTTGTAACCCTGAATTGGGTACCTCTCTAACGTTTCATAATTGTTGGGTATTGTAAATCACTTGTTTCTTTGTCGATATTGAAATACAAACTGTTTTTTTAATATGTTCTATACTTTCTTTAGGCTTAAGTCTTTATTCAAACAGTGTTTATCGTTTAGGTGGCGAGGCAATGATAAAAGCTCTACTCATTATTATATGGTTATTCTCATTTTCGTGCTTTAGCGCTGATTATACATTTGCCTTTGTCCCCCAGCAGTCTGCAAATAAGTTAGCCAAGAATTGGCAGCCTATTCTCGATTATCTCAATGATAAAACTGGAGATCACTACACTTTTAAAACCGCTAAAGATATACCCACCTTTGAAGCCCGAGTGCTACAACAAGAATATGATGTGGCATACATGAACCCCTACCACTTTGTAGTGTTTAATGAGCGGGCAGGTTATCAAGCTATCGCTAAGCAAAGAGATAAAATGATCAAAGGGATCATCGTGGTTAAAAAGGGAGCGGGTATTACTGACTTGTCACAGTTGCAAGGAGAAACGCTTGCTTTTCCGGCTCCCGCTGCATTTGCTGCAAGCATTTTGCCCCGTGGGGAGCTGATGAAACAAGGCATTGAGTTTACGCCAAAATATGTTTCATCCCATGATTCCGTTTATCTTAATGTGTCGAGAGGATTTGCCAAGGCAGGGGGCGGTGTAATGCGCACTTTCAACAATGCCGACCCTAAAATTAAATCGCAACTCGACATTCTTTGGACGACGAGGGGTTACACACCACATGCATTCGCCGTAAAAAAAGTAATGCCAGAAGACGCAAGGCAAAGATTAGTTGACGCGTTGCTCTCTCTTGAACTGACTGGAGAAGGAATTCGGCTACTCGAAGCTGTTAATTTCAAAGGCATTATGGCGGCGTCGAATGAGGATTGGCAAGACATAAAAGCATTAGAATTAGAAGCCTTGGTTGGTAAATAGTACACCGATTATTAAGAAGCGCCACGACTGAATGAAAAAAGTATCGTTAAGACTTAAAACTATGATTGGCACTGCCATTATTGAAGCGGTGTTGCTGAGTGCACTCATATTTGTGGTGATTGATTTTATGATGGAGTCTGCAAATGACGCCATGAATAAACGCGCAACAACGACCGCTAGTTTGTTTGCGAGCGCGACAAAGAATGCGGTGTTGTCATACGATTTAGCGACTCTAGATGCCTTTACCAATGAACTATTAAGTAACCCTGATATTCTCTATGTGAAAGTCATCGATGGTGAGAAGCAAATCCTTTCTTTTGCGGGCAATGAGCAGTTTAAAGAACGTATATTTAAGAGTGATACGTTAGTTGCAAAAGTTACAGACGGTATTTTTGATGTTCATGCCGATATTGTCGAAGGAAAGGCGCTTTTTGGCACCATTCAGATAGGCATTGATATTGGTACAATCAATCGCACTATGTCAGAAGTAAAGCGTTGGACGGTTTCTATTGCGCTGTTTGAAATGGCGCTAGTAGCTATTTTCTCTTATTTTCTAGGTATATATTTAACAACCAATCTGTATATATTGAAAAGCCAAGCAAAATTTATTGCTAGTAATGTCAAAAATGGCGTATTTGATTTCAAATGGAAACCAATACAGAGCAAAGATGAGTTACAAGAGCTGTCTTTGGCCTTTGATGAGTTATCACAAACTTTAGCTGAGGAACATGAGCGTCGAGAACGATATCAACATGATTTGGTTGAGCTAAATAGAAACTTAGAAGAACTGGTAGCACAAAGAACAGAAAAGCTAAATCAACGAAATCACCAACTTGAGGCAACCAATAAAGAACTTGAAGCAGCTCAACAGCAGCTCGTACACTCAGAAAAAATGGCCTCAGTAGGTCAGTTGGCGGCTGGAGTAGCCCATGAAATAAATAATCCCCTAGGGTTTGTCACGAGCAACCTCGACGTGATGCGTCATTATCAGAGTGATTACGCAGAGCTTGCAAAACGTGCGATTCAGCTCGGACTTGAACCTGATACACTCAGAGCGTTCAATCAGTTCGTTCAAGATAAAGATTTTACTTTTATTAACCGTGATTGTAACGAGCTTATCGATGAGTCGATGACGGGGGTACAGAGAGTTTCTGCTATTGTGAATGACCTCAAACAGTTTTCAAGGACAGATACCGTTCAGTTGCAACCTTGCGATATTAATGCCTGTATAAAGACAACGTTAAATCTGGTAGAGAGTAAAATTAAATATCATGCAAAAGTGATCACACAGTTGAATGAAATCCCTCAAGTGCTTGGTAATCAAGGGAAACTAATTCAAGTGTTCACGAATTTACTGATCAATGCGGCTCAGGCACTGGAAAGTGAGGGAGAGATCAGAGTATCGACTAGGCTAGATCATGAGTGTGTATTGATCCAAATACAAGATGATGGAATAGGGATCCCCGAAGAAATAACAAACAAGATATTTGACCCATTTTTTACGACTAAGTCTATTGGTAAGGGGACAGGCTTAGGCCTTTCAATAAGTTATGACATAATTAAAGAGCATGGCGGCGAGCTTTTGGTGAAAAGTGAGGTTGGTGTCGGAAGCTGCTTCACTATTACCCTGCCTGTCATGCCCTGAGCTCAAGTAAAGGTTATTTAACATTCAAACATGAAAATTGCCAGCTTCGTCTTTTACCTTGATATAATACCAATTGAATTAATTCTCTAATCAATTTGAAGGGTGAAATAGCATATTAGCTTCGTTAAAAATTTCTCATTTAGAACAACTAAATAGCAAAATTTTTGCCTTGCCTATATGGAGATAGGTACCTTAGCGGTAGCAGGACGCGAGAGCGGTGCTACTAAAGCTATTTCCCCGCTTCAAGATAGATCATTTACTTAATACAACTGGTATAACAAACTCTAATTGCTGGACGTCTGAGAAAAGCGTTTTTATATAAACTAATAAATCACTTTCACATCCGTGTATTGGCTATTTGTCTTGTCATGGACCCAGTTTATAAGGAACAGCCCCTCAGTTAGGAACTTTACATCTCATAAGTATTGCAATCTCGTTAAATGGTAATTATTATCATTCTCGATTTTCGCAAGGACTTGCTCGTTGACTTATAAATGATGTATTCACAAGAAATATTACAGTCACTCTCCTCCAATGAATGTGCGCTAAAGCGGTTTCTGACAAGAAAACTTGGCTGCTCAGACACCGCATCAGACATTCTGCAGATAATTGCTGAAAAGCTGTTATTGAAGAAAGTAAAGCGTACAGTGGAAAACCCAACAGCATATTTGTATCGCTCAGCTCACAATGAGGTCATTAATTATCTCCGCAGTAAGCAGGTTAGAACTCAGAGCGAAAGCCTGTATATGAAGGTGTATGTCGATAGCCAAATACCCGATATTTCAAAATCCTACATCGATTCATGTGACCTTCGTTGTTTACGTATCGCGTTAGATGAACTGCCTCTGTTAACTCGACAAATATTCTTCATGTACACCTTCAATGGTATCAAGCAACGAGATATTGCTGCACAGCTAGCAATTAGTCTTTCAAGTGTGGAAAAGCGTCTCACCGTAGCAATAAAATTTTGTAAAGAGGTTCTATCCCAGTAAGTTCAGACTATGCCTTCGCTACTCGTATTTACAAATATTACGGTTACCTTTTAGCTACGACTTATCTTGAGATATACAGCTGCACTAAAACAGAGTTTGAGAAATTTTTACGGATTTGCTAACTCGTAGACGTCATAGTGGTGAAATACAAAAATTGGTACATGAAAATAGAGGATGACCATGAAAAGCAACACTTTTAGATTAAATAAGTTTAAGCGTGCGATGAGAATATGTAGACGGAGCTTATTTATTTCTAGCGCAGGACTTATATTGGCAACTGCGAATGTTTATGCCAGTGATACCAAATACCAACTAAATATAGATCCTCAACCGCTTTCTACAGCAATAGCTGAACTGTCTGCTGCAACGCAACAGCAAATCACAGCTGTTGGCGTCACGCTAGCAGAGCAAAGAACAATACGAGTGAAGGGTGACTATACGACAGAAAAGGCACTCGAAATTCTATTAAAAGGAAGCGGGCTTGTTGCAACTAAAGTTGGCGAAAACCGCCTCTTAATCCATAAATTAGACACTTCTCTGACACCCCAAAAGGAAATTGAACGTATTGCGGTGATGGGCAGTTATGTTGTTAATGAACCAATTGATACGGCAACAGGTTTGGGTCTGACATTGCAAGAAACCCCACAAACCGTGAACATAATTACTCGTCAGAGCATTGAAGATCAGGCATTAACTTCTCTAACCGATGTGATTAACAACGCTTCTGGCATTTCGGCCAAAGCCTATGATAGCTCAAGGAATGCGTTTTCGTCTCGAGGTTTCAATGTTGACAACTATCAAATCGATGGCGTGCCAGTACAGTGGAATGGTGCACAGAGTGCTGGGGAGTCACTCACCGACACGGCACTCTATGAACGCATTGAAATCGTGCGAGGAGCAACTGGATTGTTGACTGGCGCAGGAGATCCGTCTGCATCAATTAACTTAGTTCGTAAACACGCAAATTCGAGTGAGCTCAGCGGCAAGGTTATTGCGCGCTTAGGTCGATGGAACAATTATTATGCGAGTTTGGACTTGGGGACAGGGCTAAACGAGAGTGGTTCTATCCGTGGCCGAACAGTTATGGTGCTACAAGAGGGAGACTCTTTTGTTGACTATGAAAAAAAGAGTAAACAGGTTTTTTATGCCACCGTTGATGCAGATTTGTCGAATGCAACCTTACTGCGATTAGGGTATAGCATTCAAGACAATGAACCCAAAGGCTCTCAATGGGGTGGGCTGCCAATATTCCACTCTGATCTCAGCCGTACAGACTTTGATCGTTCAGCTTCAGTGGCCGCAAAATGGAGTAGTTGGGCCAGTACACACAAAACATTTTTTGCAAACCTACATCACAGCTTTAGTAATGGATGGGAGTTGGTTGCCCATGCGAATAAAAATGTCAGCACTGCGGATATGTATTTACTGTGGGTATCCGGGCTTCCTCATCCTGTGACGGGAAGCGGGATGACTGCTTCTGCATCGCGGCTAGAAAATGAAAGAGAGCAGGTTGACTTTGGTGTCAGGTTACAAGGCATGTACTCTTTGTTTGACCGTGAACATGAATTTGTACTTGGGGCTGCTAAGAGCGATCAAGACTTTGTATATTATGGCTTTGAAGGCGGTGGTAGTAAAACTGCCAAACCGGTCATGAACTTTTTTGAGTGGAACGGAGAATTTGACCAGCCAGATTGGGGCCAAAAATACACCAGCCAAGATTACACTACGGAGCAAACAGGTTACTTTGCTGCGACACGGATACATTTGAGCGATAAGTTTAAGGCAATTGTTGGTGCACGGTTAGCGAGTTGGAATAGGCAGGGGGTCTCCTACGGCAAAGACCAAGACTATGGCGACGATGACGTATTTATTCCCTATGCGGGGCTGCTATATAGCTTAACTGACAGTCATACAATTTATACAAGTTATACTGAAATTTTTAAGCCGCAGAATGCGGTTGACGCTGATGACAATTACTTAGATCCTCTCACTGGGATCAATTATGAAATTGGTTTGAAAAGCACTTATTTCAATGATGCGTTACATACCAATATAACTTACTTTCAAACACAACAAGAGAATTTAGCGGTTGTTGACCCTGATTTTGTTCCACGTCCTGATAAGTTAGCTGCATACAAGGAAGCGGATGGCGTTGAAAGTGACGGTTACGAGCTCGAAGTGGTTGGTCAGATCATGGATGGCTGGAAAATTAATGCCAATTATACCGCATTCGAAGCAACCGCTGAAGATAGTAGCGGCACATCAAATACGGTTAATACCCGATTTCCTCGAAAAATATTTAGGCTATTCAATACCTTTGAATATAACCAATTTACATTGGGTGCAGGTATCTCTTGGGAAGGTGAAAACTACACTGACATAAAATCACCATTAGGTAATGTACGAGTTGAACAGCCTTCCTATTCACTTATCAATTTAATGGCTAGATACCAACATAATGAGGCGCTATCAGTACAATTAAACGTTGATAATGCCTTTGATAAAGAATATTACAGTCAGATCGGCTTCTACTCGCAGCTAGCATATGGTGAGCCAAGAAATATTAGTTTGAGTCTGCATTACAAACTATAAATTTGAATTCCATGTGTGATGGAAGAAGAAAGGTATAGAGCTAGAAATAGCTCCATACCTTATCATTAGTAAACACGCGAATACGATGTCTATCAGGGTCTAATACGACAAAACTAGCGCCATATACCTCGGCTTGCGGGACCTGAGCAAACTCAATATCTAGTAATTTCCATGTATCGTATAAAGCCAAAAACGCCTCTTGGCTTGGTTGCATAATAGAGATTTCAGAACCGCCCCCGGTAATGCAACTTGGCGGTGTAAGGGCTGTGTTTTGTTTAAGTGCAATGGAGACGTTGTGCGCACACTTAATAGAAACAAAAGTTGGAGAAAGTTGCGCTGCCTCAGATTGAAATAGCTGTCTATAAAACGCTTCGCTTAGCTTGATATCACTTACATATAGCACCAAAGAATCAATGGTGATCATCATGGAATTCCATCATTTTTTTTAAAAGTTGCAGCTAAGATACGCTCTCAGTGTGTCTGTTATTGTCAGTAGCTTTACGCTGAGTTCAATACGGGAGTTTGAGCATTTAATCGAGACAGATAGTCCCATATCCCTTTAACTTCATGTTATTAACGCTTAAAGTAATCTCGCACACTGTCTATCGGTGTGTAGAGCAATGTGAAACTGGTGTTTTTAACAAAAAGGAAAGGTTGTATGGTTACTTGCTACTTAAAATACGTTGTTGACTCGACAAAAATCGCTGACTTTGAGAAATATGCCAAAATGTGGATCCCACTCGTCAATCGCTTTGGTGGGCAGCATAATGGTTACTTTTTACCATCGGAAGGCGCAAGTAATATCGCCTTGGCATTATTCACTTTTCCAAGTTTGGCGGCTTATGAAACGTATCGCAACGGATCGTTTCAAGATGCACAATGTCAGGCTGCAATTAAATTTGCAGAAGATACTGGTTGCATAATCAGCTATGAACGCAGCTTCTTTAGACCTGTGTTTGAATAAAGATGTGTAAATGGAGCTGAATATCCTATGCAACTAGATATTTCTGACAATCTCAAACTACAAAACCTTGCTGTGACGCATGCAAAACCATTATTTGATTGCGTACAAAGTAGTCGTGAAAGTTTACAAAATGTACTGCCATGGGTTGCAGCATTACATACAGAGGCTGATGCAGAACGATACATAGACACGCGTATAAACAACCAAGTCGGCGGAGTTTGGTCTGCGATAGAGTTTAATCGCGAGTTCTGTGGTGTGTTTGGGATTAAATATATGGATGCTCAAACACAAACCGCCGAAATCGGCTATTGGCTTGGCGAAAAAGCAAGAGGCAACGGTTTAATCGGACAAGTGCTTGAGCAGGTTATAGCCAAGCTTCGAGAGGTAAGCGATATTACAACTGTGGAGTTTCAATGTTTACAGTCAAATATTGCAAGCCAGCGGATCATTGAAAAAATAGGCGGCCAGTTTGTTGAGTCCTGTGTCAATGATCTGGGCGTAGCAAGTGACGAGTCGTTGTATATTTATCGATTAGTACTCTAACTCATCTATTTGACGGAATGAGCGCATACATTATTATGCGCTCGACTGGTTAGTTTACCTCACACTTAGCAGGCACAGCTCGGCTTCGTAGGGTAGTGATGATAATTTGCGGTAATAGCGGCATTACAATCATGCCAACCATTAAGCTATATTGAAGCGGCGTGAACGCCTCGCCCAGTAGCACCAGCCCTGTCAAAATACCCGCAATCGGATTTGCAATACCCCCAAAGGTAAAGTCCACCACAGACATACGCTGTAGTAACCATACGTACAAGCTATAGCCCAGCGCAGTGTTAAGGAGCACAACCCATAATATGCCGCTGAGATTAGTCATCGAAAAATTGTTAATAGCCGCAATATACTTCGTTGGTGCGATAACACCGTGAATACCAGACACTAGCGTGAGAATAACGCCGCCAATAATGAGTTGCCAAGTTAATACTGTCCACCAGTGCATGCGATCACCAAGAGACTTAGTGATTGAGCTGCCGATCACGATACAGGTTATTGCCGCAAGTATTGCCGCTAAACCAAGAGGGTTTAAACTCAGTGAACTCGGATCAAATAGTAACCAGGCCAACACAATAAGCGCCGCGCCGCATAAAGCCTGCACTAATCCCGGACGTTGTTTGTTAACTAACCAATGATAAAGCATGGCGAACACCGGCACAGACACCATGCCCACGCTCGATATGGCGGACGGTAGCGTTAACGACATCACGAAGATCATGCTAAAAAAGGCCGCGATATTAATCGCCCCAAGGGCGCATAGTATTTTCCAGTCTGCTTTTTTTGGCAAACTCGGCTTAACTGCAAGCAAAATAAGCCCTGCCGGAAGCGCTCTAATAGCGCCAAGTAAAAGAGGCGGCCAGTCCGCAAGGGTGTATTGTGTCACCGCGTACGTGGTGCCCCATAAAAATGCAGGGATCATCGCGAGGAGTATATTCACATTAACTATCTTCATATTGAGATACTTTGCGTTAAGGTATTACTAAAAACACTTTTTGTAAAGTATCTTTATGTTAAGATATTTCTTTACAAAGTTTGTTGTCGGGGCAAATATTGATGGATGCGATTGATAGAGTACAAGAGCAGTGGGCTCGCGAAAAACCACAGTTAGAAACAACGCCCATGGCGATAATGGGTCGCTTAGTGCGCATAGCTAAACATATGGAAGCCGAAGTTGAAAAGCTGCACAAGCAATATGGCTTAAATTTGGGTGAATTTGATGTGTTAGCTACCTTGCGCCGCAGCGGCAAGCCATTTCGCTTAACCCCATCAGAGCTATTTAAAACCATGCTACTCACCTCTGGCGCGATGACCAATCGTTTAGATAAGCTAGCGGCAAAAGGCCTTATCAAACGTGAGCATTGTAAAGAAGACCGCCGCAGTGTAACGGTGGAATTGACAGCAGAAGGCCTCGCCCTGATTGAAAAGCTGATTGAACCGCATATCGCCATTCAAGCCCAATTGGTTAAAGGGATGAGTAAAGAGCAGCAAACCTTGTTAAATGGTGAGTTAAAAGCGTGGTTAACGCAATTTGAGTGAGGATGTAAAGAGTCTTTTAGGCGGCTCACCCACCGAGAGGTGATGCCTGCGCGTTCAGGTTTTACTTAAACCATTGGGCTGTTTGCAAGTAGCACATAACCATCACGGTGTAGTGGGTTAGAATAATCGGAGCACTATTCGACCGACTAAACCTTTGTACTCGTCACGTACTCTGGATACCCTGTATGTTCATCTCTTTGTCCAGCGATAACACTAAAGCCTTGAGATAGGTAAAACTGATAGCTTGCTTGATTTTCTTTGTATACACAAAGCGTCAATATCAGCCTTTAATTTTTTTGCATGAGTAAGCACTTGTTTGCCTGTGCCTTTTCCCTGTCGCTTTGGTTTCACAAATAGGGCGGCTAAGAAGCTGTTTTGTGTAAAGCGTAAAACCCGACAACGTCGGAGCTCTTATGGTATCTATGTCATCTTCAGCGTATTTTCTTATTATGATTGCAGCGCCCGTAATTTTTCAAGCACTTCATTAAGTACAGCTATTCCCATTGTTTTTTCTACGAGGGAATTCATGTCCCCTTGAAGAAATTCATTCCAAGATACAGTTTTGGCGCCTGAATTGTGTGCATCTCTGCCATACGCAGATAACACAGTTCCATCACTCTGAATGGAGACGAGGTAAAGTTCGTGATCCGGCGTATCAAGCCTACGCTCGAATAGTGTTTTAGATTGTTTATATTCCATGACCGTTTATCAAATAAAAAAGTGGCGATGTGAGTTCAGGTTTCAAGTCTGTGTTGAAGGTACTTAAAACGTACAGTGATTACCTTTTCATTCCTTGTGATGTGCAAATTATCATTGGGCCATACTTGGTACAAGTGCTTTGTTGGCGAGATGGCATGCTTAATCTTTAAAAAAACCAAAATAAATTACAAGACCGACCTGAATACGTTAACTTGAAATTGTCTTTTTTGATAGGTATCAAAGCGCATTCATGCGCTCCTCGTTCATTTTTTTGAAACGACGCGATCGAGCGAACCAAGAAAACGTCGCCCCGACATCACACTTAATTCTCAAATCTTAAGCCGATATAGTGCAACCGCCTTGTAAGGCACGTCCCTGTGCCAGACAAGACTTGGCCGACATCCTGTCGGCACATTGCATATCGGCTTATGCTTTTCGGGTGTGATGGAGGGGGAAGAAGCTGCATGTGAGATCTTCTACGGTTTTAGCGATTAAGCTGCTTGCACGGTTAGCGCGGTATGTCTCTAAATTCGGAGTATAAATATTTTTGTGGGAGGTGGTTTACCCGCCGAGAAGTTATGTTTTCGAGCTATTGTCGATGATGAGTTTGCGGGCGACCACTTCGAGTTGACTAATGAGTAGAGCCTTCCTTGGCTAATATCAAAGCGCATCCATGCGTTCCTCGTTCATGCTTTTGAAACGACGCGATCGAGCGAACCAAGAAAACGCCACCCTGACATCACACTTAATCCTCAAATCCTAAGCCGACATCCTGTCGGCACATTACATATCGGCTTATGCTTTTCGGGTGTGGTGGAGGGAGAATAAGTCGCCTGTGGATTTCCACTTTCTTAATGGCGATAGACTCGTTTACAAATTCAGAAAATTGAGGCTCCAGCCTCACAGTGTGAATAGTTCTGGGCACCCGCCGAGAAGTATGTTTTTCAGGTGTGACGAAGGAGAATAAGTTGCATGTGAGATCTTCTATGACTTTACAGTAAACCCCAAACAAAAAAGCCACCTTGTTGAGGTGGCTTAGTCAAACTTGTATCCGATTATTTATGCTTTACTGCCCACAGATGCAGTAGTTCGTGTGCAATGGTGGCGGCGGCGATTGCGGTGAGCTCGCTTTGGTCGTAGGAAGGGGAGACTTCTACTACGTCCATGCCTATCATGTTTAGTCCTTGCAGTGCGCGTAAAATCTTCAGCACTTTGTCGCTGGTTAGACCGCCGCATACTGGGGTGCCTGTGCCGGGTGCGAATGCTGGGTCTAGACAGTCGATATCAAAGGTTAAATACACCGGCAAGTCGCCGACGCGTGCTTTGATCTGCGCTGATATTTCTTCAGCACTTAAGTCATTTGCTGCCATAGCATCAATTACGCCAAACTCGTGGCCTTGCTCTGTGTACTCGGTTCTAATGCCAATTTGCATTGAATGCTCTGGGCTTATTAAGCCCTCAATTGGAGCATGATAGAACATAGTACCGTGGTCATAGCGTGAACCTTGGCTGTACGTGTCTGTGTGCGCATCAAAATGTACGAGTGCCATTTTGCCGTGAATTTGCTGGTGAGCACGCAGTAATGGCAGTGTTACAAAGTGATCGCCACCTAGGCTTAATAGCGTTTTGCCTTGCTGCAAAATTTGCAGAGCAGCTAACTCGAGTTGCGCAGTGAAATACTCAGGATCGCCAACTGGGTATGTGAAATCGCCAGCGTCTTGTAGTTTTATTTTGTCCCACAATGCAAATGACCAAGGGTATTTTTTACTTTCCCAAGCTAAATGCACGGATGCGCGACGGATCGCATCTGGACCCAAGCGTGCGCCTGGGCGTCCAGAGGTTGCCAAATCAAATGGCAAGCCAAGTACCACAACGTCTGCATCAATATCTGTGATATTACGTACCATTGGCTGACGTAAAAACGTCATGCCGTTGGAGTACAGAGAATGATCGGTGTGATCGAATAAATGGCTCATGGGTTAAAAATCTTCCAAATAAGTATAGCCGTCAAGGCCGGTTTCAAGCTCTGCTAGGCAGGTTGCTTGCTCTTCAAGCGGTAGTTTGCTTTCAACAAGGTTGGCAAAGTTACGCTTAAATTGTTCAACATCAAGGTGTACATAACGCATCATATCGGCAACGGTGTCACCTGCATCGATATTACCCAGCGATAGCTCACCCTGATCGTCTAATGTGGCTACAACGGTGTGAGTGTCGCCAAATAGATTGTGCATGTCACCTAAAATCTCTTGGTATGCACCCACCAAGAAAAATCCCAGTAAATAGGGTTTATCTTTGCAAAACTCAGGTACAGGCAATGTTGCTTCAATACCTTGGCCATCCACATAATGCTCCACCGTACCGTCAGAATCACAGGTAATATCCAGCAATACCGCGCGGCGCTTTGGTGCTTCTGTTAATCCGCTAAGTGGCAATACAGGGAATACCTGTTCAATCCCCCAAGCGTCTGGCAAAGATTGAAATAGCGAGAAATTCACAAAGAATTTATCCGCAAGCTTAGCACTGAGTTCGTCAATAATTGGGCGATGGAAACGGTTTTTGTTGTCCATACGCTTGTTTAGCTCATAACAAACACGCAGATTTACTTGCTCCGCCCAAGCTCTTTGCTCAAGACTTAATAGGCCCATCGCAAATTGGCTGTGTACTTCTGCCAAGTCGCCTTGCGTATCATGAAAAATTTCAATCAACGCACGGTCATCACTCTGCTCGTTGAGTGCCTGCCAAGACGTCCACATATTGTGTAGCAGTCTTGGAGCTTCACTCACTGGTGCAGTTATCTCTTCTACTTGGTAGCTTTCGGTGCCAATCACATCGGTGATTAATACCGCATGATGGGCAGTTAACGCACGACCCGACTCAGAGATAATCTTTGGCATTGGCTGATTGTATTGCTTACAGGTATCGCCTACGGTGTAAACGATGTTGTTTGCATATTCAGCTAAGCTGTAGTTCATTGAGTTGGACGACTGGCTGCGCGTTCCATCGTAATCTACTGCAAGCCCGCCACCTACGTCTAAATTCAACAGGTTTGCACCTAAACGGCGTAATTCGCAGTAGAATCTAGCGGCTTCACCCACACCAACGCGCACGTCACGAATGTTGGCCATTTGCGAGCCTAAGTGAAAGTGCACCAGTTGCAGCGCGTCTAGCATGTCAGCGTGCTTTAATTGGTTAACAACCGTAAGCACTTGCGATGCAGACAGGCCAAATTTGGACTTTTCGCCGCCGCTTGCTTGCCATTTGCCTTTACCTTGTGATGCCAAACGAACGCGTAAGCCTAAGCGTGGTTTTACGTTGAGTGCTTTGGCTTCTGCCATCACGATGTCGAGCTCAGAACGCTTTTCTAAAACGATATAAACTTGATGACCTAATTTTTCACCGATAAGCGCAAGACGGACATATTCTCTGTCTTTGTAGCCGTTACACACGATCACTGCGCTGGTTTTTTCACTGAGCGCCAATACCGTAAGTAACTCAGCTTTACTGCCAGCTTCTAAGCCTAGCTGTTTTTTATCACTTGCCGCTTGGCTTGCAATCAGTCCCTCAATGACTTCTTTTTGTTGGTTTACTTTAATTGGGTAAACCAATAAATAATCTTCTGGGTAGCTGTAATCAGTAATCGCCTGATTAAACGCACCAACAATATTATGTACACGCTGCTCTAGAATTTGTGGAAAACGTACTAGCGCAGGTAGGGTATAACCCTCAGATTTAATTTGTTGTGCAATGTTTGTCAGAGTTACGGCGTGCTGTGGTTGCTGTTGGTTCGGCATCGCAGTAACCTCTCCCTGATCATTAATACCAAAGAAGCCTTGGCTCCAGTGGCGCACGTTGTAGCATTCACGTGCTTGCTCAGAAGAGATAAATTTGGTCATTCAAGTTCCTTAACATAAGTTAGAGTTCAGCCTGCAGTGCGCCATCATTGGCGGCTACTCACTGAGTGAAAGGTCTTATTAATTTTCGCGCATTAGACACAAATAGAGAGTCTCAGTCTAATGAGTTATTTTGCTCGTCAAGAGTGACAAATCTTACCCTCGGTTTAGTTGCGATATAACGTGAATTAAGTGAGAGTAAACAAGAAGTAGTAATTTCTATTCTCATGGTTATTTCTAGCTAACGTTCCATCAATACGCAAGGTTTGCTTCAATGACAATCAATCTTATTTATATCGTTTTAGGCTTATCACTCTTGGTCTTTGGTGCTGACCGTTTAGTCGCGGGTGCCTCTAAGCTAGCTGCAAGTTTTAATGTTCCAAGCGTCTTGATTGGGTTAACGATAGTGTCATTTGGTACTAGTGCTCCTGAGCTTACTGTCAGTATTCAGTCAGCAGTTACGGGGCAAGGTAGTCTCGCTTTTGCTAATGTGTTAGGCAGCAATACCTTTAATATTCTGTTTATACTCGGTGTATCTGCACTGATAGCGCCACTGGTAGTTTCACAAGAATTAGTGAAACGAGATATTCCAATGCTAGTGATCGCCAGTTTTATTGTCACAGCATTAGTCTGGGATGGCTGGCTCAGTCAGTTAGACGCAGCATTATTGTGCTTGCTTTTGTTATTTTATGTCGTTTATTTGTTTACCCAAGGCCGTGCGCTTAGCAATAAAAATAATGAACCGACGCCATCACAACAACCAAACCGTTGGCGTGAGCGCGCAGTTAGTATGCTGCTATTTATCGTAGGGCTTGGCTTGTTAATACTTGGTGCAAAACTTATGGTGGATAATGGGGTGCAACTAGCCCGTGCTTTAGCAGTGGATGAAGTAATGATTGGCTTAACTATTATTGCTATTGGCACGTCGCTACCAGAAGTGGTTACCTCAATCATGGCGAGTATAAAAGGGCATGCTGATATTGCGGTAGGCAATGTTATTGGTAGTAATTTATTCAATTCATTGGGTGTACTTGGCGTGACAGGACTTATCAGCGCCACTCCTTTAGAAGTGACAAGCCGTATGCTGAGTATTGATATTTCAGTCATGATCGTTGCAACGATACTTTGTACGCCATTACTTATTTCTGGGTTAATGCTCAGTCGCAAAGAGGGAGGCATCTTATTTATAGGCTACGTCGCATACTTTGTTTACACTTTGATATAATAAAGTTTCAGAAGTTTCTGAAACTTTATTGAATTCATTAAAAGAATTGCTTAGTATGTTTTTGGAGTAAACAATAAATGAGAAAGGACAATGAAAATAATAACATCAGCAGTACTCGGGCTCGTCGCTTGTAGTTCAGTGGCCAGCGCCAACCAATCAGTTCATGAGCACAATTATCAATATGTGGAAATAAACGGCAACAAACTTGCCTATGCTTGCAAAGGAGAGGGCGAAACAACGGCACTTTTACTTGCTGGAATGGGCCTTGATGCTCATGAAACCTACAAAAACACCATTCATAACATAAATCCAAAAGGCTATCGCTTATGTTTTTATGATAGAGCGGGCACCGGAAAAAGCACTTTTGCCAAGCCTCGAGTACGGACTATGTTGGAGCTTACACAAGAGCTTGAGGCATTCACTCAAGCCACTAAAATGGATAATTTGGTACTTGTACCTCACTCTTTTGGTGGTTTTGTAGCAAGAGCCTATGCCAACCGAAACCCTGAAAAAGTGAAAGGGATGGTACTTATTGATATCGCTCATGAGTCTTGGTATCACAATATGAAAAGTAAGATGTCCAAAGAAGCATGGAAGATCATGGATTGGATCGTCAACTGGGAGAGAGATACTCATTCACTAGAAGATTTGGAAGAAGCTTCTGCCCATACAGAGATGTATAAAATTAACCGGAAAATGCCAGTTACGATACTGTCGCGTGGGATCCCTCATGTGACTATCCGCTCTACCGGCATGAGTTATGCTGATGTTGATGTTTATACTCAAACGTCAAAAGATTCCCAGATAAAACTGCAAGAAATTGGTGACAATGTCACCTCTGTTACCATGAAATACGCTTCTCACCTATTTGATGAGACAGATCCATTTATTGCCATTAAATATATTGAAGAAATGGTGAATAAGGTACAATAATATTTTTTAACTTGAAAGGTTAGTGGTTATAATGCCGCTAACCTAACGAGCAATAATAAAAAATAAAATCGATGTTTTCTCACCATATAAATAGCTCAAAAATTACTACCTTCTTATTAGCATGCGCGGGAATAGCTGGGTTTGTATTATTTCTATTGGGCGTATTTAGCGCCCCAGAATGGACCTTAATTCTAGACTTTACTGCTAGCTTTTTGTGTTTATTCGTCGCGTTTAAGTTATATCAAAAGCAACTCAGGGCCTTAAATTGGGCAGCAGTGCTGGGCGCGCTTATGTCCATTGGCGTAGTTGTCAATGATACGCTAATCCAATTTTCATCAGGACTGTTGTTAACGGTTCAGTTGAATCTAGAAACCATTGCAGTAAAAATCAACTTGCTTGGTTTGATTATCATCACGACTGCGCTCAGGGCAAAAATAAAGCTAGCTAATTCAAAGGAATAATCAATGGAGCTACTTAATTATCTGCAGGCGCACTTTATTACCAAAGAGGCCTTGCTACGCGAGTCGCAGCTATCTCACTTTGAATTGGCTATGTTAATTGAAAAACGTTTGATGCCAAAAGCCTCCTATAAATTAACATTAAAGCTCGAATGTGATTCTTTCTTTGGCGAGCACAGTGATGAAAGCTGCCTAGAATTTTATCCGCAAGGCACTTTAGTATGGCTTGGTGCTGTGTCGCAAGTAGCGGATGAAGCACAAGCCTTTTCGCTCTTCAGTCAACGCTATAAAGACCAACTACATAGATTAAAAACGCAAGGTCTTAATCCACAAGATGCAAAACTGGGTCAAGACATCGACGCTCACTTAGAAAGTGAGTGGCAACACTTCCTTGGCGGTATTTACGGACTTTGTACAAAAACCGGTTTACCTGAGGATATTGCAAATAAAGAAGCCGCTATCGTTATCATCAACGAGTATTTAGCACAAGATGAGCACTTGAGCCCAGATGAACTAACCAACCTTCACCAAGTGGTCGATTTATTAGATGAGGCAAGTGCTTTATTCGCGCCTCATGAGCGTGAACGTAGCTCGCGCAAGCGCTTAATAGACGACGTAAGAGTAAAATTTCCAAAGCCTTTAACATCATAATTAACTGTTTTTCGCTTTCTAAATCATGTGAATTGACTTCACATCCATTTCACACCTGTCCGCATAAAGTGTCTGTAACAAAACAACACAAGGGTCAACAGGCCCGAGGACAGGATGATGAACAAATCACTATTCACTTTATCTCTCGTTGCTGCGTTGTCAGCAACTTCAGTCAATACGCTTGCACAAGATAAAAACACACCTCATGTGCTCATGGTACTCAGTAGCTATGGTGAAATGGGGGCCGATGGCACTTTAAGCAAACCTGGGTTTGAATTTGACGAGCTCAGTAAAGCATATGCCGTGTTTAAACAAAATGGCGTAAAAGTCACATTAGCCTCGCCAAAGGGCGGTGAACCATTGGCAGATAAGTTCGATAAAAACAAACCCTATAATCAAGCATACAGTAACGATACGGCGGCGATGGCGCAGCTTAAAAACACTAAAAGACTGAGTGAGTTAGAGCCCGCGCAATTCGATGCTGTGTTTGTGGTTGGGGGTAAAGGCCCAATGTTCGACTTGCATGACTCCAAACCGTTACAGGCAATTATTCGTGATATCTACGTTAACAATGGCGTAATTGGTGCTGTTTGCCATGGTCCTGCGGCATTGGTGGATGTAAAGCTTGAAAATGGAGAGTATTTAATCGCCGGCAAGCGAGTAAATGGTTTTACTAACGAAGAAGAGGCAGCGTTTGGTAAAAAGTGGACCAAACAGTTTCCATTCCTACTTGAAGATAAACTCATTGAGCGTGGTGCATCGTTTGTGCAAGACGGATTGATGTTGAATCAGGTAAGTATTGATGGTCAATTGATCACGGGACAAAACCCTTTTTCTACGGTAAATACCGCTAAAGCGGTGGTTGCGGCGCTTGGTCTGACGGTAAGCGAGTTACCGCGATTCAAAGACGATGAAAGTATTTTGTTGGTAGAGCAATTCTTTTCAGATAGCAGCAAAGCGAGGGCACGTTATTTAGCGGATAAGTCATCATTTGATCCTATGTTGCTCGGGATCTCTGGTTTATATCAAGCGCAGCATGCGCAAACTGCTCATCAACTTGCGGTGGCCGTTGAGTTGATGCAGTTAACCCTTGCAGATATTGATCACCCCATGCTGTACGAAGCGCTAGTAAATGCACAGCTCAAACTAAATGATATATCTGGTGCACAGTCCACATTAGAAGCAGCGCTTAAAAAGCACGGGACGGCGGAGAGTCTGATTGCACTAAAGGAGAAAGTTTATGGTTAAGCAAAGCTGGAGAAAAACAATGTTAGTAGTGACTGGAATTATCGCAGGTGTTGCCGCTGTTTGGTACGCAGTATTTGGACTAAAGCCATATAGTGTTACGCCGGAGGAATTAGCGCAAATATATAGCTATGAGCAAAAGGCGGTAGAGGTAAATCTTTCACCATTAAAAGCTAATCACTTTGCGCTTGAGTACAAAACGTTTGATGGCGATAAAGTCAATGGGCATATTCTCTATCCAAATAATTATGACGCGACTAAACCAATGCCCGTTATGGTGGGGGTCCACGGTATGGGTCGAAGTGATGTACGCTGGATACAAGAAAGCTTTAAAGGACGTGACACATACGAGCAAACGGATGAACTTACCAAAATGGCACTAGCAAACGGGTATGCTGTGATTGCCATTGATTCAAGAAACCATGGTAAGCGTAAAAACCCAGGCTATAACCTTATTGATGTTATGCATGATTTAGATTGGTGGGGAAAACGCGAGCCCTATGAAAACATGGTTATTGATTCGGTAAAGGATCACAGAGTTCTGCTTGATTGGATAGCAACCCAATCGCAATTTGATCAAAACCAAATCAGTGTTGCAGGATACAGCATGGGAGGTCAAATCAGTTTAATTTTAGCTGCACTGGATAAACGAGTGGATAATGTGTTATCAATTGTGCCGCCTTACCTGACTAATGCGGTGGCACGAGTGGCGATTAAAAACTTTGCGACAGCCGTTGATTCTCCCAAGGTGTGGTTGGTCTCGGCAGATGACGATGAATACGCCAGCGAACGTGAGAACGAAGTATTATTCGAAGCTATTGCGAGTGTTAAAAAACATCACGTGGTTATTGAAGGTGAGCATATCTTGCCTGAAGGCTACTATAAAGAATTACAAGGTTGGTATTAATGAAAACAAGCTCACAACTCAATATATTAGTAATTGAAGACAACTCCGCGATTGCAAGTAATATTGCTGATTACTTCGATATGCAGGGACATAGTCTGGACTTTGCTTATACGGGAGAGCAAGGTTGTGAGCTTGCACTAACACAATATTTTGACTGTATTATTTTGGATATTATGCTGCCAGATATCGAAGGGCTTGAGGTCTGCCAGCGATTAAGACTTCAAGCCGACAGGCATATTCCCATCATAATGTTAACTGCTAGAGATACTTTGGACGATAAATTAGCAGGATTTGCGCAGGGTGCGGATGATTACCTCACCAAACCTTTTTCACTAGAGGAGCTAGTAGCTCGAGTCAGCGCATTAACTTGTCGATTAAATCCCATACCTGCTGCAAGGGCGCTCAGTGTGGGGGAGGCAGATAAACAGGTTACGCTCAATTACCAAAATCAAACGGTAACGCGTGGTGAGACTACACTCGTGTTACCGCCAATTTTGTTCAATATTCTTAAAATTTTGATGGAAAGTTACCCTAGAGCGGTATCTAAGAGTGAGCTTGTTGAGCGTATTTGGGGCGAGGAGGGCACTGACTCGGACTCTTTACGGTCACACATCTACCAATTACGCAAAGCGGTAGATAAGCCATTTCCAACTGCCATTATTAAAACGATTCACAGCGTTGGCTTAGTGCTGGATTTATAGCTGAAATAGCAATTGAGAAAAATGAAAACAAAACAACTAAGAAACCGCATCATCACTTATTTTGTCTCTATCGTCGTGCTGCTCAGTGTATTATTTTCACTGATCACTTTGCTTTTTAGCTACATCATAGAAGACAGCTTTTTTTATCAAATTTTAGAAGATGAAAGAAAGCAGACAGCGCTTCAAATCATCAATAACCAGACACCTGAACCGCATTTTGACTTCGTCACATTTCATCCAACAACCGATACTTTACCTGCGGTGGTAAAAACGCTACTTGCTGAGGAGCCAAACCGTAAAGAGTTTAGTGCTGAGGCGGGTAAACATTATCATATCGTCTTTCTAAACAAGCATGACCGTGGACAAGGCATATTGCTTGCTGAAGTAAGCGACCATCTTGTGGTACGCGAACTTCGAGGCTTGATGCTTGGTTTTTCATTGGCCTTATTGGTGATTGGCTTAGTAATCGCGCTATTGCTAGCGCTTGGTACGGTAAAGCTGGCGAAAAGACTACTTAAACCTTTGGATGAGCTAATGGTAATTGTAGAAGCAAGTCCCGTTGAAAACCTCCCGACCAATTTTGCATCTCAGTTTTCGCAAAATGAAATTGGTAAATTTGCACAAACGCTAGAGTCAGCCCTTACTCGCATTCGAGCATTCGTTGAGCGTGAACGCCAATTTACCAGAGATATTTCCCATGAATTGAGAACACCTGTCACCATTTCCCAAGGGGCGGTCAGTTTACTCAACCATACTGAGTTAAATAGTAAACAGCAGGAATTGGTGGCAAGGATAGCGGAGTCTGACCAGCAGATACAGCTAACACTAGAGGCGCTACTTGCCCTTGCCCGAGAAAAAGCCGATACACCGGAGCAGACTAATCTACAATCCGTGATTGAAGCCTGCATTATCAACAATCAAGCGCTGTTTGAGCATAAAGTCCTAACTATCGACTTACCCGCCAATGTATTTGTTTCTATGGCTGCGCAGGAGCTAAGATTGGTGGTGCAAAACCTGCTACAGAACGCTGTACATCATAGCCAAGGTGAGCAAATCCATATTCGTTACAGAGATAATACACTAACAATTGCGGATAATGGGCAAGGGTTATCAGAGATCTTTACTGCAAACGAGCAAGCCTTTGAGTCTGGAATGCGCGGTCCCAATAGTTCAGGCACAGGCATTGGCTTATCGCTAGTAAAGCGTCTTTGTGAGAAGTTTTCTGTGGAGGTGATGATTGAAAGTGGCGAAACAGGTGTGTCGGTTCACTTAAAGTTTGCTTAAGATAAAAAGGCACGCTGACTTCTGTTATCGTGCCTTGAGAGAATTTAATTGAACTTAAGAAAACTCGGCGATAACCAATACTCTTTTGTGTTTAGCGCTATAAAAAACAATCCCTTCACCACCGCCTTCAAAATAAGTAGAGAAGCAGAAGGTACCAAGATAAGTAAAATCTACACCGTGCTCTTCATCAAAAAAGCCAATTTCACGAGTGGAGTAGTGACTGTAATTCTCGCCGCTTTGCTCATCCATAGCGTCAAAATAGCGCGTTTCATCATCACCTTCTTCATCCCACAAATAGGCGTCCCAATTGCAACCGAGCATGGGTTGGCCACCTAATTCAAAGAGCGGGTCGCTTTCTTCGCTTTCGTCAAGAGAGTAGTTAAGTCGTTGATGTTTAGCATAGAAGCTGGCTGCTTGCTGGTAGTATTCGCTATAGTCTTCAAAATCCTCCTTCTCTTCACTTAGATTGTCAACATTGTGAGCGTCAACTTGCCACCCAATGTCTGTCAATGAGTAGGAGATATAGGGAAGGTCGCCATCAAAAATCTCCATAGAAATCGGTAATGCGATAAGTATATTATCATCGCTGTTTGCGTCTAACCTTGAATAGTCAAGTAGTCCTATTGGTAATAGCTGAGTGTCATTAAACGCGACATCTTGGGTGCTCGGGAATGGCTTGTAAAAGTCAGTAGCTTGCAATACTTTTTCCGCAGGACATGCGACCGCCGAATCTTTAATGTAGAGGGCCATAAAACAACTCCTTTTTATGGTTTATTTTTTGGTAATTAATACGTTAGGCTCGTATTTGATGGACACCATATAGCGAGGCGCGTGGAAAATCAATCAGTGATCATAATTGTTCGGGCGTTAGCGTGCCTGTCCTTTATATTTTCTCCAAATTTGTGGCTTATCATGCCTATGATAGGGCCATTGCAGTGCTGGATTGTCCGCTATAATACAAACTACATCAGGTGAGAAAAGTAGATACGCCGTGGAAAATAGAACATTCAATATAAAAGTAATGAACTTAACTGAATTAGAAATTGCAGCAAAATGGGCTCTGCAAGAAGGGTGGAACCCTGGGCTTAGTGATGCTAAGTGCTACTATCAAGCCGATCCAAATGGCTTTTTAATTGGCTATCTTGGCGATGAACCTATCGCTTCGATTTCGGTGGTTAAATATGATGATACATTTGGTTTTTTAGGCTTTTATATCGTTAAGCCAGAATATCGAGGTCAGGGTTATGGAATGCAGATTTGGCAGGCAGGGCTTCAATATTTAGCTGGTTGTAACGTCGCACTTGATGGAGTGGTCGCTCAGCAAGATAATTACAAAAAATCGGGTTTTAAGCTCGCCTATCGTAATATGCGCTACGAAGGAGTGGGTGGTGGCGAAGCGCCAGATTGCTCAAACTTAGTGGCACTTGAAAGGTTACCGGTAGAAGAGGTCATTGCTTATGACAGTGCGTTTTTCCCCGCAAAAAGAGTCGCTTTTGTTGACGCTTGGTTTAACCAGCCAAACTGCCACGCTTTAGGCATTAAACAGGATGACACACTTGCAGCCATAGGTGTGATTCGCCCTTGTCACGTCGGCTATAAAATAGGTCCTCTTTACGCTGATAGCGCGGAACTTGCAGAGACACTTTTCTTAGCGCTTAGAGCTAAGGTATCAACAACCGAGGCCATCTATTTGGACGTGCCAGAAGTAAATGCAGCTGCTGTTGCGCTTGCACAAAAGTACAAGATGTCACTTTCCTTTGAAACCGCGAGAATGTATACCGGTGAACAACCTGATTTACCATTAACTCGTGTGTTTGGTGTAACATCGTTTGAGATTGGTTAATACTTGGTCAATAAAATGATGTGAGCTAGCAGCTTATTATGACATTTGAATGTCTTGTTTACGTTTGTTTACCAATTTTACAGTGTTTTTTTTCTTTATAAATCATTGTTTTATGTGTTTTTTTATCAATATGCATTTCTGTGTAGGAATAGTTTAACTTTACTGTGTTGATTATCAGTACAGATTTACATTATATTGATTTTTCTTTTGCATTGATTGCAATGATATTACTATAAGAAAAAATTCAGGGGTAAAAATGTCCAATAAACTAAAACTATCAGTGGTTGCCGCATCAGTGTGTGGCGCATTAGCGATGACAAGCGCTCATGCTAGTGTAAACCTAAGCTCAGAAGTGAAAACAGGGATTAACGGGTTTGAGTACAAATCAACTAACCACGCTAAACCAACAAACCCCATTAAAGCAGAAAGTAAGCACTATTATATCGTTCGATTAGAAGGCAATGCTTTGGCGAAAACCAAAGGCGCAATCAATTCAGAACGAAGCGGCAACGGTCTGATGATGCAATCTCAAGCCGTTAAGACGCAGAGGCAAGCCCTTGCTCAGGAACGTAATTCATTCTCGCAAAAACTTTCTCAAACTATTCCTGGAGCTCAAATCGATCGTCATTATGATGCAACGATGAATGCGGTTGTTGTTAAATCAGAAAAGGATATATTTGAACAACTTAAATCATTACCTGGTGTAACGCGCGTATTTAAAGAAGAGCGCTATCACGCTCAGATGGACTCATCGCTTTCTTTAATCAATGCACCTGTAGTGTGGGAAAAGCTTGGTGGTGACCGAAATGTTGGTAAAGGTATTCGAGTAGCAGTTATTGACTCTGGGATTACTCCGACTAATCCTATGTTTGACGACACTGGTATGGAAGCGCCTACAGACGGCTTACCATCAGACGATTACTGCCGAAAAGTGGATACCTCATTCTGTAACAACAAACTAATTGTAGCCCGTTACTCTGTACCTACTTTTGAACAACCTGACTTTCAAACTTTTAGCCCATTAGATCTTGACGGTCACGGTACTCACGTTGCGGGTACTGCGGTAGGTTCAGCGGTAACTGCTGACTATAACGGTAATACCGTTGAGTTGAGTGGCGTCGCACCAGGCGCGTACCTCATGAGCTACAAAGCTCTATATGAAGAGGGCGGCTCTAATATTATGTTAATTGAGGCGTTGGAGCACGCATTAGAAGACGGTGCTGATGTAATCAACAACTCTTGGGGTGGTGGCTATGGTTCACACCCTGAAAATAGTGCTTATGCTGAAGTTTTTGAAAATATCAGAGCAGCGGGTGTTGTTGCAGTTGTTTCTGCTGGTAATGGCGGTGCTGGCGCTAGCACCATTGGTGGTCCAGCTAACCTTGAATCAGTTATTTCGGTGGCAAACACTCAGCACGGCCGTATCTTCACTACTGGCATGTCATTAGACGGTGGAGAAAATATTCTTCACGTAACGAGTTCAGATACAGAACATAGTACGGTTATCTCTGCTAAACCAGTAGCAGCGGAAAAAGTTGATGCAGAGAATGTAACTGGTTGTCAGCCTTTCCCAGCTGGCTCTTTCACCGATGCTTTTGCTGTAGTGTCTCGAGGCGATTGTAATTTCTCAGTTAAAGTTAAAAATGCTGCTGATGCCGGTGCTAAAGCTATTGTTGTTTATAATAATCGCGTAGGTACACCTTTTGTGATGGCGACCGCAGGCGAAACCCTTCCTGCATTCATGGTTAGCCAAGAAGATGGTGAAGCGATTATTGCAGCCGCTTCTGCAGACGGATTTGATGGTAAGCTTGCCGTTGACGGTGTAAATCGTACCGCGATTAGTGAAGCTGCTCGTGATTCAATGCGTGAGTCTTCGTCACGAGGCCCTAACGGCGATCCATCTATCTTTAAGCCAAACGTTGCAGCGCCAGGCACTAATATTCTATCTGCGCACTTGGCGGTAGACGGTGTTGCGAATTTCGCTGAGCTTTCTGGTACGTCAATGGCAGGTCCACACATTGCCGGTGCTGCAGCACTTCTTAAGCAGCAATATCCGGACTGGAGCCCTGAAGAAATCAAATCAGCATTGGCCAATACCAGTGTTACTGAAGGTTTGAAGAAAGAAGATGAAGTGACTCCGGCTGACGGCTTTGATGTTGGTGCAGGACGCTTTGATTTAGATAAAGCATTTAACGCAAAAGTGACTTTCTCTGAGATGGGATTGTCTGAAACTCAATGTATTGAAAGCTGTGATTACAGCGTTACTGTGAAAAACATGACTGCTGAAGCAATGAAGCTACACTTTAAGGGCGTTGCGATAGGTGGTGGTGTTGCTGTTAAGGATCTAACGTCTTCTGTCGAATTAGCACCTCGTGGTGAGGAAGGCGATGCTAAGTCAGCATCAATAACACTTAGCATTACGGGTTCCGATCTGGATGCATGGCAGTTTGGTCGTATTGAAGCGTACAATGATGCGGGAGAGCGTGTCGGTCACGTACCGCTTGCTGCATTTGCATCATCAACGTCTCTTCCTGGTTTAGCTGTGTCTACATCAGGGGCTTCAAATTCAGCAGAATTTGATGTGAATTTAGGTTTTGTGAATGATGTTATTGACGGTCAAGTTACTCTTGACTCAGTATTGCCTAGTTCACTTGAAGTAATCCCAGACAGCTTTAAGGTTTCTATGGATAATGGCAACCAAATCCTTGCTGGTGCAGATATTCCAACTCGCCACATTGCTTGGACAGGAAAGCTTGACAAATCATCTATAAAAAGCGCAATTGAGGCTGGAATAAATATTGACCTTAAAGCTCGAAAGGAATATCGACCAACCTGTGAAGATTCGTGTGATGATTCAGATTTTAAATTTAACTTAGCAAACATTGGTGATGGCTATACGTTCAAGTTAGGTGGTGTTGAATATAGTTATATTACGATCACCTCAAATGGCTTGATTGTTGCCGGCAATGGTTCAGCTAGTGGTACAGGCTCTAATGAAGCGATACCATCAGTTAATGGACAAAACGGTTTGATCGCCCCGCTTTGGGCTGACTTTGATCTTCAAGGGCCTGATGAAGCTGTTGGCGGTGCAGTTTATGTTGCACTTCTGTCGTTTGGGGACGATCCTGAAAACCTAACACACTACTTTGTAACTGAATGGGCTGACGCGAGATTATTCGAAGACACTTCGGGTGATGAATACACTTTCCAATCTTGGATCCGTCTAAATGGTGAAGAAGAGCACTTCTTCAACTATGTAAAAGTGCCAAAAATGCCAAGTAAAGCAACGGTTGGTATAGAGGATTCAAATGGTATTGTTGGTCTTCAGACGTATCACAATGGTGAAGGTACTGCGCCAGTTGCTGGACAAGTTATCGCTTATGAATATAACAAGGGTGGTGCGGTAAATCTTGGTGTTAAAGTTAAGCTTGCTGAAAATGCACATATCAAAGCAGGTGTAGCAGATACAATAGAGATGGATGAAGACACGTCATCTGAAGCTATTGATGTTTTAGCGAATGATGATGCTCAACATATTGACCTTATTCCTGTGACGCTAACGGTGAAAGGCAGCGAAAATCAGCGCGCGGTACAAAGCGTATCGTTTGCCAATCCTGAAGGTGGCTTTGATGCTGCAACACTAGCGGTTGTTGATGCTCCTGCTAATGGTGCTGTTGAAATCAAAGAAGGTAAAGTCATCTATACCCCTGAAGCAGACTTTAACGGCGTAGATAGCTTCACATACACAGCGAAGGCCGCTGGTGAAAGTACGTTGATGCTTGCACCAACCAAGGTAACTGTGAATGTTGCTGATGTTGCAGAGGCTACGACACCACCAGTAGTGGAAGAGCCAGTTGAAGTTGGTACTGGTTCGTCGGGTTCATTTGGCTGGTTAGCTTTACTGGCAGCACCATTTGCGGCACTTCGTCGTAGACGCAAATAAAATAAGATTAACTTCTTTATAGTCAAGGCCCTACAATCTGTAGGGCTTTTTTTGCGTAGCATTCGAAAACTTGATGAAGTAAATTTCTTTTAAGCTCATGCTTTGCCGTTACAGTAAAAGCTGGGCTTGAGCTTATATCAGTTAGCCTTAATACTTGTTTACTATAAAACTGAGTTAATCGAAGCGGTATTGCTGATAGGTTGAAGTCAATAGCTCAACAAACTCCCGTACCTTTGCGGGAGTATATTGCTTCGACAAGTACAGTGCGTGGATAGGATAACTTTCATCGTGTAGTTCAGGTAGTAGCTGCACACAACTGCCCATAGTTAATTCATCTTTAAATGCCCATAGCGGCCCGTAATGCACACCAAGGCCAGCGTTTACCCAATTTTTTAGTACAGCAACACTGTTGGCGACGAGTTTACCACTTACCGCAACGGCTTCACGATGCAGGCCTTTACCGAGAATGAGCTGATCACCAAGCTTAGGTTTATTGTAAAAGATAAAATCCAGTTTGCTTAAATCGCTAAAGCGTTGTGGTTGTCCCATGCGCTCAATATACGCTTTAGAGGCCACCAAGACCCGTGGTACATGGCCAAGTTGTCGGCAGATCAAGGAGGAGTCATCCAGTTTGCCAATCCTAATTGCAATATCGATTTGTTTAGCCTTGAGATCTTCAAAATGACTGCCGAGTAGTAACTCAATATTGAGGTCTGGATAGGTGGTTATCATGGTTTGTATCACAGGAGCAATGAAGCGCTCGGCGAAGTCGTGTGGCGCTGCAACTCTTAATGTACCAGAAGGCAGTGTGGAGGTGCCTGAAATCGACTCTTCCAATTCTCTTTTTTCATCTAGTAATTGTTTTACGCCTTTATAGTACTCAAGCCCAACTTCAGTTGCGGCCGTTTGCTTAGTGGAGCGCTGTAAAAGTTTTACTCCTAATCGACTTTCTAAGTTTGCGAGTTTTCGGCTTACCGAGGAGGGATCGGTACCTATCACTTCAGCCGCAGATTTGAGGCTGCCAGATTCAACGGTAAGAACAAACAAATCTTCTTCAGTAATCGATTTCATAGCGGATGTAAAAAATGCAATTAGTAAATGACTAAAATCACTATACCTGTATCCCTTTCACCTAGCTACACTAAAAGTCGATTGAATATTGCAAGTAGGAGAAATAGGTATGTCTAAGCAGTTAACAGGTAAGGTTGCGTTTATCACTGGGTCAGCCAAAAATATGGGGAAGGATTTTGCTATTGCGTTGGCAAAGCAAGGCGCTGATCTTGTCATTCACTATCATAGTGCCCATTCTAAACCACAAGCACTTGAAACCCAGAAGGAAGTTGAAGCGCTGGGTGTTAGGACGACGCTAGTACACGGAGATGTCAGCAATAAAGCGCAGGTAATGAATATATTTGAGCATATTATTAGTGAGTTTGGCGCCGTGGATATCGTTATCAATAATGCCGGTACTATCAGCAAGAAACCGTTTGCTGAATATAGCGAGGAAGATTTTGACAGGCTATTTGGGATCAACTGTAAAGGGGCATTTTTTGTGATGCAAGAAGCCGCTAAACATATTCGTGATAACGGTCGGATCATTAATATGGGCACTTCGCTATTGGCAGCATTTACTGGAAATTATGCGCTCTACGCTGGCTCAAAAGCACCACTTGAGCACTTCACTCGTGCGCTGGCAAAGGAAGTCGGACATCGAGGTGTGACCGTCAATACGATTGCACCAGGTCCAATTGACACTGACTTTTTCCATGGCGAAGAAAACGAGCAAACCGTTAATTATTTGCAGTCTGCAAGTGTAATGAACCGACTAGGGCAAGTAGACGATATTACCCCTGCAGTGCTTTATCTTGCGTCGGAGCAATCACGCTGGACGACTGGACAAACCTTGTTTGTTAACGGAGGCTTTGTCACTCGTTAAGTATGCTATTAGGGCACAAGTTGGTTAGGCGGTTTGTGCCAACGTTTTGTTCGCCAACAAGATGGTAAAAGTGGTGCCATTTCCGGCTTTGGAATTAACTTTTAAGTCACCTTCTAAATGTTTTTTGACGAGATTATAGGTGACGGAAAGTCCAAGCCCAGCATGACCATGTTGGCGAGCTGTGGTGTAAAAGGGCTCAAAGATCCGATTTAGGACCTCATTACTCATACCGACGCCTTCGTCTTTGACTCGAATAAATATTTTGTTGTCAGTGATCTCTAAACGAACAGCAGCAAATGGCTGGGTGTCGCTATCATTACTAAAACCATGCACTCGGGCATTCTCAAGCAGCTGCAACAAAATTTGCTGTAGCGCCTTAACGTTGATTTTGACCAGTTGTTCCAGTTTTCCTGTTGCGCTAAATTCAACGCGCATCTTTAACTGAAAACGGGCCGTTTGTTCGCAATAATTGCGAATAACGGCTTCTAGGTCGACAAGTTGCTCGACGTCAGTTTCTTGCTCTGCGGAGATATTCTTGAACTCTTGCACTAGCTTTGCCGTTTTGCCGAGATTTCGCTCTGCGATAGACAAACCAGAATCCAATGCTGCCATAATTTCTAAAAACTCAGCGTGCGACAAACGCTGCGCTTTCATGCCGGTTTCCATCGCATCCACTTGCTCTTGGCAGGATGACACTGCGGTAATCGAGACACCAAGTGGAGTATTTACCTCGTGAGCCAATCCTGAAACTAAACTACCTAGGCTTGATAATTTTTCCGCCTCTACCAGTTGCTGGTGGATCACATGGATGTGGCTAAGGAGCTGGTTGATGGCAAGGCTAACATCAGTCAATTCATTGTGGTTATCAATGTCGATACGTTTTTCGAGACTCGAGCTCTCAATAATGTGATTGATTTGCGAGCGAATATGATTGATTGGATGTTGAATAGAGCGATATAAAGCGAAGCCAACGGCGATTAAGCTCACCAATACAATCACAGAAAAAATAATGAGCAACAACTTCAGTTGGCTAAATTGTTGCTCAGTTTGCTCCACAATACCGAGTGCGACGTCATTTTGTACCTCGGTGAGTGCTTGTAGTGATGCAGTTAACGGATCGAACTTTTCATAGAGTGCAGTAACAAACTGATGTTGTGGAATTGCTAAAAATGTCCCTTGATTTATCGCGCTTTGGAGCGAGGCAATATGCGTAAATACGGCCTGCATTTGGAACTCAATGAGTTCAACTTTGACTTGCTCCGCAGTCACCAAATATGTGTTTAGATAGCTTTGCCACGCGTCGTTCATGACCCGAGTTGCATCTGCTATTTGCAGCAGCACCTCGTCTTTGGAGACCAACCCTGCACGATACTTATGAAGTATGTCGACAATCTGAATCGCACCGTGATCTGATACTTTTTTTATTTGAATAAGCGGCACAACACGATCGGCGTATAGAGATTCTACTTCTGACTCAAGGTGAGCGTAACGGTTAAAAGCATATCCGAGCAGTAAGGCAAGCGCAATGACGGGAAACACAATTAGCAGCCATAATTTATGGCGAATATTAATTAGCTCTAGCACTACAGATAACTCATTTTTTGCATATCAACTTGAAGTATAAGTGCTGTTGATAATGTCGCCATTTTTCGTGGTGAAAATTAAAAAAGCATAATGTGCGACTTGTGTCGCACTTTTTTGTTTGTTAATGTGTGACATATGTCGCAGTTGTGAGAAAAACAATGAAACCTAACTCAACCGAACTAATCGTTTTAAAAATCCTTTGGCGTGAACAGCCAAAAACGGGTAAAGAAATTCACACAGAAATAGGATCAAAGCTCAGTTGGAGCTACTCATCAACTCGAAAAACTCTTGAGAGAATGTGTGAAAAGGGTTATCTCGCCGAGCAAATGCAAGGCAATAAAAAAATATACTCAGCTGTCCTTGCTAAGGTACCGACTCTCGCACTTTATGCCCAAGAGTTTGCAAAGCAAATCATGGAGTTGGATGAGCCTCTTCCAATCGCTATGTTTTCAGATAGTAAGTTAATTGCAGCGGATGAATTAGATGAATTAGAAGCCATGTTAGATGAGTTAGCTAAGACGCAAGGTGATGAAGAGTAAAGTATGGAACTGATATTACTTTCGGTCTTGCTGTGGGTGGCGCTTAGTGGCTTAACGTACGCACTTGGAGTGAAATTTTCCGCTCGGTATATACAGAATAAAGGACTTTGGTGGGGCGTGCTGGCAGTGACTTTTGTGCCTTGGATCCCACTTGAACACATGGAGCAACACAACGCCATTCCAGCCGTATTGTTTAATGCCAATTTACAACAATTTGCAGAGCCGCTGCTGGCAATGACGAAGCGCACTCAAGTTGCGTCTGACTGGCTAAACCTGACGCTTATGGCTGTATTTATGGTCTATTGCGTTGGTCTCATCACTCATCTTTTGGTACTTGGGCGACAGTTTTGGCGAGTAAAACGCCTTTGTAGTACTGCTTCAAAAATAAAACTCGGAACACGGAGTTGCTATCAATTGCCAATTACTTGCTCTCCTTTTGTGTTCGGACTGTGGCAACCCAAAGTGTATTTGCCGGTGGAATTTGACACGCTGCCAGAGGCCGAGCAGCAGGCGCTTATTCTGCATGAGTTAACTCATATAGATAAAGGCGATCATATTGCTGTCGTAATTTGGCGAATACTCACGACGCTTGCTTGGTTTAATCCATTTATTGCAAAAATGGAACTGGGCTTTATTCGAGCGATGGAATATCGCTGTGATGAGGTGACGATAGCGAAGCACAGCCTAGAGCCCTTGGCTTATAGCAAAGCATTAATGAACTCTTTAAAACGAGCTGCTGCTCCGCCGGAAACGATGAATATGACAGCAAGTTTTGCGTCTAACTCATTGACCTTAGATGACTATAAAAAGCGTTTTAGCGTTATTCTTAAATCTAAAAAGAAGCCAAGTAATCTTGTGTTGATAGGGGTTTTTGTGTTGCTTAGTTCAGGTTTAGCCTATGGCAATATTCAATGGACAATGGGAACGGCAATGGTGAGTAAAACATGGACATACCCGGTCGTCACCCCTGAAATAACATCAAGGTTTGGACATGTATCGAACTTTCGTCACAATAAAGCACATCAAGGACTGGATTTAGCTGGCGGCGTTGGTGAACCGGCGATGGCGGTTGCCAGCGGTACGGTCACGATTGCTGATGATAAAACCCTGCCTGAGAATTACGGTAAAGTGGTGTTGATCCATCATGACAATGGTTATCAAAGTCTCTACGCACACCTTGATAGCATTGATGTTGCAGTGGGTGAGCAAGTATCGCAAGGAGAAGTGATCGGTACCATAGGTGAAACCGGTCGAGTCACTGGTCCACATCTACATCTAGAAGCTCTGCATAACAACACGCGCATTGATCCGCTGACCTTATTGGAAAATTAACATGATTAAAAAGCTTTCTATCGCCATTGCAATGATGGCAACTTTTGGCTGCTCGAAACAACCAGAGCAGACTCATTCGGTCAATAAAGCGCAAGAGAACACCTTTGTTTTGGCGCAAGCAGAACAAGGCCAAGCTGTTGTACTTAATGGATCCGCTGAAGACTCAGTCGCGGCCCAAACCCAAATCACAGAGGAGTTAAAACCTGTTCAAGATATTCGTTTACTTGAACTTAAATCGGGTGAGAGTTTAGCGAATCTTTTAAGTGAGTTTGCATTCAGTGACCGCGATAGTTGGCTGGTGGAACAAGCCGTGAGTACGTGGACATCACTGACTAAACTCAAGGCTGGACAGTTAATAGAAGCAGAGCTTGTAGACGGACAAGTACAGCAGATCTGCTTTGAATATGCATTTGCACAGGTTATTGAGATTAAAAGAGTAGATGAACACTGGCATGCATCGCTAAGTGAGCTTGAAACCGTCACGCAAACAAAGCGCTTATCGACAAGCATAGATTCTAGCTTTTTTGTAGACGCCAGCAAAATCGGGGTACCCAATGACATTATCAATCAAAGTATTGTGGCCTTATCTCACCTTGTCGATTTTCAAAGAGAAGTATATGCCGGCGATCAAATTGATTTTGTATTTCAAGAACAGCAGCTTGTGGCAGCCAAAGAGTTACTCAAGCAAATCTCCAAACCTATAGAATTACAACATGTTGCGCTACTTTCAGGAAAAGAAAAATACCGCTTATACCGGTTTACTGATAATGGCGGAACGACCGCTTTTTACCACTTAGACGGTACCCTCGCACAAAGTTTTTTAATGAAAACGCCCCTTAACGGTGCTCGATTATCGTCAAACTTCGGTAAACGTCATCACCCAGTATTGGGCTACACCCGAATGCACAAAGGGATCGATTTTGGTGCGCCTGTTGGTACGCCTATTATGGCTGCGGGTTCTGGAAAAGTACTCAAAGCTGGGTGGGGCGGCAGCTTTGGTAATCGCGTAGTGTTAGATCACGGTAAAGGCTATCAAACACTTTATGCTCACTTAAATGGCTTTGCGAGCGGCCTCAAGGCTGGGATGCGAGTAAAGCAAGGCGATGTGATAGGTTATCTTGGTAATACCGGCCTGTCGCAGGCGCGTCACTTACATTATGAAGTGCATAAAGACGGAAAAGCCATCAATCCACTCACCCTAAAACAACCAAAAAATACTAAGCTAAATGACACGCAATTTGATGAATTTAGCGCGCAGGTTGCACAAATTACCACACTACTCGATAGCGAAAACACAAAGCTAGCTCACAATGATGGACAGTCGGGCAGCATGGGTAATGCCGATGACTAGCCCTGAAAGAAATCGCATTAACAGCCTCGACTTTATTCGCGGGGTAGCAATCCTATGTATTTTACTTATCAACATCGAAAGTTTTGCCTATCCCAATCCATGGGGCATTTACCAATATGGCTTTATGACGGATATAGACAGTGAGGTAAGGTACTGGGTTTATGTATTTGCTCAGGGCAAATTTTACGGACTGCTGGCGATGTTATTTGGCGCAGGTCTCACCATCATTCTTCAAAAACAGCCATTTGAATTTGCGATTAAATTAAGTGCGGCAAGGCTAGTGGCTTTATTTATACTCGGCCTTGTTCATGCCTATTGTATTTGGAGTGGCGACATTCTCTATCACTATGCCGTGATAGGAATGATTGCCACCACCGTCATATTACTTGGCACCCGGGCCATCAAAGTCAGCATAGTAATTTGTTTGGCGTTTATGTTAGTTGCAGGTTTTGGCAGAGCAGAGCGCACCAACGCCCAATACGATGCTTACCAAGCTGCACTCAATGTGGACGAAGTGTCTCGCACACGAGACCAGCAAAAAGCGATTAACCGGTGGCAGAATAAAACCGAACCACGGACACCCACTCATCGTACTTTGGAAGAAACGCCAAGCTTAACTGAGTATTGGCAGAAAAACTTTGACAGCTCACAAGTCCACAAAGGTAAGCTGTTTTATTCAAGTATTTTTTGGTCCACGCTAATGATGATGCTGATAGGCTCGCAGCTGTTTCAATGGGGATTGTTCTCAAAGACTAAGCTTAGCCCACTCACGGTTGTAGCGCTACTTTGCTTGATTGCGGTGTCGTGTTATGCCACTCAAGCTCGCTATTTTCATTGGCTACACAGTTCACATATCCCAGTGTTGTCTTACGCTAAACAAATGGTCATCGTACTTAACCGGGAGCTGCAAGCGATTGTTTACTTGGTTTTGTTATCTTTGCTATATAACCGTTGGTTGCATCGGTTCAAACCCCTTGAGGCGATAAATCAAGTGGGGAGATTTGCGCTGAGTAATTACATTGGACAGTCACTGTTATTGGTGGTCATATTTTATGGCTTTGGATTACATAATACGCTAAGTCGCAGTGAGCTCTTGTTCTTATGGCTTGCTATTATGGCAGTGCAGCTGCTATTAAATGTGATCTATGGGCGATTCTTTAAGGTGGGACCCGTTGAACGTGTATGGCGCAAACTAACAATTAAGTTATATGCATAATCGACTTGAATTTTTTACAAATTCGAACTTCATTCCTAAGCTAGTTTTGACCTACTATTGAAGTTGGCACGTTAGCTTGAGGTAAGGTATGGAAATAGAAATAACACAAGGATGGGATATAGAGTATGCGCAAGCGGCTGCTGAGCTTTATGTTGACGCGTTTGGTAGCAAATTCAAAGCCGCAGTGCCGGATCGCAATAAGCTGATCACTATTATCGCGAAGAGCTTCATCTCAGAATACTCTTTCGCTGCCTTTGCAGACGGCAAGTTAGTGGGGATTGCGGGCTTTCAATATGGCAAAAGCGGTTTTACATCGAATATGGGCTTTTCTGGACTTATTGACGAATTAGGTTTGCTAGGCGGGGTTAAAGCCGCAGCGGTGTTTACCCTATTTGAGCGAAAGCCTGCGCCCAATGAAGTAGTGATGGATGGTATCGCTGTTGCTGAATCGGTCAGAGGACGAGGTGTTGGCACTGCGCTTCTAGTGGCACTGCAGCGCTATACCAAACAAAGCGGGTTTCACGCATTACGACTTGATGTAATTGATTCTAACCCCCAAGCAAAAAAGCTTTACATGAGAATGGGCTTTGTTGCCTCCCATCATGAGGATTTTTCTTATCTCAATTGGTTAATTGGTTTTAGCGGGGCAACAACGATGTTGTGGCGCCCATAAGACTGGTTTCCTTTGCTGCAAAAAATAAACGTGAAAGATAAGCAGGCCTTAGACATTTGCTTTTGCTATGAAGTAACAAGTAAAATGCCGAACTTTACGCATAACCAGACATCGACATGACAGCAATAAACCCTGTATCGACCCTCCTTAATCATTTGCAAACCCAAGCAGTACCAAACGAGCTGAGGCGTCTATTTCATGGACGTGGTCGTTGCTATGAAGGGCTTGAACAAATCACCGTAGATTGGTTACAAGGTCAGCTCTTAATCTCTTTATTCAAGGAGCACGACGTTGACTTTATAGCGTCGTTAAAGCAGGCATTATTATCACTTGTGGAGACTGAAGCATTTAGCGAAAAACTCTCTGCTATTTTGCTGCAACATCGTTATTTGCCTGATTCAGATCTCGAGGTCTTGTATGGTGAATTAACCGCTATGCCTATCGTTGAAGAAAATGGACTTAAATATGGCTTAAAGCTTGGCGTAAAGCAGAACATGGGACTGTTTTTAGATATGCGTTTGGGTCGTGAGTTTGTAAAAGCTCAGTCTGCGGGGGCTCGGGTACTTAATCTGTTTTCTTATACTTGTGGGTTTTCCGTCGCGGCGATTGCGGGCGGTGCTGCCCATGTTGTGAATCTAGATATGGCAAAAGCGGCGCTCAAGCAAGGCCGAGTCAACCATCAACTCAATGAACACGACCTCAGCAAGGTATCTTTTTTAGGCCATGATTTATTTAAATCTTGGGGAAAAATACGTAAATATGGGCCGTACGACCTAATCGTAATTGATCCGCCAAGCTTTCAAAAAGGCAGCTTTGCACTGACCAAAGACTATCAACGTATTTTAAGAAAGCTTCCTGAGTTACTTACGCCAAATGCCCAAGTGTTGGCGTGTGTGAATTCTCCCGATGTTTCAAGCCAATTTCTGATTGATGAAATGACCAGAGAGGCGCCAACGCTCACGTTTGTTGAACGTTTACAAAACCCACCTGAATTTAAAGACATTGATGAGCAAAGCAGCCTCAAGTGTTTAAGATTTAAAGCAAGTTAATCTATTTCTTAGTACTTTAACTTGGATGTAAAAGTGTGAACTAATACAGATAACCATTTAGCATTGAAAAGCGACCATTCAGCAATATTCAGAGTGCTTTTCGACGCTAAATGCGTACCATGAACGTATTCAGTCACTATTTGTATTGATTATGGTCAATCTCACATTGCAGCGAAATGAACAATTCGCAATTTTAGCCATCGTTGCCGCAATAAGTTTTGCTATCAGTCTTACCGATTGGGTGCAGCGGGGCATGTTGTTGTCGGCAAATATCGCGCTTTCTTCTATTTTGGCGGTTGTGTTCCTCTACTGGTTACCGATGGTGATAAGTTACGTACTCATCATCCGTTTCAAGATAGGCAATTGGCCGCTGCAATATATCGGCTTTTATGGACTGATGGTAATGGGCTGTTTATGTTGGGGTGTACTCAGAAGTGGAATGTTAAATACCTATGCATTTTCACTGTTTGAGGCGCTAACCATCGCACTGCCTTGGTCTAGCGGTATTTTTGTGGTGATTAAGTTCTACCTTTCCCAAAAGTTGTTAAAACAAGAAAAACAGCTTCGCCAACTAGCTGAAATTAAGTTATTACACAGTCAGTTAAACCCGCACTTTATGTTCAATAGCCTCAACACAATTGCAGCCTTTGTACCAAATCAACCAGAAGCAGCACGGTCTTTGGTTCATAATCTCGCTGCGGTATTAAGATATTCATTAACGCATTCTGTGACAAGCGGAAAAATACCGAGCAAAGTGTCTGTTGCCGATGAGCTAATTGCACTAAATCAATGGTGCGAGATAGAGCAAAGTCGGTTTGGGGATGCGCTTATCATCGACTTTGATATCGACGATGCATTATTGAGCGAAGCAATACCGCCAATGATATTACAGCCGCTTTTAGAAAATGCAGTAAAACATGGCAACAGCAGGCCGCTTCACATTGAAGTAGTAATTAAAAAGTTAGCGAACCAGTTAGTGTTTAAAATAAGTGACAACGGGGTGGGCTTTAAGGAGCAGGACATATTGGGTTCGTCAGATGCGGGACTCGGCCTTTCGATCACGCGCTCACGGTTAAAGTTAGAAGAAAATACTGAACTTAGGCTTGGTAACGACCTGCACACAGGTGGTGCGGTTGTCAGCTTTTCACTTACACGAGGAGCAAAGGAATGTTGAACATTGCCATTGTGGAAGATGAGCAACCAGCCATTGATAAATTAACTGAACAACTTGGCCAGATCACCAAGCACAACTTGGTACTGACTTGTAACACGCCATTAGTATTTCTTGACGCACATCATGAGCTTGCGATAGATATTGTCTTTGTCGATATTAACTTGCCAGAATGCAATGGTGTTACTTTGGTCGAGAAACTTCAAGGGACGGGGTTTGCAGGTGCGATAATTTTTACCACGGCGTACAGTGAGTTTGCGGTTGAGGCCTTTACGCTCGGCGCTGTTGATTATTTGCTCAAACCTTATAGTACCGAACGATTAGCGTTGGCGCTATCAAGAGTCAATCGTGTTATCGCGACAGGATTCGCCGCTACTTTAACGAGTAAGGTGGCGGGGAAAACCTCACTAATTGATGTCAGCAGTATCGAACTTATCAAGCTAGAATACGGTCAAGCCATTGCGTTTAGTAATGGACAGCAATATCCCATTGATGGCTCCCTTGAGGAGATCCAACAGCAATTGCCAACACATTTCTTAAGAGTTCACCGTAATGCCATTGTAAACCAAAGCGCGATAACTGCGTTTGAACGCTGGGTTACAGGGGGTTACCTTGTCAAGTTGCGAGATAGCAATTTACAAGTTGTGACTAGCCGGGGCGGTGCAAAACTACTCAAACAACAACTGAGCAACATAGGGCTCAGCTAACTCAAAAAGGTAATAAAATGATGAAAACTATAATGCCATTTTCTTTGGTAGGGCTTCTTGCGGCCTGTTCAAACACGACTATACCAGATGTTAAACGTCAGTTTATCGATGATGGTCAGGCTCATCCGTTGGTTGTGGTGTTAGGTGGTAGCGAAGGGGGGAATACACTCGCTAATCCTCAGTGGAAACCATTTTTAGATGGATTTAATGATATTGGTGTCTCAGTAGCTGCACTTGGTTATTATGGCACCGAAAATACATCGAGCAGTGCAGCTGAATTATCTTTGGATGATATAGCCAAACGGATAAAAGCATTGAGTGCAGACCCAAAGATAAACCCAAATTGCGTAGCGGTGTATGGTTTTTCTAAAGGAGCGGAGCTTGCGTTATTACTCGGTGCGCACTTTGATGAGATAAACCATGTCGTGTCCGTTATGCCTAGTCACGTAAGCTGGAATGCTGTTAAAACCTTGTCTTCTCGCTCGAGCTGGACGCTTAGCGGTAATGCTCTGGACTACATTGATGCACCCCTGTTGTCATGGAAAATGCAAAAGGGGAACGTAACGGGAGAGTTTACACCTGCCTTTGAGGCTGCATTGGCAGAGGCAACGCCTGAAGCAATTGCAGCCGCTCGCATCCCGGTTGAAAACACCAATGGGCCAGTGCTGCTGGTCTCTGCCAAACACGATGAAATTTGGCCATCGTACAAAATGGCCGGATATATTGAAGCTGGTTTACGCGAAGCTAATTTTTCTCATCCATTTAAACATATCGCACTTAACTCGGGTCACTACAGCTTTAACAAAAAAGTGCAAACTGAGGTAAATCAATTTTTAAGCGAAACCTTGGTCGCACATTGCGCGAATAAGTAGTAATGAATTAACCTTGCTTTTATATTCTTGGTTGTTGAAAAATTTACCGAGCTGCAGGTAACGTTGTGTCTGCAGCTTTTAGTCGCTTTGTGTATTTTGCTGGTGTGATCTGAAAGATAGTTTTAAATTCGCGAATAAGATGAGATTGATCAGCGTAGCCGCAATCTAGCGCGAGTTGAGCGATGTTAATGTCAGGCGTTTCTCTCAGTTTTTGTTTAGCCAATCGAACTCTATAAATGCGAGCTAAATGTTTAGGGGTTATCCCACAATGTGTTTTAACTTGTCTCTCTAATTGCCGTTTTCCGATCGGAGTTTGAGCATATGCTTGCTCTAAAGGGGTCATTGAAACAATATGCTCAAGGAGTATTTGGGTATGTAGGATAGAATTGTGGCGAGGAATTGGCGTATTCAATATCGGCTCTAGTAGTCCAAGTAATGCTGTCAAGTTGGCACTAGTTTGCAGCGTGTTCAACAAGGGTAATATATTATTGGGATTTGCTATAGGATGTTGCAGCGTTTTCAGAAATGCCAGTCCCGCGGGTTTAAACCGTATCCCGAAAAAACATGCCTGTTCAGAATAGTTGACTTTGCTAGACTGAATGGCAATTGGTTGCAGATAAAAGGGGGCTGTGAGCGGATTGTCATTGAAGCTAACGAGCCCACGAAGAGGGAAAATAAATCCAGTTGCCCCGTCGCTTGGAAGCCAAGTTTCTCCGCGCTTATGTGATTGTGCAAGCCAGATAGCTTGCACATAGTTAGCGATTTCACCTGTTGGGTTTATTAATTCAAGTGTTAGATCTGTGCTCATTGAACTCTACATTTGGCTTAAACATTTTCACGACCCGATTCCAGCTGTTGATGGCATTAATAGCGATAGTTAACGTGGCCAGCTCTTTATCATCAAATTCTATATTGAGTGTTTGATAAAAAGCGTCGTCAATCATTTGTGCGTTTGTCAGCTTTTCACAAAGCGCTAATGCTAGTTTTTCTCTATTGGAGTATAGCGGCATGTCTTGCCATGCACTTAATCCAATAATACGATTAGTGGTCTCACCATACTCTAGTGCTTGTTTAGTGTGCATTGCAATACAAAAAGCGCATTGATTGATTTGTGATGCTCTAAGTTTAACAAGCTCCCAGATTGTGACTCCAAAAGTAGCGTGGGCCTGCTGTTTTAATAACTCCTCTTGTCCCAATAAGTGCTGAATAAGCTCAGGTGCCTGATTGAAGTAGTCTGCTCTTTTCATTTCTGAATCCTCATGTTTAGTGATACGTATAGTGTATTGAGGTGTAAGCGGTAAAAATTGAAAAAAAACGTCTTTGTAATAAAATTTTAAGGAGGGAACACACAACTCTGCTTTAAAGGATGGTTGTTAAATAATGTGTGATGTAAACCTTGATCTAGCGCTTTATCATTTATCCATACTCAAAAAGATCTGGCTTCAAGCCAACAACACTCTCACAAATAAACAGCAGCAGTTAGAGCCAGTTAGTTTCGAATTATATAAAACGACTTTTGACATACTGGGCCTAAGTTTATCTCAAGCACATCAGCTACAGTTTCGATATGCACACGATTACGATAGTTTTATTGATGCAATAGTAACAATTGCTCAGCCAAGTAGTGAAAAAATAGCACTGCTAAAACATGTCACCTGCCAGATGCCTTGTCCCGACAGTTATCAAGAAAAAATAGCTGCAGTTCAGAATATGCCGGATGTACTCACTGAGGATGACCTAGAATGCTGGCGGGACAACGGTTATGTCATCGTTAAAAATGCAGTGAGTGCTGAAGGCTGTGCTAATGCGAGAAACGCGATCCAAGACTATTTAGAGATAGAGCTAGCAGATCCAAAGACTTGGTATAAAGTTAACAAAGGAAAAATGAGTCGCAGTATGGTGCATTTGGTACAACATAAAGCACTGGAAGACAATCGGAATTCGATGAGAATTCATAAGGCCTTTAGCCAGTTATGGCAGAGCGAACAACTGATAGTTTCAGCCGATCAGTGTGGGTTCAACCCGCCTGAAACTGTGCAATCTAGTTTTCAAGGTCCTGATCTACACTGGGATTTAGATTTCTCTAGGCAGCTTAAGTTTGGCACGCAAGGGATTTTGTATCTATCAGACACTGAAGAAAAGCAGGGGGCTACAACAGTTGTGCCCGGATTTCATACAAAACTAGAGTCATGGCTTGCATCTGCCCCATGGGATCCATGTATACCAAATACAGAGTACTTACATCAACTGGGTTCCAAAGCAATTGCAGCCAATGCAGGAGATATGATGATTTGGCACCAGTTTTTACCCCATGGTGGCAGTGCGAATACAGCAAACGCACCTCGTATAGTGCAATACATCAATATGCATCCATTCCCAGAAACGTAGAAAGTGAAAAAATCTCTATTTGGCTAAATTTTGTCTTAACTTGGCGGCGAGCAAACAGTAGTATGATTGTGAAGTTTGGGAGAATGTAGCAACTCACCACAAGGAAAAGCCGTCGATGCAATTAGCACAACTTAATATAGCCACCGCTAAATACCAAATGGATGCGCCAGAAATTCAATACTTTGTAGAAAGTTTAGACCGCATTAATTTACTCGCAGAGCAAAGCCCAGGCTTTATTTGGCGCTTAAAAGATGAAACAGGTAATGCAACAGAGATTAAGGCGTTTGATGATCCAAATATAATCGTGAATATGTCTGTGTGGCAGTCGGAGCAAGCGCTCAAAGATTTTATGTTTAAAACCGCGCATAAAGAATTTTTGGCTCGCAAAAAAGAATGGTTTCACCGCGCTGAACAGGAAACCTACGTGTTGTGGTGGGTTGAAGAGGGCCATATTCCGACGTTAGATGAGGCAAAAGAAAGACTCGATTACCTGCGTCGTTTTGGAGATTCGGCTTATGCCTTTACGTTTAGAAATAGTTTCACCGAACTAGATGTAAGGGAGAGAGAAGCTTGTGAAGAAGGTTAATCTAGTGCATCGATGAATTGCTAATCAACCCTACAGGGCTTAGCATAAACCATTTGTTGAGCTGTGTGATGTGGTGAATAGCAGTGATGTTGGTGGTACACTAACCGCAGAACATTATGTATGGATTTGACCAAAAATGCGCGCGGCACTAAGAAGTAAGATAATAGAAGTATGTGATAAAAAAATCGCACAAAAAGGAGATAACGTTGGCGTATCATTTTACGCTTTTTTTGCCAATAAAAACACGGACCCTACACTACTTATGGAAGCGGCGACTTGGTGGATACAAACTCACGAACTAGACCACTTCGAAAAGGCGCTAAAGATAAAAACGATGATTGAAAGTGGGAAATAGGTCTTCAAGGATATTGTCATGGGTCATCAATCAAGATGACCCTGCTGGTATTTATAAGGTGTAAAACGATACAAAAAATACGGCAACAGATGCAAGTGCAAACATTGTGTACTCAGTGATGGTTTGTTTGCGTTTCTCATCATCAGTTTTTGGGGCAGTTGCTATCATTAGCAGGCTGGTGACAAACATTGCTAGTGAATATAAACATAAGATTGATAAGGTAGCATCTGTAAACATATAAGCCTCGACTTGGTTCCACTCATTTTAACTACGTGCATCATGGTCACACAGATCAACCTCAATACACGTTTATTTAAGTTGTATTCGCTTCTAATTACAGTAAATTATACTGTGTTTTTAGGTGTTTCTGAAAGGAGTAAAAGATGCAAGTTGAGTATTTTGTGGTTGACGCATTCACGCGTAAACGTTTTGGTGGCAATAACGCTGCAATCGTTGAAGTTGAAAATTGGCTTAGCGACGCTCTAATGCAGCAGATAGCCATCGAAAATAACCTTTCCGAAACCGCCTTTTTGAAGCCAATTGGTAACAATCATTATGAGATCCGGTGGTTTTCTCCAATAACTGAAATTGACTTTTGTGGTCATGCAACGCTCGCCGCTGCGTATGTACTTTTCAATCACAAGGGAAAATCAGGTGAGATAAAATTTCAAACCCAAGAAGTCGGGACACTCACTGTTAAGCAGGAGGCTGATGGTCGCATCGTGATGGAATTTCCGAGCTTAGCCCCTGAGTTAGCTGAAGCTCCCGACGTTCTATTAGAAGGGCTTAACGTAACACCGGCGCAGGTACTTAAAAATCGTCAAGCATACTTTGTGATTGTTGAGACTGAGCAGCAAGTTCGTAGTTGTGAGTACGACAGCGACAAACTGAAAATTCTTGCGCCTTTTGATGTTGTGGTGACAGCAAAAGGCGATGACGTTGATTTTGTGTCGCGCTACTTTTGGCCCGCCAATGGGGGCGATGAAGATCCGGTTACCGGTTCAATCCATGCTGGGTTAGCGCCGTACTGGGCTAAAATGCTAAACAAGCAGAAGCTTCTTGCACATCAGGCTTCAAAGCGTGGCGGTGAGCTATTTTGTGAAGTGACTGATACGAATGTCATCGTGTCTGGGTTTGGTGTACTTTACGCAAAAGGGATATTCGAAATTGATGACGAATAAAATTTACTTCATACAGGCAAAAGAAAGTGACTTTGATTATTTAGTGGCGCTGCGTAAAGCGACCATGGTGCCGCATTTAGAAAATGCAGGACTATTTTTGACTGAGGCTGAACATAAAGCTCGAGTATTATACGAATACTCGAGTTCACATTTGATATACGTGAATGAAAAGCGTGTTGGCTTGGCTAAGTTTAAGCAACGCGAACAAGACTATTACCTCTTTCAGCTGCAAATAGAGCCCCAGCAACAAGGAAAGGGTCTCGGTGCTCAAGTCATTAAAAGCTTGATAGAAACCCACTCAACATTGCCTTGGATATTGACCGTGCTTAAAGCGAATCCCGCGAAGCGTTTATACGAAAAGTTGGGATTTGTGCAGTTTGATGACGATGAGCATGAGTTTCATTTTAGGCGTGAACCTAATCCCTAAATTTAGTATTCTCTAGGCAATTTAAATTTAAAAGAGTTGTTATGGCAAAACAAATATGGGTTGATGCTGATGCCTGTCCCGTGGTGATAAAAGAAATGCTCTTTCGCGCAGCTGTGCGCACTTCTACCACGGTTACGTTGGTTGCAAATCAATATCTAAAAACGCCCCCGTCACCTTTTATTCAAAAGCTTCAAGTCCCAAAGGGGTTTGATATTGCGGATAACGAAATCGTGAAGCGCGTTACTGAAGGTGATTTGGTTATTACCGGCGATATTCCACTTGCAGACGAAGTCATTGAGAAAAAGTGCACCGCACTCAACACGCGTGGTGAACTGCTGACGAAAGAAAACATAAAATCTCGCTTAAATATTCGTGACTTTATGGACACGATGCGTGCCAGCGGCGTACAAACTCAAGGACCACCGCCTTTGTCTCAAGCTGATAAGCAAAATTTCGCCAATCAATTGGATACTTGGATCACCAGAAACACAAAGGGGTAGGTATGGCTTACAAGGCAAGTTGTTTGTGTAAAGCGGTTCAGGTTGAGATCCGTGGGCCTATCAGCGATATCATTCATTGTCATTGCTCTTTGTGTCGTAAGTCTACAGGCACGGCTTATGCGACCAATGGTTTTGTGCTGTGGAGTGATTTTGTGATCCTAAGTGGCGAGGAGGCACTAAATATCTTCGAGTTTAAACCTGGAAGAAAGCGCCATTTTTGCAAACATTGTGCAAGTCCAATTTTTAGTTCGAACGAAAACGATCCAAAGCGGGTGAGATTGAGGCTTGGCATTTTGGACTCGGATATCAAAGAGCGGCCAATATCACATAATTTTGTCTCCTCAAAAGCCAATTGGGATGACTTAGATGCGCCGCTTCCTCGTTACGATGCATTTGAACCTAGCCGCGATTTATTGAAAACATTGAAAGGAAACTTATGACGGGCATTAGTGATTTATCTCAATTATTAAAAGACATTTCGCCGACACTTGATGAAACACCTTATATATTTTGTACAGTGCAAAAAAGCCTTGCTGAGTGCATGATTTTTGAACCAATTGCGACCTTTATGGAGCGCGAGGGGTTAACGTTGGTAGTCACCAAGCAAATGGCAGACGAGCACGGATTGGATTACAGCTGTGTGATGAATAAAATTACTTTGCAAGTGCATTCGAGCTTGGAAGCTGTGGGGTTAACTGCTGCATTTTCTAATGCACTGAAAAATGTTGATATTAGCGCGAATGTAATTGCTGGCTTCTATCATGATCATATTTTTGTGCCATTAAATGATGCTAAGCGTGCAATGTCTGCTATTCAGTCATTAGCTCAATGAAGCAGATTATTTAGATGCACTCAGGAGACACTGATATATTGTGTAGTACAATAATTAGTCACGCAAAACACTGGCTCCAAATATAATTCTTATCAGAAAGTTAATAAGGACAGGTATGTCAAAAATCGAATTCGTCTCTTATCAATTAGTTCCAGCAAGCTTTAACCCATGGCGCAAGGTATTCCTCGAAGTTGCTGACGAAATAATGGGAGTACTAGCGCACCCTGAACTTGAGCTTTTACATTTCGGTTCTAGCTCGTTTATGGTTGCGGGTAAAGGGATAATCGATATCTCTGTGTTGTATAAACCCGGAAAACTAGCTCAAGCTGTGACGCATCTAACACAGTTTGGGTTTGTCAACCAGCACAGTGATAATCCTTTTCCTGACACCCGCCCGAGAAAAGATATTGCAGTAATGTACCAAGGTGAAATGTTTCAAGTTCACGCACATGTGATTGAACAAGGTAGCGACGAGCATGTTAAGCAGAAAAAGTTTAAAGTTTATATGCTGGAAAACCCTGAAGCACGGTTAGAATACGAAGCTCAAAAACGACAAGTAATAGCCCAAGGGTTAGCTTCTCAAGATGAATATGGTAAGGCCAAAGCACCTTTTGTAAAACGTACTTTGAGTACACTGTAAAAGAAAGTTATTAAGGTTGGAGAGCTAAAGAGAGTATGGTTAGGTTGCTTGAATTGAGTTTAGAGCTTAGCCTGGCATGACTCCAACTTTAGTGAAATTGGTTCAATTAATTAAGTGGACTCACACGTTAAAGAGCAACCACTACATCGTGGCTGCTCTTTAACCAAAGAGCACTAGCTTTTATATGCTACTTTCGAAGTGGTTTCTTCTAGCTCTTTTGCCGCATCTGGGTCGTTGAATACGTCAACATCAAATTCATTTTCAGACTTAGCAACTACACAAGTCACCATACAATCACCGGTGATGTTAACCGCTGTCCTTGTCATGTCTAGCAGTCTATCGACACCGATGATAAGTGCGATACCCTCAACAGGTAACCCTACTTGATTAAGCACCATTGCAAGCATGATCAAACCAACACCAGGTACGCCTGCCGTCCCAACAGAGGCAAGAGTAGCGGTCAAGATAACCATAAGATAGTCATTGATGGTCAAGTCTACGGCGAATACTTGAGCGATGAAAACCGTCGCAACACCTTGCATGATTGCGGTACCATCCATATTAATAGTTGCACCTAGAGGGATTGTGAAAGACGCAACAGAGTTATGTGCACCCAACTTTTTAGTTGCAGTCTCAAGTGTAACAGGCATTGTTGCGCTTGAACTTGAAGTGCTGAAGGCAAACATACATGCGTCTTTCATCTTCTTCAGGAAAACAACTGGGCTCAAACCTGTTAACAGCTTAAATAAAATCGAGTAGTTAATAAATGCATGGATCAGCAGGGCGGCTAGCACCACCATAAAATATTTGCCGAGCTCGGCAATCAGCCCCATGTCGATAGTTGTAAACAACTTAGCCATCAAACAAAATACGCCATATGGGGCGACGTTCATCAATAATGTCACAAGCTTAAGTACTACAGTATTTAGGTCTTCAAAGACAGCGGCAAGACGAGCACCTGCGTCACCGCTTAGCGCCATAGCAATACCAAAGAGTAACGCAAAAACAATTATTTGAAGCATATTGCCGTTGGCCATAGCATCAATCGGGTTGGTCGGGAACATGTTGATTATGACTTGCACAAGTGTTGGTGCTTGCTTTGCATCGAATGATGCGCTACTTGGAATTTCAACGCCACCGCCTGGTGCAATAAGCAGTGCGAGTGTAATCGCTACCGTAATTGCAACGGCCGTAGTGATAAGATACAACCCGATAGATTTTCCACCTAAGCGGCCCAATTTTTTTGGGTCACTCAAACTGCATGTACCGCATACAAGAGAAATAAAGACCAAAGGGACGACAAGCATTTTTAAACTTGCAATGAAGATTTGTCCGCCGATATGGAACAGGCCGTCAACAAAAAAGCCTTTAATGGGCAGGTCAAACAGACCTAAAGGAATAAGTATTTCTTTGTTTTTACCTAAGATGGCTTGGAGTGCAAGGCCTAAAGCGACGCCTAGCACCATACCAATCATAATGCGCGCCGTTAGGCCCATTTTTTGATTTTCTGACATTGTCCTAACACTATATATCTCAAAACTGCTAAAGCTTAACAGGCTTGACGCAGATGAACAGCATTTCGCGATAGAAAATCTATCTAATCTAATAAAAAATTGTGATTTTATCGCTAAAATTGAGTTACTATTGAGCAATAATAAAATTAACTTAGCTAGGGAGATAGGTGAATGCCCTTAATGCGCTATTTTAGCATGATAATGCTAGCAATCTTACTGACCGCATGCGGTGGCGGTGGCAGTATCCAAAAAGACACAAATAACGGTGATGACAATACTGGAGGTGGCTTTTCTTTAACCCTAGACTTTAAAGGTGAGACGAACAGTTTATCACCTTCAAATGAGCTAATAGCCATTGCAACGTTAACCAATAATGGAGAGCCTATTTCTGGGGCAGTAGTCACTTTTGAAACGGATGCTTTTTCGCTGATCGACTCTTCCTCATCGGTAAAGATGACAACGGATGCAGATGGGAACGCTCAAGTGACTCTTCAAGCAACAGCAGCCGAAGGTCAAGGAGTTTTAACTGCAAGTTATAATCAGGGAGATGCTACCCTGTCAAAAGAGTTGGCTTTTGTTTCTGAGGGTTTGATAGAACTGGAAATTAATTCGACACAGTCTGAAAACAATAGGCTATCGAGAGCCGTGCCATTAAAAGTCGATATTATAGTTAAAGAAAACGGTAATACTGTAGAAGGTGCAAGAGTTGTCTTTCAGGTCGATCAGGTTGCAACTATGCTGCCAGAGTCAGGAGCTGTACTTACTAACGACGAAGGTATTGCTAGTGTTACCTTGATTGCAACGAGTATTGCTGGAGCAGGTCAACTTAGTGCAACATATGAGTCTAACGGTATCGTTAAAACTACGGAGTTCAACTTTACCTCTGTCGGCGATGGGGGCGGAGATTCTTCTAATCCGTACCAAGTTACCATATCGGCAGTTAATTTAGATGGTGATGTAAGCAATGTCTTAGGTAAAAACTCTCCGTTATTGGTGACAGCCGAGTTGACCTTTGAGGGAGCACCATTGGTTAATGAACGATTGCAATTTCAAGTTGATGATTTTGGAGTTATTGAACCAAAATCAGGTTTTTTATTGACTGACCAACAAGGCAAAGCTCGAGTAACACTTACAGCAAGTGAATTGGTTGGTGCTGGCCGCATTACAGTAACTTATGAAGAGGGCCAAGATGCAGCAAATCAGTACTTTAACTTTATATCTGAGGGAGCAACCTCTGAATTAGCTATTATATTGAGTGCTAAGACTGAGCAAGGTCAAGAAAGTCGAGAGTTATCCGCTGGTTCTCCATTAGTTGTAAGCGCTAAGCTGACCAAAGATAATGTTGCGTTAGCAAATAAAATTATCACTTTTGAATCTGATGATTTTGCGACACTTATTCCTTCATCTGGTCGGGTTCTTACTAATGCCCAAGGGGTAGCAGAAATAACCATGCAAGTCACTTCTTCAGCGGGTGCAGGCCAATTAATCGCGCGCTTTTCTGAAGGTGACGAGAGTGTTGCTCAAGTGCTTAACTTTTCATCTTCCGGCGATAATGCAAACAATAAAATAAAAGTTGAATCGAGTCTAATTGTCGATTGCGATGAGGGCTGGGAATCTTCTCGAGAGCAAGCCCAGTTGGATCCTGTTGCAGGGGGATGTCGTGTTGTTAATCAGGTTAGTTCGAATGAAAGTGCGGACATTTTTGTTAAGGTAACGTCCGATCAGTCAACTGATGGAATCAAGGCGTCCCTAGTGAAAGCTGAATCAACTCTTGGACAGGTATTACCAGCCACTGGTACGGCAATCACTGATAGCTTTGGTATCGCCTTATTGAAGCTTCAGCCAGGAACCCAAGGTGGAGCTGGTAAAGTAACGGTAACTTCACTGGATCATAATGATGTCCAAGACTCCTTCAATTTTGCGATTGGTGTAGCGGAGTTATCTGTAGATATTAAAAATGGCTTAGAGATAGAACCAGGCAACCCTCAAACCGGTTCCTTCCCATTAAAAGCAGGAGGAAGTACCGTCATTGTCGTTACACTAACTGATCAAGAAGGGAACCCTGTTACTAGTTCTATTGATGTTGAGTTTAGCTCATCTTGTAGTAGTCAAACTCCAGCATTGGCAGAACTGGATGAATTAGTTTCTACGTCAAACGGTATTGCAAAGTCTACTTACACTGCAAAAGGCTGTGCGGGGAAAGACACCATATCTGTCGTGATTGTTAACGGTAGTCAAACTATTACACAGACAAAAGATATTGTAGTTGAAAGTGCAGAGGCTCAAGCGATCCAATTTTTACCTGAAGAAAATGGATTTGAGAGATTTATTGCGCTTCCTCCAGGAGAAGGAGGTATCGCTACTCAGTCAGTGCTAAGTTTCAAACTTCTTGATGAAGATAACCGTTCTATAGCCGGCGCTAGGGTCGACTTTAAGCTTTCGGATGATCAAGGCGTTGCAGGGTTAACACAAGTTTCAGGTAACACGAACTCAAATGGTATCGTAAGAACAACAGTCAAATCCGGTGTTGTGCCTGGGCCGTTGGTTGTAACTGCCTGCTTGATACCTCAGGCAACTATCGATGAGCATGGAGAATATGTAACTTGTTGGCCTGAACTAGCTTCTCAATGTCAAACTAATCCAAATTCTGATGATCGTTGTCCAAAAGATAATGAAGAATTTTTTGTGATTCCTCTTAGTGAGCAGGTTTACAGTGTTTCTTCTCAATTGATCTTGAGTTCAGGTGTTACTGATCAAGACAGCTTTAGTTTATCGGCAGATGTCTTAAACCCCAACGCGTTAAATTACGATGGTGTAACTTCTAATTTAACATTGAGGTTTGGCGACCAATTTAATCAATTCAGCGCCGATGGTGTTGCTGCGACGATTCTATCTGAGGCAGGTACAATTGGAAGTATAGATTCAACTGATACATATGAATGCCGAACAGATAATGCGAGTTGTACAGTTGTATGGAGGAGTCAAGGAGATAGGCCATTTTATGGTTATGAATGGGGAAACCGGATTGGTGATATAGATGGAAATCCTGCGACTCATGAAGGAGTCGCTCCGCGTTTAAGAGAGTCCTTGACGACTGAAGCTGCAAGACGATCCAATACCAATTGGAACTGTGATCCCTACTTTGGCAACCCTGCCCCTTGCATTGGTGGCATGTTTAGACAAAAAAATGCCTCAGCTGCTGATAGCTCTGCAGAAGCGCTAAGGCGAGTGGTAATGGGTGGTCGAGTGAGTATTTTAGCTTATGTGAAAGGGCAGGAAAGCTTTAGAGATGAAGAGTCAATTTTAGATGGAGATGGTAACGTCGTTACTGCTCGTAGAAATGGCCAATTTGATGTTGGTGAATACCGTCCTGAATTTGACTTAACAGAAGCTTTCATTGATACAAACGAAAATGGTCGCTTTGATAAGAAAGACTGCGACAGCAACGCGGAACCGGATCCATGTTCGCCTCTGGGGAGTGCGACAGGTGGACATGATGACGTCTGGATTGATAGCAATAATAATGGTCTATTCGACTTTGATACCGACGGTGATGGCAGCTACGAAGGTGACGGTTTATATAATGGATTGCTTTGTTCTGAAGCTGCATTAGAAAAAGGAGAATGCTCTAGAGAACTTGTAAACGTATTTAGGCAAATGGAGCTAGTTATGTCTGGCGATGACACATTTGTTCGCTTTGCGGTTGCCTCAAATGATTGTACAAGTACGTCAGCATTGGTGCTAGAGACTTCAGGCCAATCAGGGCTTTGCGACATTTCTACTGTAGATTTTAATTTGGCTGAGAATAGAACACCTGTAACTGTGTATGTATATCTTTCTGATGAGTTCGGTAATCATCCTCCTGCAGGAACAGAGGTTGCGGTTTCTACCACTAATGGTGAAATTGATGGCGGGAGTGTATCTGCGACAGTACTAAATTCTAATAGTGATAAGCCGTACGCTTTTAGCTTTACAATAAAACCGGAAACTAGTCCAAATGAATCTAGATCAGGACAAGTAAGTGTGCGACTTACCTTTCCGGAGTTAGGTGATAGCGATTCAAAGGTGATAACCTTGGGGCCTAAAATTACCGTACTGGACGCTGGATAAAATGAAAAATGCCAACTTTCGGGTTGGCATTTTTGTTTCTATTCCTTTATATTCCCGTGCCTTAACCTTATATATATGAACGTGTCCCTAAATTGGCTGAATATTGTACATAAATTGGATAATAATTCGGTGATCAGGGAAAAGTTAGTATTTTTAGCTTGTAACAATAGGTGTTTGTAGATATACCTATAAGTAATTTAGCGCCCAAGTAAGGGCAAACATCAGACAGAATCGGTCAAAAATAGGCAGCTATGGGCAAATCGCTAGTAATTGTAGAGTCTCCCGCGAAGGCAAAAACAATCAATAAATACCTCGGCAAGGATTACATTGTTAAATCCAGTGTTGGTCATGTTCGAGATCTTCCTACCTCAGGCGCAGGTAAAACGAAAGGTTTGGCAACTAAGTCGCCAGCTGAAGTGCGTAAAATGTCACCTGAAGAAAAAGCGCAATATAAAAAGCAAAAAGATTATGCAAATTTAGTTGCGAGGATGGGGATTGATCCTGAGAAGGGTTGGGAACCACATTACGAGATTTTGCCAGGTAAAGAAAAAGTAGTTCAAGAACTGCAAAAACTCGCTGAAGATGCTGACCATATCTATCTCGCAACCGATTTGGATAGAGAAGGGGAAGCCATTGCTTGGCACCTTGAGCAGATTATTGGTGGCGATGAGAGCAAATATAAGCGTGTGGTCTTTAACGAGATCACCAAAAATGCGATAACCCAAGCGTTTGAAACACCTGGCCATCTTAATACTGACATGGTGTACGCACAGCAGGCAAGACGATTCCTTGACCGTGTTGTTGGCTTTATGGTGTCCCCGTTGCTTTGGCAAAAAGTAGCAAGAGGGTTATCGGCAGGTCGCGTACAATCCGTTGCGGTGAGGTTGCTTGTTGAGCGAGAACGTGAGATCAAAGCATTTATTCCTGAAGAGTTTTGGGACATTCACGCTGATGTTAAAGCAACAAAAGATGACATTCGTCTAGCGGTTACTAAGTACAAAGGCGAAGCATTTAAGCCAGTAAATAAAGCACAGGCTGATACTGCCGTACAAGTGCTTGAAAGCAGTGCTTATGAAGTCGTTAAGGTCGAAGAAAAGCCAAGTAAGAGTAAGCCAAGTGCGCCATTTATTACCTCGACAATGCAGCAAGCGGCAAGTACTCGTTTAGGCTATGGCGTAAAGAAAACCATGATGTTAGCGCAGCGTCTATACGAAGCGGGTTACATCACCTATATGCGTACGGACTCGACGAATTTATCAAACGACGCGTTAGAAATGTGTCGTGGCTATATTGATAGTGAATTTGGTAGTAAGTATCTACCAGAAGCACCACTGCGTTATTCCGCAAAAGGCAACGCCCAAGAAGCGCACGAAGCAATTCGTCCTTCTGATGTTGCGATCTTATCAGGTCATTTAGAGGGCGTAGAGGCAGATGCTAAAAAGCTCTATGAGCTTATTTGGCGCCAGTTTGTGGCGTGTCAGATGACGCCGGCAGAATATGACCTTACAACACTGACTGTTGCAGCAGAAGATTACACGTTAAAAGCGAAAGGCCGCGTGCTACGCTTCGATGGTTGGACACGTGTACAACCAGCCGTTCGTAAAAAGAATGAAGAAGAGCAGGCGCTTCCAAGTGTTTCAGTTGGCGATAAGCTCGATCTTATCGCGCTTGATCCTAAACAACACTTTACTAAACCACCAGCACGTTTCAGTGAAGCAAGCTTAGTTAAGGAATTAGAAAAACGTGGTATTGGTCGCCCGTCTACCTATGCAGCAATTATTTCAACGATTCAGGATCGTGGTTATGTCAGAGTTGAAAACCGCCGTTTTTACGCTGAAAAAATGGGTGAAATTGTTACTGATAGACTCGTTGAGAATTTCAATGATTTAATGGACTTTGACTTTACTGCAAAAATGGAGGGCCGCCTTGATGATATCGCAGAAGGCGAGCGTTTATGGACGCAGGTACTTGATAAGTTTTACGCTGACTTTTCCAACCAGCTAGAAATTGCAGCTGGCGATGAAAGTGAAGGCGGTATGCGACAAAATGTGATGGTCGAAACAGACATAGATTGCCCCACATGTTCACGTAAGATGGGTATTCGTACTGCTTCTACTGGTGTATTCCTTGGCTGTACAGGCTATAACTTGCCGCCAAAAGAGCGTTGTACCACCACAATTAATTTAGTGTCAGGTGATGAGGCGGTTGCCGCAGATGCGGATGAAGAGGCGGAAGCTGAATCACTCCGCCATATGAAACGTTGTCCAATTTGTGAAACGGCAATGGACTCATACCTTATTGATGAGACGAAAAAGCTTCATGTATGCGGTAATAACCCCGCATGTAAGGGCTATGTCATTGAAACAGGTTCATTTAAAATAAAAGGCTACGATGGTCCACTGATTGAGTGTGACAAGTGTGGCTCGGATATGCAGCTTAAATCAGGCCGTTTTGGTAAGTATTTTGGTTGTACAAATGAAGACTGTAAAAATACACGTAAGTTATTGAAAAATGGTGAAGCTGCACCACCGAAAGAAGACCCAGTTCCGCTTCCGGAACTAGAATGCGAAAAATCTGACGCGCACTTCGTGCTTAGAGACGGTGCTTCAGGTATTTTTTTAGCGGCGCACACATTCCCGAAATCACGTGAGACAAGAGCTCCGAAAGTATCAGAGCTAAAACGCTTTAGAGATAGAATTTCGCCTAAATTCTATTATCTGGCTGATGCGCCTGAGCAAGACTCGGATGGAAATCCAGCGATTGTTCGTTACTCTAGAAAAACCAAGACACAATATGTGATGACAGAAGTGGATGGTAAAGCGACGGGTTGGAAAGCGACGTATAGCAATGGTAAATGGGTAGAAGAAGAGAAAACTACCAGGAAAAAGAAAGCGTAACGGCTAGCTAAATATCGATAAGTGTCTTTAGGTGTATTGGATGTTTTGCCTAAAATGTTATTGAAAATAAAAGGCCGCTCAACGTGTTGAGCGGCCTTTTCATCATGAATACCATCACTTAATTAAGCGAACTGGTATTACTTAATGTCCACGTCTTTGACTTGTTGATAGCCAGTAGCTTCTAGCTCGTCGTTAACGCAATTCAAAACATATTTTTTCATCTCAGATGCTTGCACATCATCATCTTTTGCCCAATCAAGGCACATTTGAGTTAACTCTTGAACCAAATCTGCAGGCGCGACTGGTAACTCTTCATCGGCTTGTACTTGTACACAAGCAAAAAGAGATAGAGCGATTAATGATGAAACTAAGGTTTTCATTCGTGTTACCTGTTAGTTGAAAGAACAAGCATGTTTTAAAGCAAAATTTAAAATAAGGAAAACGAATTAATTTTCTCTTAAAGAGCAGAAAATTGATTCAAATTTACGTCAATAAATAGTGAGAAATGTAAGCGTTGATGCTACATTTATGGGTTCAATCAAACTTATTAAACATGGTGAAAATCAAAAACATGGAGCAAGAAACTAAGTCTGCGAATGAGCAATTTAATCGTTATGAATATCTACTAGAAAGAACCTTATTTAAAGGACGATGGCTGCTAGCGCCTTTTTTTGTTGGCCTACTACTCGCGATTGTGTTGCTATTACTTAAGTTTTTTAAACAGCTTTATGTGATGACCATCAGTGCGCTTACAGCGACAAATCAAGAGTTACTCATTGGCATCTTAACATTGGTTGATACGGCTTTACTGGCCGGGTTATTGATCATCATTATTTTTAGTGGCTACGAGAATTTTGTTTCTAAGCTTAATGTCGAACCACAAGAAGATAAACCGACTTGGATGGGGAAAGTTGGCTTCTCAGGGCTCAAAATTAAGCTGATCAGCGCCATAGTAGCGATATCTGCCGTAGAGCTGCTCAAGGTTTTTATCCATTCTCAAGATTTAACCAGTGAGCAGCTAGCTTGGAAAGTGGGCATACACATTACGTTCGTGATCTCTGGAGTGTTGTTTTCGGTCACCGACTTTATTAATAGTCGAACCCACTCCCATTAAATATAGCTGTTAGAAATGAGTGATAATCGACTTATGCTCACTATCACTCTGTTATTCTTAATAACGCTGTCTTTAGTTGTTTAAGCGCTTTTGCGCCACGTCTTTGCGATGCGAATTACACCTTTCTTAATCAAGCTTCTTATTACTGTAAAAAAGCAGTGACATGGCTATCACAACGTAACCTAATAATAGATATAGGGTGGTTGCTGATTGTTCGTGATTTAACAGGTAAGATTTAAATGCACTGTGTAAAATGACTACGAACATGCATGAAAGCGACAACGTAAGGGCGCTTTTAATTATACTCCCTAGCGCAATGCAAAGAACAAACCCGACTACAGAGCCCGTAAATATCACTAAGTAGAAAGCCACAGCCTCGAATGTGGAAAGGGCGCTACAAGCTAGTAATACTAGAAGTTGAAACAAGGATAGGCAAAAACCAAGTTTAACCGCAGAGATGTGGTAAGCCTGCTGTATCGTTTTAAGGCTTGAATAGATAGGGAGTAGGTATAGTTGATCCCATGTCATTTTAGTTTGTAGCTTGGACCAACTGACAAAAATAGCGAACATCAGAACAAGCATATCGGTAAAGCCAATAACAAAATCGAGTGTGACACCAAATAAGCCACTTGCCACAATGGCTAATAGCCCAGAGACAAGCAATATCTGACAGGTCTGTATCAACAGATTACCTGCGAAATAGCTCATTGGCATAAAAAATTGTCTAATCCCCCGAGTGAGGAAGTCTGGTACGAAGGTATTGCTCGGGAGCCACCCAGTTTGAATATTATTTAAGTAGGTTTGATATGCCAAATGATGCCATTGGCAGTGATGAGTCCGCCTCACTAACAGGTATGTTCCCATTAATATAAGGGGGACGGCAAGCAGTGCTAAAATTTGGGGGCTATTACCAAAAAACATAGCAAGCACGAGTGCGAGCATAAAAACGTAACTATTATGTTTGAAATACACGCTATTTCGAATACATAGTAAAAAGAAACTACCACCAAAACTCGTTGCAAACAGCATGGCATAAGCAACTTCTGACGCGGGGCGGTTGATAAGAGCAAGCGCATTAAGTAGGTAACCAATGACTAGAATTATCGTACCTTGCAAGTATACGTGCTGTTTAATTGCAGAGAATAGTAAGGCGCTTTCCTGTGCTTGTAATTTCACTAACTGCCAACAAAAGGCCATCCATAAAGCACTGATCGAGAAAACCAAACTAAATGCTTGTATATTTTGATCTTCTATCAAGGTTAAAAAAGGTGAAGCGATAGACGCTAAGATCCCAGGAATGAAAAAGTTTGCTGAGCCGCACTCTCGCAACCAAAATCCGGAAAACCCTGTCCACCAATTGCGCTGAGTTAATGTACTCATGCGTGTAGCTCCACAAAGAGCTGCTCAAGGTTGCTATGGCTTTGCTGTAAGTCCGCTGACCAGTTTGCACTGTCTTGAGCTTGATAAATGCTAAACCGTTCAGATTGGTGAAGTACGTTTCCGGATGGCAGTTTGCTTGTAAGGTGATGCGGAACAAGCCTAATTTGTTCCTTCAGTGTATCTAATTCACCAGTAACCAAGACCTTTCCATTTTTAATAATAGCAATATGACTCGCGACGCGCTCAACGTCAGATGTAATATGCGAGGAGAAAAGTACACCAGAGCCGGACTCAAGCGCTAACTCGAATAAGTCCGACATAAACTCCCGGCGTGCAATGGGGTCGAGGCTTGAAACTGGCTCGTCAAGGATCAGTAACTTAGGCCGATATGACATCGCCATTATCAGCGCTAAGCTTTGTTGTTGGCCAACTGAAAGGTTACTTACTAGCTTGTTTTCGTCTAACTCGAAGCGAGAAAACCATTCCTGCTCAAGCGTAATATCCCAATCTGGATAAAAGCTGCGATGCAGTGCGAGGGCGTCTTTGACTTTAAAGCCTTGATAGCCACAGGGCTGTTGTGGCACATAGCCAATTTGGCTCTTGCATGTAGGGCTCAGCTCTAGGTTGCTGCTGTTGAGGCAGCTAACCTCACCACTATTTTGTGCGATTAACCCAAGTGCAATCCGCAGAAGTGTCGTTTTACCGGCTCCGTTTCGTCCTAGTAAACCCATAACCATGCCCGGCTCAATAATAAGGTTTATGTCTTCTAGAACCGGCTTGTCGGCAAATTTTTTATGGATTTTAGTGAATTGTAGTAGTGGGCTTGTCATTATTCTTGTCCCCAATTTTTATCAATTAATGATATTAATTCAGTCTTACTGATCCCAAGCTGTTTCGCATCACTAATTAAAATATCTAGGTTTTTATGGAGTAGATTATCGGTCTGTTGTGTGGTTTGCTGCGGTGCAACGCGTGTCGGCTGGCCGCGTCTTCGTTCAAGCCAACCTTGATCAACAAGTTGCCCGATAGCCCGGGAGACGGTCATCGGATTTACCGAGAAGTGCTCAGCTAGCTTTCTTACAGAAGGTAGCTCTTCTCCGGCTTGCGCTTTACCAGACACAATCAAACGCACTATCTGATCAAATAGCTGCTTATAAATTGGCTCTGCGCTGTTGGGGTTGACATGAATAAGATCTAGCATTACTCTAATTCTACTGTATTAATACAATAATACACTGATACACTCACTTAAAGTTAGCATACTGACCGTGAGTCAACAAGGAAATAACTATGAAAAAGCCATTTAAGTTTAAGAAAAGCTTAGTAAAGCTAGCGCTGCTTCCTCTCATTTTAGGAGCTGCATTGTCAGCACAAGCGGCTACATCAACTGCAGAATTATCCGCTTGTTATGCAAAAGGCCTCAGCGATAGAGCGCAATGCGGAAAAATCTCGCAACCATTAAGTGAAAGCAAAACGGAACAAAAAATTGATATTCACTTTATGGTTATTCCAGCAATCAAGCCGCTTTACCCACAAGAAGCGATTATTGCGTTTGCAGGGGGGCCTGGGCAGTCAGCCACCGAAATCGCAGCAAACTTTGAAAGAATTCTGAAATACGCGAGAGAAAGCAGAGACATTATACTTGTTGACCAACGGGGAACCGGAAAATCTAATCTTTTGCAATGCGATATGGATGATCTTGAGCAACAATTTGCGCTAAATGATACTTTGTTGGGTCTCGATTTTTACAAAGAAGATGCCCTTAAGTGTAAAGAAAAGCTAAACACAGATCTTTCCGATTATACGACGGTTGCAGCAGCAAAAGACTTTGATGCGGTACGAGACGCGCTTGGCTATAGCAAATTACACTTATATGGTGGCTCATATGGAACACGCATCGCACTTGAGTATATGAGACAGTTCCCCGATAGTGTTGCATCGGCCGTGTTAGATGGTCTTGCACCCAATAACCAAAGTTTAATGGCGATTGGCGGCGCGATAGAAGACTCATTGAACGCTCTCTTTACACAATGTGAAGCTGATAAAAAGTGTGCAAATAGTTATCCGAATCTAAAGCAGCAATGGCAGAGCTTGCTTAATCAAGTAGAGCAAACGCCAATAGAGGCGTCTGTACTTCACCCAAGAACCAGCAAACCGCTTGCGATGACGATGACTAAAATGAAGTTATATAGTGCGATTAGGATGGCGCTTTACTCTCATTCCTTCCGTGCATTGGTGCCGCTTGCTATTAGTGAAGCGGCTAAAGGTAACCTAGCTCCACTCGTCGGCATGATGGCACCAAGTGAGGACGGTCTTGGGTTGGCTATGGGGATGCATCAGGCGATTGTATGTGGGGAAGATTGGCCACGATTAACGGCTGCGGACAAAGCCAAATATAGTGAAAACTATATGGGTAAGATGATGATCACAGGACTGGATGCGACGTGCCCAATTTGGAATGTGAGTCCGGTGCCAAGTAGTTACTATGAACCCGTTGCGTCCGATATTCCAACCTTACTGCTTTCTGGCGGGTTAGATCCAGCAACGCCTGCTAAGTGGGCAGAAGTTGCGATGGAAAAATTAAGCAATGCCACGCACTTAGTTGCGCCAACGGCTACGCATATTGTCGCAGGGCAAAGCTGTGCTAATAAACTCATTGCTAAGTTTTACGATGAAAAGACAGTGGGAGACTTTGATACTAACTGTCTTGAAGAAGACACACGCAAACAATTCTTTATGAACATAAACGGCCCAGCAACCGCTGATAAGGAGTAACTCATGATCCAAGTAGATAACTTATATAAAAAGATTGGTGAAGTGAACGCGCTAGACGGGCTATCATTTACCGCTCGTGATGGTCAAATTACGGGACTATTGGGACCAAATGGAGCAGGTAAAACAACTTGTTTACGGACCGTATTTGGTCTGCTCCAAGCTGATCAAGGTATTGCGTCTATCGATAGTATTGATGTTGCTAAAGAGCCAACCAGAGCAAAACAACAATTAGGATTGTTCCCAGACCCGTGTGGACTCTACGAGCGCATGACACCGCGTGAATATACCCAGTTTTATGCTGAACTAAGTGGCATGGACGCAAAATCGGCCGCTGCCGCGACGCAAGAAGTGTTAGAGAAGCTACAAATGTTGGATATCGCGGACAGACGCTGTAAAGGCTTTTCACAAGGTCAAAGAATGAAAACGGCGTTGGCGCAGGCAATCGTGCATAAACCAACAAACATTGTACTTGATGAGCCAACACGCGGTTTAGATGTAATGAGTACGAGAGTATTACGAGATTTGTTGTTGATGCTTAAGGCGCAAGGTCACTGTGTCTTATTTTCTAGCCATGTGATGCAAGAAGTTGCAGCACTTTGTGATCATGTGGTGGTCATGGCGAAAGGCAAAGTCGTCGCGGAAGGTTCTCCAGAGGCCCTATGTGAACAAACAGGTAAAGCGTCGCTTGAGGAAGCTTTCATTACCCTGATAGGTACAGATGAAGGAATTGCAGCATGATGAAATTAATCTCAGTTTTATTTAAAAAAGAAGTGTTAGACGCAAGCCGTGACAAACGTTCGGTGATGGCTGGCCTCTACTATTGCATCGGTGCACCTATTCTAATGTGTGTATTATTTACCGTCATGTTTAAGCAAATGGCTTCGCCTGATGCACTCAAAATCACCATTAATAACGCAGAGAATGCGCCTAACTTAGTACAATTTTTAGCGAGTAAAGAAATTGAACATGGTGAAGGCGAAGAGGTTAAAGCCATTACCTTGGAGATCAGCGAAGATTACCAAGAGAATATGACGCAAGGTAAGAGCGCGACGGTATTTATCATCGCTGATAAATCTGAGCAAAAGTTACGTTCATCAATTAACCGACTTGAGCGTAACCTCATGTTATACAACAGTGAAGTTGCTTCATTGCGGTTAGTCGCGCGTGGTATCGATCCGACAATTGCCCGTGCGATTGATGTCCAAACTCATGACCAAGCGACACCAACTTCTAAAGGGGGCTTCGTATTAGGTATCGCAACATTATCTATTATTATTTCACTATTTTATGCGGCGATGGGTATGGCAATTGACAGTAGTGCAGGGGAGCGAGAGCGCAACTCTTTACAGCTTTTACTTAGCCACCCGATCAGTACCATGCATATTGTGTTAGCTAAAGTGGGGGCAATCGCAGGTTTCTCTATTATTGCCCTAGTGTTAACCACCATAATATCTAAGTTTGCATATAATATGGTGCCTTGGGAGGTGATGGGCTTTACGGTGGTCATAGGTCCTAAATTTATTATTTCAGCAATTATAATTGGCCTGCCTATTGCGTTAATGTCTGCCAGTTTATTGATATTTATCTCTTTCTTAGCTAAATCATTTAAAGAAGCGCAATCTTATGTGGCGATGGCGTTGTTCATTCCGGTAATGATGAGCATGGCTACGACCTATGATATTGCTACCGACATTATGCAATGGATGCCGATCGCAGCGCAGCAAAACGCCATGATTGAAATCATTAAAGGCAATGCAATACCAGTACCGCAACTATTATTGTCGAGCGCGGTCACGCTGGGGCTGTTTGCAATTTTCACTTACCTGAGCAGTCGCATGCTAAAAAGTGAAAAAGTGGTATTCGGCCTCTAATTTATTAGCTCCCAACAATGGCGCTCAGGACGGCGCCATTTTTGTATTTTACCTCATCTCAATTTCACGTATAATCGGCGCCCCATAATTGATGTAGTAATGTACTAGCGCGATAACGCCCACAGTACACAGTTGAGTAAGTATGAATACGGCACCTAACACCATGACAGAGCAAGATAATCGCAAAGAAGTTTTAGAGTTTAATAAGCTGCAAAAGCGTCTGCGCCGTAATGTCGGCAACGCCATCAAAGATTATAATATGATCGAAGAAGGCGATGTGGTGATGGCTTGTATCAGCGGTGGTAAGGATTCATTCGCCATGCTAGATATTTTACTTAGCCTAAAAAAGGCGGCACCAATTCACTTTGATGTGGTAGCGGTTAATCTGGATCAAAAGCAGCCGGGGTTTCCTGAGCATATCTTACCAGAGTACTTCGAAACGTTAGACATTCCTTATTACATCATTGATAAAGATACCTACTCAGTCGTAAAAGAAAAAGTACCAGAGGGCAAAACGACTTGTGGCCTTTGTTCACGCTTGCGTCGTGGTACTTTGTACTCATTTGCGGAAAAGATTGGCGCAACTAAAATCGCACTGGGTCATCATTTAGACGATATTGTTGAAACGCTGTTTTTAAACATGTTCTACGGCGCAAGAATGAAAGCGATGCCGCCAAAGCTACGCTCTGATGACGGTCGTAATGTGGTTATCCGCCCGCTCACTTATGCGCGTGAAAAAGATCTTATTCAATACGCTGAACATAAGGATTTTCCTATTATTCCGTGCAACCTATGTGGTTCACAAGAAAACCTGCAACGTCAAAACATTAAATCTATGTTGGTGGAGTGGGATAAGAAAACACCGGGTCGAGTAGAGAATATTTTCAAATCAATTCAGAATGTTAGCCCAAGCCAACTGGCTGACACGGAACTCTTTGACTTCGAAAGTTTGCCTCTAGATAGAGACGGTGAGCGTGAGGCTTATGACTTTAATGAAGCTGTGGTTTCCTCGACAAACATTGACGAATCATTGTTTATTGATGTAACCAATATTTAATTTTCAACAATGATTTCCCAGACTAGGTCTGATAGGCCTAGTCTAAAAGTCAATAATTGGTACTCTACAACTTAACTACTTTTGCTCTCCAACAGATTAAAAACTTTTCACTTTAAATTACCTGTTAACTCTACGCACCTAATTTATAGATACGGCCGGAGAAACGATCTCAGTATGAGATATCTTGCTCTTAATTTTGCAAAAAACGCAATTAAATGCATCTAAGTTATTTTAAGTGTAATTAATAATTGTGATCATTTGCTTGCGCTTTAATAATAACCAAGTTGTGGCTCTAAATGAAAACAATATCAAAACTATCCCTTATCGCTTTGGCGATTATGTATCCGTCTTTGCATGCATCAGCTCAGCAGCTAGTGTCAGAAGATAAGCTTAAAGACCAGGATATCGAAAAAATAACCGTCGTTAGCCGTACATTAAATTTATATCGTAATGGTGAATCTTCAACAGGAAAGCTTGCGGTTGACCCACTTAACTCGACCCAAATGGTGACCTCTCTCAATGCAAATCTGATCCGTGACCTAGCAGCAAGAGATGCCAAAGATCTCTATCGTAATATCGCGGGGGTAAGCCAATTTAGTTACGCAGGGGTAACTGCACGCGGCTTTCGTCAAGAAGAAATCTATTTTGATGGTCTAAGAGGCGACCCATATGTGGGGTTTAATGTCCCGCAGTTATTTAATGTCGAGCGTGTCGACTTTTTAAAAGGTCCCGCCGGTATGCTGTATGGACCCGGGGCACCTGGTGGATTATTCAACTATATAACTAAAAAGCCGCAATCTGAGTTTAGTGCAAATACCCGTATCATTGCGGGCACAGATAGCCGTTACGGAGCTTCTGGTGAAGTGACAGGTGAAGTAGCACAAGCACAAAGCATTCGTCTCGGAGCCTTTTACGAACAACAAGATACCTACCGTGATAATAGTGCCAGCGAAGTGGCAATTGTAGACGCAGGTTACGCTTATGATTTTGATGATGCTCGTTTGATTTTGCAATACACGCATTACAAGCAGGACTTGGACGCGAATCGCTTACGCGGTGTCCCCGCTGGCGATGACGGTGAGTTTTTAACTACACCATCGTGGAACCACAATGAGCCTACAGACTTTTTAAATCTAACTTCAGATGTATTGCAAGCGAGTGTTGTTGGGGATTTAAGTCCATCACTAAGCTACAACGTTGCGTTCCGCTATATAGATAATGAACAAGAACAAAATTATCATGAACCAAGAGCACTCATCGATAGCAATAAAGATGGTCAAATCGATTTGGTCGCACGTGAGTTCCGAGATCAACTAAGAGCCCAGTCTCAGCTATCTTTTGCTGCTAATTTTGTTTACGAAACTCAAGTATTTGGCGCTGAGCAGCGTACCGTATTTGGATTAGATATATATTCAGGGGAAGAGGATGCGTTGTTGGGTCGAGCGTCAGCCTCTAATGACTTTGTCACACGTTATCTAAATGGTACCTCGTTAGACTCGGATATTTTGCCTTTATCTCTCTACAATCCTAATTATGGAGAAACGCAGGCAAATCAATACAATGTGAAGTTTGCGCCAGAAAGTACAACAAAACAAAAGCGTAATGGCACGTATGTACTCAACGAGCTCGCCTGGGAGAAAGTAACGTTTGTAGCAGGCGTTCGTTATGACCAGTTTGAAGACGATGCCAATGGCAGTAAGTTTGATGATACCAATGTCAGCTTCAGAATTGGTGGTATCTACAAGCTATCTGATGATATCTCGTTGTATTCACAGTGGGCTGATTCTTACGAACCTCAAGGCGTGTCCAGCCAGGATGAAAAAGCGGGTGGTCCATTTGAGCCAACGACAGGTGATATCATTGAAGTTGGGCTTAACGCAGAGTTATTTAACGGAAGTACATTGCTAAAAGTGGCTGGTTATCAGATAACAAGGCAAAACTTGCTACAAAATACAGGTACAGATCCTGAGCAAGATGGGGTTGATAATTTAGCGCCAATTGGGGAAATCACGAGTAAAGGTCTAGAAATCGAGTTGATCACCGACGTGACTCCTGACTGGGTAGTAAGCCTAGCCTATGCTTATAATGATGCGACTATCACCGCTGACAATGGCGCTGGTGGGATCCGCAATAGTGTTGGCGATAAATTTGCCAACGCCCCTGAAAATCAGTTTGGGGTGTGGACTCGATATCAGATCCCTGAGTGGAATTTGGCTTTCGCAGTTGGCGGTAACTACGTGGATGAGCAACTTAGTTTATCTGGTCAAACTCTAAATTCCTATTTCGTCGCTGACACCTCCATTATTTGGGAACTAGATAACTACAGTGTGCTATTCCGAGTTGAAAACGTATTCGATAAAGAATATGCAGAGTCGGGTTTTTTAGAGCGCACAGGACACTTTCCTGGTGAGCCACGAAATGCTTTCTTGGAGTTTACCTACAACTGGTAATGCTTAAGTTGACCTGAGGCTCGGTAAGTTATCCGAGCTTATGGGAATGAAAGTCGACCTTTAAGAGGATCAAGATGGCAGACAAAGCTAGACAAAGAAAGCGGCTACGCAAGCTATATGATTTACATGCCTGGGTAGGCTTTCAATTAGCGGCGGTCATGTTTGTGATCCTCGCAACGGGCACAATTGCAACCATTTCAAATGAATTAGATTGGCTTATTTTTGACGAAATGCGTGCGAGTCAAAAGCCCGAAGAGATAAAAGAGCAAACGGCGGCATCGTGGAGAAACATGTATGCGTCGATAGCTGAGCGCTATCCTGAAGGCCGAATTATTACATTGGGCACAATGGGAAGTGACTACTTTACCTATCGTGCAAGGGTAACTTTCGAGGCTAAAAGTGATAGGTATGTTCACGTCGACCAATGGACCCATGAAGTAACAGGTGATATTCCATTACTCACAATACAGCGCTTTTTTAGAGACTTGCATCGCTACCTATTTATGCCGGCAATGCCCGGACTACCAATTGTTACCGCTTTTGCATTCATTTTACTGATCTCTGTCTACACTGGACTGAAAACCACACGAAATTGGAAAGTTGCGCTTTGGCGTTTGAGAGTGGTACAAGGTACAAGAGTATTTTTGAGTGACCTGCATAAGGTTTTTGGCTTATGGGGATTGTGGTTTACTGCGCTTATAATAATCACGGGTATTTGGTATCTATATGAGTTTTCTGCACGGGTAGCGGGTGCGAGTTTGGAGCCTCCGGCTCCAAAAGTTGAGCATATTACAGCGCTAGAAAACATTAACATGCTCTCTGCAAAGAGATTTGAAAGCGCTTTTGAGAAGGCGGAGCATGCCATTCCTAATTGGACGATAACAACGATACAATTGCCAAGAGCAGATAATGTGGTACTGCGCTTTCAAGGAATGAGTACAAACCCTTTACTTCGAGATAGAGCGCACAAGGTTTATATAAACGCAACAACGTTAGAGGTTTTAGCAATACAGCAACCTAAAAATATGGCGTGGGGAAACTATCTTAACGAGTATGCAGATCCATTACACTTTGGTTATTTTGCGGGGATCACTTCTAAGCTTATATGGTTTGTGTTTGGCTTCGCATTAACCGGACTGTCGTTTACCGGTGTGATGATGACATACAAGCGCACTAAGTCTAAAAGTATAACGAGTGCACAGCTGGCGACATTGCCGATATTTTGCTTATCAGCATTTTACTTTTATTTCTGGCTTGCCAGGTATACATAAAGTGAATGTGCGACTATGTATTATAGCCGCACATTCAATTAACTTGCGCGCTGGCTCAGTCTTCTAATGGGGATTTATAGCCGTCTGGCTTTAGTGCTAAGACATCACAGTCTAAGCTATCAATAACATGCTCAGCAGTATTGCCAACAAGCGCTGCACTCAGCCCAGTGCGACCGACAGTGCCAATGACAACCAGCTCAGCATCTTTATCTTTGGCAACGTAGGGAATAACGTCCTCTGGTAGACCTTCTTTGATGATACAGTCGCTTCTATCTATTGAATAAGTTTCTGCGAGTGCAAACGTTTCGTCTTCATGGTGCTTTTTAACGGCTTCATTGTATTGCGATGGGTTAAACTCGGGGATTTCAATCGCTATATTGACTGGTGTTGCCGGGTAGGTATTTACAAGGCTCAATTTGGCGTTGGCCAACTCACACAAAAACTGGGCGTCTGTAATGATACGTTTATTGAGTTGTTGATGTTGCTCGTTATCGCTGACAGAGTTTACAGCTGCAATAATGTTTCCTTGATCTGGCCAAGCATGATCCTTAACCAGCAATAGTGGTGCAGGGCATTTACGAATTAAATGCCAGTCGGTCGGGGTGAAGATAACTGACTTTAGCGTATCGTGTTGATGCGTCGATTTAATGACCAAATCATAATCATGCGTGAGCACGGTTTTGATAATTGCTTCGTAGGGGCGGTTATGCCACAGTACCTTAGTTTGGATACTCACATCGGAAAATCCCTTAATCATGTCGGCGAGCCATGCTTCTCTGTCTTTAATTACCGCTTCACGCATTGCTTCACGCTCGTCTTTAGACAACATTGTGGTCATTTCATAGGAGAAGTCATAAATAGACATGAATGCAGTGATGGTTGCGCCGGTACGTTTGGCAAGATTGATAGCGCGTTCTAAGCTATTTTGGCGCTCTTTGGTTGGATCTATTACTGTGAGTATACTTTTGATTTTATCCACGACTATCTCCTTAAAACGGTATACAAATAAGATCAGAAGCTTTTTCACCTCTGACCTTATTGAGTGTAACCGATCCTATCTAAGGATAAAGTCTTAACGGTAAATAGTTTGTTCTAAATCAAGATGTAATCGCGGCTGTTTCAGCTAGGGCTGCAGCATCAATAATGGTAATAAACTTGCCTTCTACCTTTATTATTCCTGCTTTTTGGAAGCGGCTGAGTAAACGACTAATCGTTTCTACTGTAAGACCCAAGTAGTTACCAATTTCACCGCGCGTCATCGTAAAGCGGAACTCTTTACGGGAAAAACCACGTTCGCCAAAGCGATTGGAAAGGTTATAGATAAAAGTTGCTAAGCGCTCTTCAGCAGTTTTTTTATTCAATAATAATAACATCTCTTGGTCGTAATTGATTTCACTACTCATTAACCGCATGATCTGTTGACGTAACTTAGGCAGCTTACCCGCTAATTCATCAAGGGTGTCAAAAGGGATTTCGCATACCATGGAAGTTTCTAAAGCTTGCGCAAAGCTCTGATGCTGCATTTTATTGATGGCGTCAAAGCCTACGAGATCGCCTGCAAGGTGAAATCCTGTGATTTGCTCATCACCTTGTTCGGACAATGTGTAGCTTTTAAATGAACCAGAACGAACAGCAAAGATGGCATTTAATGGCGTGCCTGACTCAAAAAGGAAATCCCCTTTATGCAGTGGTTTCTTACGTTCAATGATTTCATCTAATTTGTCCATTTCGCTGCCATTAAGCGAAAACGGGAGACAAAGTTGACTGATACTGCAATTATTGCAGCTGATTGTGCATTGGCTCTTTGAGCGGTTTTGATTACTTAAGTCCATAAAATTTCCATAAGTCTATGACGCACGTTAAGGCACCTGAACATCAAAGCATACTGACTTTGGTGTTCCAGAGCGCTACAAACTCATATGACACGCGAAAGAAAATGTGATTATCAATTGGAGCTCCTAATCTCAAAATGTTAACCAATAATCTTAAATGATGAGTTTGCTCAGATAGGGATAGGTTAATGTACTAACTTATCAGTTGCAATGATAATTAGGTAAACACCATACCAAATCAATAAATTACCCATAATGATACGAGTAGCTACATGATTTATAAAATTTTGTAGCAGTTGAGCTGATTGTCCAATTGCGATAAGCGCAGGCATTGTACCCGCTCCAAAAGCGAGCATAATAAGTGCTCCTTCGAAAGGTGATTGGGCTTGTAATGTCCATGTTAAAGCTGAATATACTAGACCGCAAGGTAGCCACCCCCATAAGGCTCCGTAGCAAAACGCTTTAGTTTTTGTATTGACAGGAACTAAGTAGCGATTGAGCTTAACAATATGGCGCCAAATTAAGCTTTTAGCAAACGACTCTAGCCATTTCAAGGTGCTGGCTAAGCGCATTACATAGATAGCGACAAGCACCATAAAAATACCACTCATCAATTGTAATATAATGGCGAGTGATGTGTTTTGCTTGGCGAGACTTGCCCCGAGTAGGGCGACAAGGCTGCCTGCAAGTGCATAGCTTGAGACGCGTCCGATATTGTAAAACAGAGTAACAACAACCGCAGAAAGCTGCTTGCTCGCCAGTTGTAGCGAGCTGGCAATACCGCCACACATCACCAAGCAGTGGCCACTTCCTGCAAGTCCCATTATAAATGCGCTTAGCAAGCTTATTTCATTCATGGTAGTTGTCGTTGTTGCTCTTGTCTGCTGATGGTTTTGACGGTTGATCACTTGTTTGTGTTTTATCGTCATCGAATAAGATACTGTGGCCCTGTTTATTCAAATCTGAAAATTGTTCACTTTTTACTGCCCAAAAGAAAATACCAATAGCAATAATGACGAATAAAATGGCGATAGGTATTAATACGTAGATGATACTCATAGCTTTAATAACCTTAATGAATTACCGATCACGATGATCGAGCTGGCTGACATACCTATGACTGCAATCCAAGGTGGAATGAGGCCGAGTGCAGCGAGAGGCAAAATTGAGCCGTTATATAAAAGTGATATAGTGAGGTTTTGCTTTACTATTCTGCGCGTTTGTTTAGCAACCTGTTGGAGGGCCAAAATGGCATTTAAATCGCTATTTAACAGCACCACATCTGCGGTATTTTTTGAGATATCAGCACCGGTATCCATCGCAACTGACAAGTGAGCGCTATTGAATACTGGGCTGTCGTTAATACCATCACCAACCATAGCGACAATCTCGCCTTGTTTGGACCAAGCTTCGACTGCTTGTTGCTTAATCTCTGGTGTGCAAGCACTTTGGTAGCTATTTAAGGCTAACTGCTGCGATAACTCTTTGCCCGCATTAGAGCTATCCCCAGTTAGCATGTGGCATGTAAGACCCGCTTGTTGTAACTGTTCAACCACTGTTTCTGCATTGTTTTTTACTTTGTCATTGAAGTAAAAATCTGCAACTGCGTTGTTGTTAATGAACAAGGTAGCTTGAGCAAATGACGCGTGGTTATCAAACCAATGGCTCTTCCCAAGGGCAATATTGACACCTTGCCAGTGACCACGAATACCTGAGCCTGCCACGACTTCGACGTCTTGAACTAGATTTTCGGTTGGGGTGATATGCGCAAATGCACGAGCGATTGGGTGTTCAGAAAAGCGCTCTAACGCTGCTGCGAAATCTAAGACTTGTTGCTCGTTATATTCCGTTTGCAGTAACTCAATGTGTTTAATTGAGAAACGCCCTTCGGTAAGGGTACCTGTTTTGTCAAAAGCAACACGAGTCAGTTTGGTGGCCGTTTCTAAGACATGAGCCTCTTTAATCAAAATTCCTTTTTTCGTAAGTGATGCAACGGCGCAGGTAAGTGCGGTTGGTATAGCTAGGCTCAATGCGCAAGGGCAAGTTGCCACTAACACCGAAATCGTGACCCAAAACGCCTTATCTGGTGAAATAGGGTACCAGCCGATGGCGGTAATTGAGGCAAAAACTAATAGACAGGCAACAAACCATTGCGCAACTTTATCGGTGATTTCCACCAACTTAGGGCGTTTGGTGAGTGCATTGTGCTGTAGTCGAATAATTTGGTTGAGCAGGGTATTTTGCCCAATTTTATTGATCTCTAACGTAATTACACCGTCATGATTCACGGTTCCTGCATACACTTGATGGCCTTGATATTTTTTAACTGGCAAATGTTCGCCTGTCATCATCGACTCATCAACGGTGGTATGGCCTTTAATCACTAAGCCATCCGCAGGAATAGTTTCTCCAGCCTTAACTAATATCAGCTCGTTCAGTTTTAGCTTCTTGGCGGCAATATGTTGTTCGTTGTTATTCTCATCAACCTTTCTGGCGGTTAATGGCAGCAGCTTTTGTAGATTCGCTGTAAACTCACTGGCTTTGAGTCTGGCTCTGAACTCAAGATATTTACCTAACAACAGCAAGAAGGTAAACATACAGATGGATTCAAAATAGACTTCGCCGACTTCCATAAAAGTAGCGTAAGTGCTGGCGCCGTAGGCCCCGAATATAGCAAGTGAAACAGGAAGATCCATATTCAGTTGTTTAGCTTTCAGACCTTTAACTGCATTGGTTAAAAATGGCATTGCTGAATATAGAATAACAGGGGAGGCAAGCACGAGGCTTATCCAACGAAAGTACTGTTCAAAGTCCTCTTCCATACCTGAAAACATGCCAAAGTACATGGCAAATGCAAACATCATCACTTGCATAGTCATAAGGCCAGCAACACCTAAACGACGAATATATGCTTTTGCTACGGCTTGTTTCTGTGCGGCTTCTTCATCGGCTTGAAACGGGTATGCCTTATAGCCTATTTCCATTAAGGATTTGATGATATCGCTTAGCTTAACGTGCTTATCTTGCCATACAATCATGGCGCGATGGGTAGAGGTATTAACATCAACACGGATGATACCGCCAAGCGCTAGCAGTTGCTTTTCGATAAGCCAAGCACAAGCGGCGCAGCTTATCCCTTCAACACTGAGAAGTACTTCTTTATGCTCACCGCTAATTTCGACGAAGTCCTCTTGGATCTCGTCATTATCATAGCTGAGTAGCATTTTTAGTTGCTCAGGTACGAGCTCTTCAACTTTACCTGCACTTTCTGTGCGGTAAGTGTAGTAGTCACTCATACCTTGAGAAATTATGGTTTCAGCAACGGCCTGGCAGCCAATACAGCAAACCGGTTGTGCGTTACCCTCAAAGGTAACCGAGCCTACAAACCCCTTAGGAATAGGCTCCAAACAATGAAAACACGAATTTGCCATGGCAGCTTACTTATACTGTGGAGTGACCGCGATAATACCATCATGTGGCAGTTGAATTTTCTCTTTCATTTTCCAACTACTATCCATAGGTTCAATAAATACGGTAAATGCCCCGCTATGTGGCTCATCAAATAAACCCGTAAATTCGCCACTGGCGTTTTTGGTTAGAGTGACAGAAAAGTCGTATTTCTCTATGGTGCGGTGGTAAAAGGAGAGTTTTAAAGCATGTACTTTAGAAGCATCACCTTTTGTAAATTTAAAGGTGACTTTCTGCTCAGCTACTTTCAGATCACCATGTAAATAGAGTGCCTTTGCTTTATCAAATTTACTCAGCTCGAGATTGATTGCTTTACCTTTTTTGTAGTAGTCATCAACGACCATATCAGGACCATTACCGACTGCAAATGTGATGAGGAAAATACAGGCAACAACAGTAACGAGTGGGAAGAAAATTAAAAACCAAGGCCAAAAATTCTTATACCAAGGGGTAGGGTTCATAGTTGCTCACATGGCTATAAAACTTGCCCATATTCTACAGTAAGTTACAGTAAATACCTAAAAAAAAGCCTCCAAATGGAGGCTTTTTTGATCTCAAATAATATACTAAAAGCTAAGCTTATTGGTCTTGTGATAGGCTATAAACATAAGCTGTTAGAAGATGTACTTTATCTTCACCTAAGATATCTTTCCACGCTGGCATTACACCTGCACGGCCGTGGCGAAGTGTGTCTTCAACTGCACGTTGAGAACCACCATATAGCCAGATATTGTCGGTTAAGTTTGGTGCACCAAATGGCAGATTATGTGCAACAGAGCCTTTGCCATCCATACCGTGACATGCGGCACACATTGCAAATTTAGCTTTACCTGCATCAGCGTCTTTCTGGTTAACCGTACGGCCGGAAAGGCTTAGCACATAGGCGGTCATCTCTTTAATACCTTGATCACCAAGCGCATCTTGCCAAGGTGGCATCGCAGCAACACGACCTTTAAGTAGTGTTTCTTTGATTTTGTCAGGTGTGCCACCATATAACCAGTCTTTGTCAGTTAGGTTAGGGAAGCCAGCACCACCACGAGCATCTGAGCCGTGGCATTGTGCACAGTTTTGCGAGAATAAACGCTGACCGATTTCAAGTGCTTCTTCATTTTTTGCAAGCGTTAGTACATCCTGCTTTGCAAACTCTTGGAAGATAGGACCAAAACGAGCTTCAGCTGCTTCAACTTCTTTATCAAGCTGTACCCACTGACCACTTTCATGTGCTTCAGCTATCGCATTTTTAGACTCAGCTAAGGTAGTAACACCTTGGTTAGAGCTCGTCCAGTTTAAGAAACCAGCGAAGTTACCAAGACCTGGATAAGCAGCCAGATAGTATACTGACCAAACAAACGTTGCGAAGAACATGTAAGTCCACCACTTAGGCAGTGGATTGTTTAGTTCCTCAATTCCGTCGAACTCGTGACCACAGCTTTCGCCTTCTTTGACACCCACATAGTTTTTCAGGTTCCAAATCAGCAGGCCGAAAATCAGAGCTAGACATGCTAGGGTTAGTACAATAACCCAAATACTCCAAAAGCTAGTCATTTTTCAGACTCCTTTTCCTCGTTAGAGATAGTGTTGTTGTGTTTTTTCTCGTCTTCAAAAATGGCATTAGCAGCGTCGTCGAAACGGCGCTTAGACCGCTTGCTATATGCCCACACAACAATCACTAAAAACAGTACCAAAATTACCAGAGTTAAAATGCCTCTGTATGTGCCGTAATCCATAACAATTACTTCAAATGTGTGCCAAGTTGCTGTAAGTAAGCGATAAGTGCTTGCATTTCTGTTGCACCTTCGCCATCGTTCATTGCATGGATTTCATCAACTTGCGCTTGTAGCTCAGCATCATCACCGTAGCCTTTGCCATTGTAGCGGTCTGACGACTTATCAATACCAAATGCATCACGGAACACTTGTAATTTTTTCAGAGTATAAGTGGTATCTACTTTCGTGCTATCAAGCCAAGGATAGCCTGGCATGTTTGACTCAGGTACCACAGAGCGAGGATCCATTAAGTGTGCGTAGTGCCAGTCGTCAGAATAACGCTGACCAACACGTGCCAAATCAGGACCCGTACGCTTAGAACCCCACTGGAATGGGTGATCCCATACTGATTCACCCGCTACAGAGTAGTGGCCATAGCGTTCAACTTCATCACGGAATGGACGAACCATTTGTGAGTGACAGTTGTAACAACCCTCACGGACATAAATGTCGCGGCCTTCCATTTCAAGTGCAGTTAGTGGGCGCAAGCCTTCTACTGGTTGAGTGGTATCTTTTTGGAACATTAGTGGAGTAATTTCAACTAGTGCACCGAAGCTAATCGCGAATACCGTTAAGATAGCCATCAGGCCAACGTTCTTTTCAACGATTTCGTGTTTGTTTGTTGAGTTGTTGTTGCTCATACTCAATACCCCTTAAGCCACTTGCGGGTTTGCATCAGTGGTAAGTTGACCACTTTTTGCAGTAACCGTACGGAACACGTTGTAAGCCATTACCAGCATACCGACTACGATGAATACACCGCCTAGGAATCGCATGATATAGAAAGGCTTAGAAGCTTCTAGTGACTGAACAAAGCTGTACATTAATGTACCGTCAGCGTTTACTGCACGCCACATCAGACCTTGCATTACACCAGAGATCCACATTGCAACGATATAAAGTACAACACCTACTGTGTGTAGCCAGAAATGTGTGTTAACTAGCTTGATGCTGTACATATTACCGTGACCAAATAGGGCAGGGATTAGGTGATAAATTGCACCGATAGAAATCATCGCAACCCAGCCTAGTGCACCAGAGTGTACGTGACCTACAGTCCAGTCTGTATAGTGTGAAAGGGCATTTACAGATTTGATAGCCATCATCGGGCCTTCAAACGTAGACATACCGTAAAACGATAGTGACACAACTAGGAAACGAAGTACTGGGTCAGTACGTAATTTATGCCAAGCGCCAGACAGCGTCATGATACCGTTGATCATACCGCCCCAAGAAGGAACGAATAGGATAACTGACATCACCATACCTAGAGACTGTGTCCAGTCAGGTAATGCTGTGTAGTGAAGGTGGTGAGGACCTGCCCAAATATATAGAGAAACAAGTGCCCAGAAGTGAACAACCGATAGACGGTAAGAGTAAACCGGACGACCAGCTTGCTTAGGTACGAAGTAGTACATCATACCAAGGAAACCTGCTGTAAGTAGGAAACCTACTGCGTTGTGACCATACCACCACTGAACCATCGCATCTACTGCACCTGCGTAGATTGAATAAGATTTAGTAAGTGATACAGGGATAGCCATACTGTTTACAATGTGAAGCACTGCAACAGTGATAATGAAACCAGCGTAGAACCAGTTTGCTACATAGATGTGTGACACTTTACGCTTGATAAGAGTACCAAAGAATACAACAGCATAAGTAACCCATACTACCGCAATTGCGATATCAATCGGCCACTCTAGTTCAGCGTACTCTTTTGAAGAAGTCATGCCTAGAGGAAGCGTGATAGCCGCTGCTACGATAATGGCTTGCCAACCCCAGAAGGTGAATGTGGCAAGTTTGTCAGAGAACAGGCGCGTTTGACACGTGCGCTGAACAACATAGTAAGAGGTTGCAAATAGTGCACTTGTACCAAATGCAAAGATTACTGCGTTCGTGTGTAACGGACGAAGTCTAGAGTAAGTTAACCATGGAATGTCGAAGTTTAACGCAGGCCACGCAAGTTGCGCTGCGATAAATACACCTACACCCATGCCAACAATGCCCCAAATCACTGTCATGATAGCGAATTGGCGTACAACTTTATAATTGTACTCAGTTTGTGATGCTACTGTTTGGCTCATTTTCTGGATTCCGCTGCAATTTATTGCGATTAGAAATGAATTACCTGAATTACAGGCCCTAGTTATATTTCTTCAAGCCCGTCATGTTTTAACTCAAAAGAAGAGTGAAAACCTAACCAGCCCGAGAAACCTTTATTTTTGCGAGGAAATAATAATTTTTTTGCTTATGAAAAGATACCTAAAACGCCTAAAATTATGACATCAATCAAGTTTTCACGCGCTTTTTGCTCGCTTCTTAAGCAACCTAGCATTTGCCCTGAAACTTGCGTACACTGCGCAGGATTCAGAAGTGACGGTAAATCCCTCATGATTGCAAAGCAATTAACAATCGGGTTGCTAGGTGTTTTCCTCGTGGCCTGTTCAGACCCGACTATCATTATACATGAAAGTTCAGAAAAAAGTGAAAGTTCAGTAACAAGAAATGTCTGTAATTTTTCAGCGCCCTGTGATTTGACTCCACAAGTGCAGATTTATCTGGGCTCAGAGCTGGTTCAACCTGAAACAGAGTTTACCATTGGGCTAAAAAGTGCGACTAAAGTAGAGGTCGTTTCCGCTTGGCTTGAGGGAGAAAATATGAATATGGGGAGAATCCCGGTTTTCTTTGACAAAAATACACTGATAGCAAAAACCATGGTCGGTGTATGCACGGATAAATCTATGCGTTGGATTTTACGTTTAGCGCTAACCGTTAACGGCCAGTCTGTTACTACCAGTCACCCAATAGCTGTAAACTACCAATGAATAAATCTGTTTTTATCGAATATCTCAAATTTGCACTTGAACAAAAGCTGATTGAAGCCACTGAAGCGGCAAACAGTGCACGTGCTGACGCTACCCATGAACAAAGTGCAGCCGAAACGCAATACGACTCGTTGAGTATCGAGTATGGCTATTTAGCCGAAGGACAAAGTGAACGCGTTGATGCCATGCATTTGGCAAAACAAACGATATTAAATCAATTGACTCTAGCTGTGGGCAATACAATTACACATAATGCACTAGTTGAAATTGAAGACGAGCAGGGCGATTGTCATTGGTTCTATTTTGCGCCTTGCGAAGGCGGGCTAAAAATCCAATATAAAGAAACACCAGTGTTGGTATTAACGTTTGATGCGCCCCTTGGCAAGCGCCTAAAAGGGTTAGCGGTAGACGAAGATATTTCATTTTTCTTCAACGGCCAACAGCAAACGTTAACCGTGATGCAAATACTGTAGAGTGGTTTAACCTAGGGCCTGTTTACGAGAACAATTTCTTTCTTACTATTGCCCGATATGTGCTTGGTGATTTTCCCATTAATTGCCTAAACACTCTGCTTAATTGCCCTTGTGAATTAAATCCAGAAGCGAGGGCAATATCTTGAATGGAGAGGTTACTGCTCGCGAGCAGCTCTTTGGACATTTCAATACGCACCTGTTGTAAGTAGGCAACGGCAGTTTGTCCTGTCGCTTGTTTAAAGCGGCGGTTAAAGGTGCGATAACTCAAATCAAATTGCGCCGCGACCGCGGGTAAGGAGATTTCTGATGCGGCATTATTTTTAAGCCAAAATTGAATTGCAGCAATTTGCTCGTCGGCATGACGGTCTACAGCACCTTCTAAGTAGCGCTGTTCTTCGTAAGGTTTACGAATTTCATGGGAAAAGTTTTGTTGAACATGGTGAGCTGCATCTATTCCGTAAAGTAATTCAATTATATGAACAATCACATCGGCCAGTGCATTTAAGCTGGCTACAGTGTAGATCCGCTCTGATTGAGTGATAAAGTAATCCGGTTTTAATTCAACATTGGGATATAGATGGGAAAACTGTTTAGCAAAATGCCAATGGGTCGTTGCTGAATGCCCGTCAATCAGGCCTGAACTTGCTAAAAAGCAAACACCCGTGCCAACACCTATCAATGTGCTTCCTGCCCCCCATGCATCCGCAAGTGACTCACTCAGCGCTTGGTTTTGTCTTACAATTGGTCGTGGATTTCGCCATATGCTTGGCACAATAATGTAGTCATACAAAGGCAATGAGCTAAAGTCACTTTGTGCTTCAAGTGTCATGTAATTATCGGCGTTGACTGCTTCGCCTTGGCTGCTGCAAAGTATAACTTCTAAAGGAACATAAGCCTCTTTTAGATGCACTTTAGCAAAGGCTTGTCCGGCTTTGAGCATTTCTAGCGGTAGGGTGACACTGGTAACGAGCATATGCTTGTAAAGCACAATGGCGACCTTTGTACAAGATTTCATCTGCTCCGACCTCTTTGATTTGGCGAAAAATGATTTATATGTGGCGTATTTTGTAAAAACTTAAATTAGAATGCAATTAAAATCAAGTCATTATCTTAGTTCAGAAGTAGGAACGACATGACAGCATTGCCAATTATTGTAGGAATGGGGGGGATTAACGCCGCGGGGCGCACCTCTTTCCATCAAGGCTACAAACGTATTGTACTTGATAAACTTAATGCTAAAGACCGACAAGAGACTTATTTGGGCCTTGCGAGTTTAATGAACTTAGTGCGTTATGAAGATGGCCACCTGATTGACCAAAACGACCAAGTCGTTCAAGAGGGGGAGGTTGAGTTGCGTTTTGGTGAGCAGATCTTAGCGGGAACGTTGATCCGTAAAATCGAAAAAAACCATTTTGATGTAGATGCGACTCCTTGGCAGCAAAAGCTCACAATGAAAGCAAATGATGACAGCAAGATAGTATTTAATTGTCGTAAACGTGACTTACCAGAGCCTGTTCCTGCAGCTTGGCAAGTGATTGAGCTTGATCCAAAAACGGTTGAAGTAACGATTGCGGACCAGATTGAAGTTAAGCATGATAGTCACAGAGATAACCCCATCAAGGCTGCGGGCCAATTACCAACCGGTTTTGAGCCATCTTTGATGTATAACAGTCGCTACCAGCCTCGTGGATTACAGGCGACCATTTTTGCTGCCACCGACGCTATCCGCTCAACGGGTCTTGAGTGGGATAAAGTGATGAATAGTGTGCGCCCAGATCAGATCGGAACTTACTCAGCCTCGGTTGTAGGGCAAATGAATGATGAAGGCTTAGGTGGTTTAGTGCGTAGTCGTTTACGTGGCGACAGAGTAAGCACCAAACAGTTAGCACTAGGCTTAAACACTATGTCCACCGACTTTATCAACGCCTATGTGACCGGAAGCGTTGGCACTACGTTTACGACATCAGGTGCCTGCGCTACGTTTCTATATAACCTTCGCGCTGCAGTGAATGATATTCAGGCTGGCTGTACTCGAGTGGCGATTGTAGCCAGTGTTGAATGTGCTATTACACCAGAGATCATCGAAGGCTTTGGCAATATGGGCGCACTTGCAAACGAAGAAGGCTTGCGCAAACTAGATAACACTGAGCATGTAGATTATCGCAAAACCAGCCGTCCGTTTGGTGAAAACTGTGGTTTTACCATTGGCGAAGGCGCACAAGTGGCGATTTTGATGGATGACGCCTTGGCACTCGAGCTTGGCGCGCAGATCATGGGCTCTGTGGCCGACGTATATGTCAATGCAGACGGCGTGAAAAAGTCGATTACGGCACCTGGACCTGGCAACTACATTACCATGGCAAAATCGGTCGCGCTAGCTCAGCAAATCGCAGGTACTGAGGCATTAACAAAACGCAGCTTTATTTTGGCACATGGTTCAAGTACACCACAAAACCGGGTTACAGAGTCGTTTATCTACCACAGAATTGCAGAAACCTTTGCGATTAATGGTTGGAAAGTGGCGGCGCCAAAAGCCTATGTTGGTCATACCATCGCGCCGGCGTCTGGCGATCAGCTTGCGATGGCACTTGGGGTGTTCGAATACAATATTATGCCAGGGATCACTACAATCAATGCAGTAGCAGAAGATGTTCACGCCGAGCATTTAGATATTCGTACCGAGCACTATGAGTGCGAGCCAATGGATATCGCCTTTATAAACTCCAAGGGCTTTGGTGGTAACAATGCAACGGCAACGGTATTTTCTCCGAAGTTTACGAAGCAGCTACTAAGCAAGCGTTATAGCCAAGCTGAGTTTGCAAGTTACGAGCAACAACTTGCCATTACAACACAAAGACAAGTTGCATATCAGCAAGCGGCCGATTATGGCCAATACGAGCTCATTTATCGTTTTGGCAATGGCATGATTGACGAGTCTGAATTGAATTTAAGCCAGCAAGAGTTAGCCATTCCTGGGTTCGAGCAAAGCATACAGCTTTGTCCAACGAATCCATACGGCGATTTAATCTGATGATTTGATACCAAGAATAATGTTAAGCAAGCAAGGCGTACAGGGAGTACGCCTTTTTTTGTGCCGTTTAATAAAAAGCCGTTTGTGCGTATGGTGGCTATGATTGTAGCTAAAAAGCAGCTATTTAGGTGTTATTGTTAATTTTGTTTGTGACTAAGTGTGTTTTTTGTTTTAAATATGTACTTCAGGTGGTAGTTTGAAGGTGAGAAATTGTTCTCAACTTTATTTAAGGATAGAAAAATGAAAATAACACTTAATAAGAAAAAAATAAAAAATTTGTCTCAACAGGCAGAGTTTAAAGGGCAACAGGCAACACCTTTGGTTGCAGGTGGGCAGGTTGATACATGGGGTAACTGTTCTTTTGGTTGTGATACTGCAATTTATTTAGGCTGTATGACAGGAGATAATTGTTATTCGGGTCGTAATGAAATTTGTATGCCTCCACATTGATCATGAATTAAAAAGCGAATGATAGAAGGCGGTCAACGCCTTTTATCTAATCGAGTTGTCACCATATATCTTCCACTTCAATACACCGCTTTGTGAGGTAGTCACAAACGTCATCTGTAAGTGCCCAGTCAATTCCCCGTAATTTATTAAGGTGAATTAGTTTATCGAGATCGGTCAATGAATTAACCTCAAAGACATCGTCTTCACCATCCCAATCCCAATATGGGATAAGGTGCTCGTATATCTCGTTTGCGCCGTCATAGGTTAATTCCGTAATTGTTTCTAAAAGTGTTGGCGGAATATATATCCCTTTCATATAGTTAGCTGCTTCAGGGATAATGTCATAAACTCGGGAAAGAGATATTTCTCGATGGTCATATTCTTGGACAAAATCTCTTAATATAAACTTAGGTGTTAATGTTTCTTGGACATACATCAATTCATTAATGACGAGTAATTTGAGATTGAAATCGTCAAATTGAGATTCACCACCTGTAGGCAATTGATAGGTTGCAGTATTGTTGTTGTGTAACAGTGTATTTAGGACCTCAGAATTCGTGGTGGGGTTATTTATTACTAATAGAGACCCTATTTGGTGCGCTCCTTTAGACCGTTTAAGTAATTTTGCCGTTTTGGTTGTGTCATCTAGGTCAAAAAAGTAATGAATAGCGAGAGATTTTTGTGCGCTTGTCCAATTTGAAATCATCGGAGTCAGATAGGTAATAATATTTTGCTGTAAGTGAGGCGAATAATCATCGACATCAAATAGATCATTAAATAAATAATGAGCTATCCCTTGGTAGTGTGGCTCATCCAAAGTAAGGATGTACCCATTGATTAAATCGGCCGCCACTTTGGCATGATTAGCCGAGCGCTTAAGTAGAGAAAGTAAAAATATATTTCCAAACAGGGGATATCTATCAACATATTCGATGATTGAGGTTTCTACATTTGCAGGACAATAATTGAGATTGCGGTAGTATAGCTCTATAAATTGAGTCATTAGTGCCGTACCATGATGACAACCTCGAGAATCTTCGAAAACGTTATCTTCATCTAGCAGTGTATCAAACTTCTGCTTTAGCGCATCAAGCTGAGGCAGCATTTGTTCAAACGCGTTAATGAGAGAAGTCGGCAATGTGGCATAATTTGTACGCTTTGTGAGTAAGCACAGCCACTGAGAAGCAATTTGTATATCATCGCGATGCTCAAAGTCGAGACTTAACATACGATTGAGCCACTCAGACATAATAAACGTGGCGCCGCTTTGTGCCTTATTGAATTTGAAGAATAAATCAGCGATCGCAGTGAGCAATCGGTCACGATTTTTCACCTTCGGCGTAAGTGAGGTAGCGAAAGAGAAAAGCTGTATTATGATTGCTTGGCGTTCGGTTTCTGTTGATTGTTGCGAAGACTGGGTAAGTCCATTGATTATTGTGACTGTTTTCTTGCTTTGGTTTTTAATTGCATGATTCAGATCTTTATTTGGGCCATCTATGTATGGATTTAAATAGGGATTGGTGCGAGATAGTGCCGATAATTCCTTTTTATCGTCAAGCATATGTATAAAAACTCCTGTGAACTTGTAAGCAATGTCGTTGAAAAAAGGCGGATAACCGCCTATGGGGTTATCTCATATAGTTAGCATGAAACTCAAGATGATTTTCAATAAAGCTCGAGATAAAGAAATAGCTATGATCGTAACCTTCATGCATGTTTAGCGTGATAGGGTAGCCTACTTTTTCCGCAGCTTGTTCGAATAACCAAGGCTTTAGCTGCTCGTCTAAGAACTGGTCACTTGAACCTTGCTCAATGAGTATCGGACGTTTTGTTGGGCTAACATAGTGCGACAATAGTTCGGTCGCGTCATATTGTTGCCAACGCTGTTTGTCGTCCCCTAAATATCCTGTTAGCGCTTTTTGACCCCAAGGGCAGTTACTTGGGTTAACGATTGGGCTAAACGCTGAGATACTCGTATAGGCATCCGGGTTTCTAAGCCCAATTATTAACGCACCATGTCCACCCATGGAGTGACCACTAATGGCTTTTTGCGGGCTAACCGGGAAGTGCGCTTCGATTAACTGAGGCAGCTCTTCTGTCACGTAGTCATACATTTGATAATGTTGACTATATGGCGCCTGTGTTGCATTGACGTAAAACCCCGCACCTAGACCAAAGTCATAAGCGCCATTTTCGTCATCTGCAACGCCTTCTCCACGCGGGCTTGTATCTGGCGCGACGATAGCGATGCCAAGCTCGTTGGCTTTTTTAAACGCGCCTGCTTTTTGCATGAAGTTTTCATCGCTGCAAGTTAAGCCTGAGAGCCAATATAAAACCGGGACTTGTTGTCCCTCATTGACGATTTTAGGTAAAAAAATGGCGAAGGTCATTTCACACTGCGTCGACTGGCTGGTATGTTTGTAGCGCTTATGCCAACCGCCGGATACTTTGTTGCTGGAAATCAGTTCCATCAAGTGCTCCTTAATTAAGTGAAATAGGACGCAACCTGTGCGTCCTTGAGCGGGTACTAGTAATGGATCACAGAGCGGATACTCTTGCCTTCATGCATTAAATCAAAGGCTTCATTAATATCTTCGAGCTTCATGGTATGAGTGATAAAGTCATTGAGCTTGAATTCACCAGCCATATAGCGTTCAACAATCTCAGGAAGCTCAGAGCGACCTTTTACGCCACCAAAAGCACTACCGCGCCATACGCGACCAGTAACCAATTGGAATGGACGTGTTGAAATTTCTTGTCCAGCGCCCGCAACACCGATGATCACCGACTCACCCCAGCCTTTGTGACAGCACTCAAGGGCACTTCTCATGACATCTACGTTACCGATACATTCGAACGAGAAATCCACACCGCCATCGGTCATTTCAACGATCACTTCTTGAATAGGTTTGTCGAAGTTTTTCGGGTTGATAAGATCGGTTGCCCCAAGCTTTGTCGCAAGCTCAAACTTATCTTCATTGATGTCGATACCGATGATCCGACTCGCGCCAGCCATTGCCGCGCCAATGATAGCGGACAAGCCGATCCCACCGAGGCCAAAAATAGCGACGGTATCGCCTTTTTGCACTTTAGCGGTATTCATTACTGCGCCCATTCCTGTTGTAACGCCACAGCCAAGCAAGCATATCTCCTCAAGAGGTGCTTCTTTGTTTACCTTAGCCAAGGAAATTTCTGGCAGCACAGTGTACTCAGAGAACGTTGACGTGCCCATGTAGTGATAAATTGGTTGGCCATCTTTATAAAAGCGGGTTGTGCCATCTGGCATCAAGCCTTTACCTTGGGTTTCACGGATCTGCTGACAAAGGTTCGTTTTACCAGACTTACAAAACTTACATTCGCCACACTCTGGTGTGTACAATGGGATCACGTGGTCGCCAACGGCAACGCTGGTAACGCCTTCACCAATTGCTTCAACAATACCTGCACCTTCATGACCTAAGATTGCTGGGAATACGCCCTCAGGATCGTCGCCAGACAAGGTGAACGCATCGGTATGACATACGCCCGTTGCGGTGATTTTAACTAAGACTTCGCCTTTTTGCGGTGGCATAACATCAACTTCTTCAATACTAAGCGGTTGACCTGGGCCCCAAGCGATTGCTGCTTTAGATTTAATAAATTCAGACATGGTTTGTTCCTTTCTTAAAAGTTGATAGCAGTATAACTATATTATGATTTTTGATAATCTATAAAAATTATAAAGACTTTTACGTATATGTAATAATGGATAGATGGATTGGCATTGATGAGTTTGTTGCGGTCGCGAGTAATGGCTCATTTAGCGGGGCTGCAACTCAGTTAAATACTTCGGTTGCGCAAATTAGTCGCCGAGTGAAAATGTTAGAGGAGCGCCTTAACATTCAACTTTTGACGCGCACTACCCGAAAATTAGCGCTGACTCAAGAAGGTGAAGTATTCTTATCTCACGCAAAGCATTTGCAGCATGGATTAGATGACGCCACTGCTGCAATCCGTCAACGTGATAGACAGCCAACAGGCAAACTTAAACTTACCGCACCGGTAATGTACGGTGAATCTTATGTCATGCCTGCCGTGGTCGACTTTATGCGTTTGTATCCCAAAGTTGAGGTAGAAATGCATTTGACGAACAACCAAGTCGACTTGCTCGATAAGGGCTTTGACTTGGCAATTCGACTCGGTAAGTTACAGGATTCATCACTGCGCGCTAAACGGCTAACTACACGTAAAACCATGGTATGTGGTGCAAATATCTATTTAAATCAATTTGGCCAACCGCATACGCTCGCTGAGCTTGGCAATCATAAATGTTTGATTGGCAACAGTAGCGAATGGCGTTTTGTTGAGCACGGTAAAGCGCGACAAATTAAAGTGGCGGGGCCACTGCGTTGCAACAGTGGTTGGGGGCTTTTGGAAGCAGCAAAGCAAGGCTTAGGCTTGGTGCAGTTACCGCATTATTACGTGCAAGAGGCGTTAGAGAGAGGCGAGTTAACAGAGGTACTAATCAACTTTAGGCCTGAAGAAGAGGGTGTCTGGGCGCTGTATCCACCCAGACAATTTGTCGCCACCAGCTTACGATTATTACTGGATCACTTGAGTGCGCACTTTAATCAGGTTTAGCCATAGTATCAATTGCTTGACTGAGCGCTATCTCGCGACTAATGCAAAACGCGCTATCACCCAAACGCTCGTGTATATTTAAGCGCTTTAATTTATCTGTGGTCTCTAAATTCGGTGAATAGATAAACACACTACAGTCAGCATCGAGTGCATCTGTAATCGCATTTTCAATGGCTAAGCCCACGGTGACATCAATCATAGCTACGTCGCTTAGATCTAATACCATGGCTTTGTATTCACCAATTTTTCGGTGTTGTCTTGCAATGGCTTTAGAGACGCTAAAGATCATTGGCCCGGAAAGATAAAAGAATAATAGTTTACCGTTGGCTTTATCTAACAGCTCGCTTTCTTTTTTCGTAAGAGGCACATCTTCATCGCTATCACTGTCGCTAATTGCTTTAACGTGATTAGCTTGTACTCGGCTTAATCTCTCTATGATCATTACATTAGAGATAAATACGCCAAGGCCTACGGCAACAATCAGGTCAACAAAAACGGTAAGGAGCATTACGCCATACATAATCGCCATTTGACTGACACTAAGCTTATGGGCACGTTGGATAAAGCTCCAATCCAGAATATTAAAACCAACATACACTGCAATACCAGCAAGCACTGCCATTGGAATTGGCTCGGTCAAACTGCCCGCGATAAAGACTACGGCCATTAAAATTAGTGCCCTGAATATGCCTGCAATTGGCGAGCGAGCACCTACTTGAATATTGACCACAGTTCCCATCGTTGCACCAGCACCTGGCAATGCACCAAAAAGGCCAGCTATTATATTGGCAATACCTTGGCCTCTGAGTTCTTTATCAGAATCATGCTCGGTTCGCGTTAAACTGTCGGCTATTACTGCTGTTAGCAACGTATCTATACAACCCAAAGTGCCCAGTACCAGTGCGTCGATAAGCATTTCAACGAATAGCTCTGGTGACAATACTGGAAACACAATACTCGGTAAACTACTTGGAATTTCACCGATACGACGGATACTATCTGTGTCAAAAATAATGATTGAAAGCAGTGTAACGGCGACGAGTGCGACCAACTGAGCGGGGACGTATTGGCGCCACTTACTTGGCATTTTAAATAATATTGCCAGTGTGATCGCCCCAAGGAACAACTCAGAAAAATGTAAGTCCATCAGTAAGTCGGGTATGTGAGATAAGGTGCCAACAACGCCGCCTGCGGGTGCTTGATGTCCAAGTAAAGGAGCAAGCTGTAAAATAATGAGGATAACACCGATACCAGACATGAATCCGGAGATAACACTGTAGGGCATCAAGGTAACGTATTTACCTAACTTAAGCGTACCAAGTAAAACCTGAAATGCACCTGCCATCATGACAACAGTAAAGCCCATCGCAAGACCATTTTCGGGGTACTTGCTCATCATGGCGGTGAGTACTGCTGTCATGATAACAGTCATAGGGCCGGTTGGTTCAGAAATGAGGGAGGTTGAACCACCGAACAGCGCGGCAAATAAGCCAACCAAAATTGCGCCCCACATCCCAGCTTCTGCGCCGGCACCAGAGGCAACACCAAAAGCGAGTGCGAGTGGTAAAGAAATAATTGCAGTGGTTACACCACCGAATAGGTCACCTTTTAAAGAGGCGTTTTTAAATCTCTTAAGTGTGAGCATACTTTTGACTTTAACGATCAAAGAATTGACGGCATTCTACTGATAAATAACACGGAGTGCTACGAAGGACTGGTATTACCATTTGTCTGCTCAGTAAAATTCGGACACAAAAAAGCCAGTCTAAAAAGACTGGCTTTTCAATTACTGCTTAGTCAACCTGAGCAGGAGAGGCCATGTCGGCACTGGCTCTGCCTGTTGGTGACTTAGAACCAACACCTAACCCGCTATTAGTTACGGTCTGGCGTGAATCATGTGGCATTGCAGATGGTGTTTCTAACACGACATCTTCAATCACACTTTTCGCTTTGGTCATTGGCGCTGCAGCTGTTTGGTTGAAGCGTACACGGCTTTGTGCCGAATTGCCATTTACTACCGGTTGAGCAGCTGCTTCAATATTGCCAGCGGCTGGCGTTTCTTCAGACGAAGGTTCAGCAACTACTTCAACTGCTGGTGCTTCGACTACTGACTCCTGAGCTTCTGGCGTTGCATCAGTTTCAGAAGCCTGGGCTTCTTCTGCAACTGTAGTCTCAGCCTTAGCCTCTGCCGTTTCAACTTGCTCAGTATCTACTGTGTCAGCGATTGGCTCAGCGTTAACCTCTTTTGCTGCTTCAGGCTGTGTAGCTTCTACTTCTTCTGCGACTACTTCGTCAGCACTTGCGGATGTTTCGGGCTGTGCAGCTTGTTGCAATGGTGCTTCAGCAGTAGTTGCCTCAACTTCGTTTGCAGGCTCCACTTGTTGCGCTGCATTTTCGTCAGCATGCACTTCAGCTGGCTTAGCTTCAACATCTTGCTCTGCATCAGTGTGCGTCTCAGAAACTGTCGCTTCTGCCGCTGGTGCAGTATCTTCAGCTACCGTTTCAGGTGACAATTGAGTCTCAACTGTACTTGCTTCTTGCTGCACTTCCGCTTGAGTTTCACTGTCAGAAGATTTCGCTTTGAGCTCAGCTTCGTATTCTGCAGCGGCTTGATCTGCTACGGGTACAAATGCAGCAGCTTGGCCTTTTTCAGGCGCATCCTGACGACGGCGACGTTGACCAGCTGCTCTCAGATGACGCGGAGAACGTCTAGAGCGTGTACGGCCTTCTTTATTTTCGTCATCAATTTGTGACTCTGAAAGCTCTGCAGAAACACTCTCGGCAACATCATTTCGCTCTTGGCGCTCAACGTGAGTTGTTTCTTGCGGCTTAACTTGTGCGTGTGCTTCAGCCTGATCAGAATGTGAAGCTACTTCTTCATTCGTTACTGACTCTTTTTCTGATTTATCAGCGACAGGCTTTGCTTTTCTCTGTCTTGGCTTATGTTCAGCTTTAGATTCAGAAGCCGTTTTCGCTGGTTGCTCAAGTGGCTTTGCTTCTACTTTCACCTCTTCAACACTAGTTTGCTCTGAAGTGTTAGCGTCCTGTACGTTGGTTTCTTCCACACGTACCTTCTTACGAAGATTACGTCTTTGTCTACGCGGTTTTACTTTTGCTTCTTTAACAGGCGTGTCGTTAGCCTCGACCGCTTCAACATTATCGTTTACAGATCCCTTAGCTGGACGGTTTGTTTTGTCCTGATCTTGGCGTTTTCTGTTATTTGGACGACGGCGTTTGCGGTTATCACTGCGTTGCTCGCTATTATTGTTTTCGTCTTTCGTTTCAACTGCTGTTTCTTTTTGTTGATCGTTACGACGGCGGTTATTATTACGACGGCGATTGTTATTGTTGCGGCGGCGATTATCACGGTTGTTATCGCGTGCTGGCTTCTCCGCAGCAGATTTGTTTTCTTCCTGAACGTCGCTATCACCCGCAAACAAGCTCTTGAACCATTGCCCAATCTTGGCAAACAGGCTGGTGCTGTTTTGCGCCGGTTGTGCTTGTGGTTTATGCGCCTGTGATTTTGCCGTTTGAGCTGGAGTCGCTGCCGGCGCTGGTGCCGGTGCTTCAGGCATGACGACACCTTTTAGCACAGGTTCCTCTTTCACAATCGCTTGAGCTCGAGCAATTTCAACTATTTCAGGCTCTGGTGTAGTGATCTGCTCATAGCTTGCAGCTTCAGTTGTCTCATCTTTACGCAATCTAACCACTTCATAGTGCGGTGTTTCTAGATGTTGGTTAGGAATGATAACAACATGGCACTCGTGGCGCTTTTCGATGCGTTGCACAGAACGACGCTTTTCATTTAATAGATAAGCACCAACAGCGACAGGCACTTGGGCGTTGACCTGAGCGGTATTATCTTTGATCGCTTCTTCTTCGATTAGACGCAAGATAGACAAAGCAATGGATTCGTTTGAGCGAATAGTGCCTTGGCCGTCACAGCGTGGACACGTATGCTGGCTTGCTTCACCTAAAGACGGACGCAAACGTTGACGCGACATTTCTAATAGGCCGAAACGAGAAATTTTACCTATTTGCACGCGAGCACGGTCGGTACGAACAGCTTCTTTCAAGCGGTTTTCTACTTCACGTTGGTGGCGTGGTGGAGTCATATCGATAAAGTCGATAACGATTAGGCCACCTAAATCACGCAAACGTAACTGGCGTGCAATCTCGTCAGCGGCTTCTAGGTTAGTGTTCAGCGCCGTCTCTTCGATATCACCACCTTTCGTCGCTTTTGACGAGTTGATATCGATAGACGTAAGTGCTTCTGTTGGATCAATCACGATAGAGCCACCTGAAGGCAAACGTACTTCACGCTGGAAAGCTGACTCAATCTGGCTCTCAATCTGATAATGGGTAAATAATGGCACGTCATTTTGATAAAGCTTCACACGATTGATGAAGTCTGGACGGAAACGCTCAATATGTGCCTTCGCTTCTTCAAAAACCCGAGGCTTATCAATTAGGATTTCACCGATATCACGACGTAAATAATCGCGAATTGCACGGAAGATCACGTTACTTTCTTGGTGAATTAAGAAAGGTGCTTTCCCGCTATTTGCCGCGTTTTGGATTGCGTCCCAGTGAACGAGCAGCGCCTTAAGGTCATACTCCAGTTCTTCGAAAGACTTGCCTACGCCTGCCGTACGTACGATAAGACCCATACCTTTAGGTACGTTTAAGCGACTCAATGCTTCTTTTAGCTCTATGCGCTCATCACCTTCGATACGGCGTGAAATACCGCCAGCTCTTGGGTTATTAGGCATTAATACCAAGTAGCTACCAGCAACACTAATAAAGGTTGTGAGTGCCGCGCCTTTTTGACCACGTTCTTCTTTATCAACCTGAACGATGACTTCTTGACCTTCTTTGATCACGTCTTTTATATTAGGGCGACCATTGAATGTATAGCCATCAGGGAAATACGTTTTAGCGATTTCTTTTAAAGGAAGGAATCCGTGACGCTCAGCGCCATAATCAACAAATGCGGCTTCTAGGGATGGTTCGATACGGGTAATTTTACCCTTATAGATATTGGCTTTTTTCTGTTCGTGACCTGGGCTTTCTATGTCTAGATCGTATAGACGCTGGCCGTCAACCAGTGCCACGCGCATTTCTTCTTGCTGCGTTGCATTGATCAGCATACGTTTCATATTGTAATTCTCTACTTAATTTATTTACAGCGCCTGATACGTCTTGCCAGCGACAGCGTGCTACACCTTGGATGTTCCTATTAAATGATGCAGTCTCACGACTGGGGGAAAGGGAACATATTCACAGTTTCCGCTTAAAATCAGGGTAAAATCACTGATCCATCGTTCGCTTTTTGCACGTTTATTCGTTTCACAAAGCAGCCATGCACGGGGTAGGTTTGAGCTTGGTTTGCCAAGCTTGGCTATCACCATCTTTCGACTTGATTACTCTGTGGTTATTCACGAGTTGCGGCCTGCTATGCACGGGTATTACTGCAACTGTGGTAAACGTATCAGACAAATTTTAATTTATTGCTTTTTAGTTTATTCATCGTGTCCAGTCATTAAACGAAATATTACGCGCTTCGCACTGACTGTTCGCACGTGTTTATCTTAGATGCATGATAAAAGCTTTGGAAATATTAGCTCTAATCTGTATGATCTGCCATCCAAGATGTGCATCACGATATTGTTTTTGCGATAAAAAGCACCTCGCAAAAATTTGCGGCCTGATTATCCCACTAATAATGTCGAGATAGCAACTAAATTATTACTCAAATCAGTGATTAGGCAATGTCAGAAAAACCCGCATTACAAGTTAGCTTTGTTACCGTGACGGAAGACCAAGAAGGTCAAAGGATCGATAACTTTTTAGTTACGCATTTGAAAGGGGTGCCAAAAAGCGCCGTATATAAAATTCTTCGTAAAGGGGAAGTGCGTGTAAACAAAAAGCGGGTGAAGCCTGTATATAAGCTACAAATCAATGATGAAATCCGTATCCCACCTGTGCGTGTTGCGGAGAAAACCGAGTTTGTGCCTAAAAACCTAGACAAAGTCGCAAATCTAGAAGATGCAATTCTTTATGAAGATAAGTATCTGATAGTTATAAATAAGCCAGCCGGTATGGCGGTACATGGTGGCAGCGGCTTAAGCTATGGCTTAATTGAAGCATTAAGAGCATTACGCCCTCAAGAGCAAAGTTTGGAGCTAGTTCACCGTTTGGACCGCGATACATCGGGTTGTTTGTTGATTTCAAAGCGCCGCGCAGTACTTAAAGGACTTCATGAGCAGCTAAGAGAAAAGACCATGGAGAAGAATTACCTTGCGCTGGTTTCTGGGCAATGGGATGCTAAACATAAAAATGTCACAGAGCCGCTGCGTAAAAATACCTTGAAGTCTGGTGAGCGAGTGGTACGAGTGGATCATGAGCAAGGTAAGCCTTCTCATACTCGTTTTAGAGTTGTCGAGCGTTTTGAGTCAGCAACTTTAGTGCAGGCATCACCGGTTACGGGCAGAACACATCAGATCCGAGTGCATACTCAATGTAAAGGGCATCCAATTGCATGCGATGATAAATATGGCGATCAGGTGTTTGATGCCAAAATGCGTGGAGTAGGATTAAACAGGCTGTTTTTACATGCCAAAGAACTCAGATTTATGCATCCAAAAACAGAAACTACACACCATGTAGAGGCACCATTGGATGGGGCTTTGGAAGCGTGTTTAACTAAATTAAGGAAGTAACATGCGGTATAAGTGTGTAATTTTCGACTGGGATGGCACCGTCATGGACTCTGTGCCCAAAATAGTAAATACCATTCACTTGGCTGCAAAGTCATGCAATATGACGCCAGTAAGTGATAGTGAAGCGAAAAGTATTATTGGTTTATCGTTGCCTGTAGCGATGCGGGTGTTATTTCCTCACCATGAGGATAAAGCAGAATCATTGGCCAGTGCATATAAATATATTTACTCAAATGAAGATGATACGCCATCACCTATATTTGAGGGCGTGGAACCATTACTTGGCAAGCTTCGTGACAGAGGGATAAAAATTGCAGTCGCTACAGGAAAAAGTCGCACGGGTTTGAACCGATTAATGGCTCAAAATGGACTTACCGATTATTTTGTTACGACACGCACGGCTTGCGAAGCCGAGTCTAAACCACATCCAGATATGTTATTACAAATATTGACAGAACTTGGCGTCGATGCAGAAGATACTGTGATGGTAGGCGACTCTATTATTGATATGGACCTGGCAAGCAATGCGGGCGTTGATGCGATCGGCGTCACTTTAGGAGTGGCTTCTAGAGACGAGTTATCGCAAACATCGGCTGCGCATATTTGCGATAACTATCAAGACTTATCTGACCTTTTGTTAGTCTGATTGCTCAGCGAGTACATCAATACCAAACTCGAGTAATGTTTTAGTGAGTTGAATAAGGGGAAGACCAATTAAAGTATTGGGGTCTTCTCCTTCAAGCTTATCAAACAGACAGATCCCTAATCCCTCGCTTTTAAAGCTTCCAGCACAGTTATAAGGTGTTTCCGCATCACAATAGTTACTGATCTGTGTTTGGGTAAGTCGGCGAAAATAAACGTGGAACGGCACCACTTCAGTGACCGTTTTGCCGCTTTCAATGTCGAAAACGGTTAAACCAGTCAAAAAAGTCACGCGATTATTGCTAAATAGACTTAGTTGTTTAATCGCGTTTTCTTTATTATGCGGCTTTCCTAGGACCTCACCGTTGAATAGTGCAACTTGGTCTGAGCCAATTACCACACCTTTTTGATATTTTGCTATTGCTGCTTTGGCTTTTAATTCGCTCAATCTCGCTACAAGTTGCTGTGCTGATTCACCTTCGAGTGCTTGCTCGTCTACGTCCGGTGAAAAAGATGCAAAAGGAAGCATTAATTTTTTCAAAATTGACTGCCTAAATGGTGAACTTGAGGCTAGAATAAGAGGCGTTTTCATGAGATTTTTATCTTTGTGACAACATTGCCAATAGGATAATGCGCAATAACGCGAAAAACAAAGGGAAAGTGTATTTTTACTTTGACTAACACAGTAACTATCTATATGATGCAGCCCCTATGCAAAAGGTGAAAATTCCCATCACTATTGATCCATGCAGAGCAGCGCAACGTCGAGCATCCTATGACGGTGTTGTAATGCTTGAAGAACTTTCTCGATTGCAGCAAGTTGTGCGTGATCAAAATAGTGAAATAGCGGTAGATATTCATTTCAACATCGACGAACAAGGTTTGGTTGTTGTGCAAGGCAAAGTCCGAGCCCATCTAACTGTTGTATGTCAGCGTTGTAATGATGAATTAGGGTTGGATTTGGAACAAGACTTTGCGTATTCGCCAGTCGGATTAGGTGCAGAGTCGGATGATCTTCCCGAGCGTTATGATGTGTTGGAACTGGATGATGAGGGTGAAGTTAATCTAAGACAAATCGTCGAAGATGAGCTATTACTCGCGATTCCGATAGTCCCGACGCATGATGAAGCACTGTGTTCTTATTCTGATAAGCCAAAGAGCTTTGGTGAAATTGAAGCAGAAGATAGCAAACCAAATCCATTTGAAATTTTGAAACAACTTAAGAAAGATTCTTAGGAGAAGGCTAATGGCGGTACAAAAAAGCAAGAAGTCACGCGCACGTCGTGGTATGCGTCGTTCACACGATGCGATCAGTGGACCAGCTCTAACTGTAGATCAGGTTTCTGGCGAGACTCATCGTCGTCACCACGTGACTGCTGACGGTTACTACAAAGGCGTTAAAGTAATTTCTAAGTAAGAGATTACTTTATGCTAACCGATCTAACCATCGCGTTAGATATGATGGGGGGCGATTACGGCCCCCGTTCATCTATCCCCGCAGCTATCGCTGCCGTGCTTAAGCACCCAAATCTAAATCTAATTCTGTGTGGTAATCAGCAAGTTATCGAAAGCGCTTTAACTAAAGCGAGTATGCTAGACCATCCAAGACTCAAAATTAAACACTGTAAAGAGGTCGTCACTAACAGCTGTGAACCTGCCTCAGCACTGAGAAATAAAAAACAGTCTTCAATGCGTGTTGCGCTTGATTTGGTGAAATCTGGTGAAGCGCAGGCTTGTGTTAGCTCAGGAAATACAGGTGCGCTCTTTTTTATGGCCCACTATGTGTTAAAAATGTTGCCTGGTATTAAGCGCCCCGCATTAATTTCAGCCGTTCCAACAGAGAAAAAACAACCCGTTTATTTGCTTGATCTTGGTGCGAATGTGCATTGTGATCCTGAAACCCTCTATCAGTTTGGTATTATGGGCTCAATCGTTGCGGGAGAAGCATTAAATATTCCTTCACCTAAAGTGTGTTTGCTAAATATTGGCTCTGAAGAAATCAAAGGCCATGATGGTATCAAGCAAGCTGCAAAATTAATGAAATCCTCATCTGTTATTAATTATCAAGGCTATTGTGAGGGGAGCGATATGTTCTCTGGCAAAGCCGATGTGATAGTGTGTGAGGGGTTTGTCGGCAACGTCGCCTTGAAAACCTGTGAAGGGATTGCCAAACTCATCATGCATAAGTTTAGCAAAGCGTTAAAAAAGCACTTTTTTTATAAAGCGTTGGCCTTTTTACTTCGACCCGTTATAAAAAAATTGTATAGAAGGGTGAACCCCGACCAGTATAACGGCGCAAGTCTGGTAGGATTGCGCGGTATTGTTGTGAAAAGTCACGGAAATGCCACAACGAAGGCATTTTTAGCCGCGATTGAAGAAGCTGCGCAAGAAGTACAACGTAAGATCCCTGAAAAGATCCAAGCGGTGTTTGCTCAGGTCGACACAGAAAAACAACCGTCAGGTCCGCATCCCTAACACTGCTAAGTGACATGAGGACGTGGCGACAACAGAGAAAATAAGAGCACAATATGTCACAAAAAATCGCATTATTTTTCCCAGGACAGGGCTCACAAAGCGTGGGCATGTTATCTGAATTATTAGCATCTTCTGATATCGTTAAAGCGACTTTCGCTGAAGCGTCAGAAGCATTAGGCTACGATCTAGCCGAACTTGTGCTAAACGGTCCTGAAGAAGAATTAAACCAAACGCACCGTACTCAGCCGGCATTATTAACCGCAAGTGTTGCTATCTTTAGAGCATGGCAAGAGAAAGGTGTTGAAGCTGAATTGACACTAGCAGGCCATAGTTTAGGTGAATACTCTGCATTAGTATGTGCAGAAGTATTAACACTTGCAGATGCGGTTAAGTTAGTTGAAAAACGTGGTTTATACATGCAAGAAGCCGTTCCCGCTGGTACGGGTTCTATGGCAGCAATTATAGGTTTAGATGATGAGGTAATTGCTAAAGTTTGTGCCGAATCTGCACAGGGTGACGTTGTTTCCCCGGTAAACTATAATTCACCTGGTCAAGTAGTCATTGCGGGTCACGTTGAAGCAGTAAATAGAGCTTCTCAAGCGTGTAAAGAAGCAGGAGCTAAGCGTGCATTACCGCTTGCTGTCAGCGTTCCATCTCATTGCGCATTAATGAAACCTGCCGCTGATAAATTAGCCAAAGACCTTGAAGCACTTGTATTTTCAGAGCCAAAGTTTGATGTGATCAACAATGTTGATGTTACTGTTGCTAAAGATGCAGCAGCAATAAAAGATGCGCTTATTCGTCAGCTTTACAGTCCTGTGAGATGGACTGAAACCGTACAAGCGGTTGCGAAAGAAGGTGTTACAACAACTTTTGAGTTCGGCCCTGGTAAAGTGATTTCGGGTCTTGTCAAACGTATCGACCGCTCAGTGTCGTGCGTGTCAGTAAATGATTTAGCTGCCATTGCAGCAGCAGAATAATAATGAGAGTTATATGAGTAATTTATTTTCTTTAGAAGGTAAGGTAGTACTAGTAACAGGTGCTAGCCGTGGCATTGGTAAATCAATTGCTAACGCTTTGGTTGCGCAAGGCGCAAAAGTTGCAGGCACTGCAACGAGTGAGTCTGGTGCAGAGCGTATCTCTGAGTATCTAGGCGAAAATGGTAAAGGTTATGCGCTAAACGTGACAGATGTCGACTCAATCGCAGCAACTTTAGATGCAATCAAAGCAGAATTAGGTGATATCGATGTGTTGGTAAACAACGCTGGTATCACTCGCGATAACTTGCTGATGCGCATGAAAGATCAAGAATGGGATGACATCATCGATACTAATTTATCATCTATTTTCCGCTTATCAAAAGCCGTACTTCGTCCAATGATGAAGAAGAAAAATGGCCGTATCATTAACATTGGCTCGGTAGTGGGCACTATGGGTAATGCGGGTCAAGCTAACTATGCTGCTGCAAAAGCGGGTGTAATTGGTTTTACAAAATCATTGGCGCGTGAGGTTGCATCTCGTGGTATTACGGTAAATACTGTAGCACCGGGCTTCATTCAGACAGATATGACGGATGAGCTAACTGATGAGCAAAAAGCAGCGACTTTGGCGAATGTACCAGCAGGTCGTTTAGGCCAACCAGAAGAAATCGCTGCAGCTGTGGTTTATTTAGCGTCAGATGCGGCAGCTTATGTTTCTGGCGAAACTTTGCACGTAAATGGTGCGATGTACATGGTTTAACCCGCTAAGATCACAAATCAATTGAAATTTTTGTGATCTTGTCGACAACGTACTTGAAATCGTCGCGAAAATAGGCGATAAAAAGATTCAAAGCTTTGTAACAGGTTTGACCAGAAAAAAAAGTACGGGTCAATCCTTGAATCCCAGAATGATGCGTCGTAAACTGCGCCGCAATCTGAAAATTAACGCAGTAGCGTTTAAATAAAGGAAAGAAGAATGAGCGACATCCAAGAACGCGTAAAGAAAATTATTGTTGAACAACTAGGTGTTAAAGAAGAAGAAGTTAAATCAGAAGCGTCTTTCGTTGATGATTTAGGTGCTGATTCTCTAGACACTGTTGAGCTTGTAATGGCGCTAGAAGAAGAGTTCGATACAGAGATCCCTGATGAAGAAGCTGAGAAAATCACTACTGTTCAGGCAGCTATCGACTACGTTACTGCTCACGCTGAGTAACTAGCTTTTCTATTAGGGCAGCACTCGCTGCCCTAACTCTTTCTAGACCCCCCAATTATTATAATAATCCCTTTTTGGAGGACACCGTGGCTAAACGTCGAGTCGTAGTAACTGGCTTAGGTATGTTGACGCCGCTGGGTAATGATGTTGCATCTACCTGGCAGGGCTTATTAGAAGGCCGTAGTGGCATTCGCAATATCACGCATTTTGACACAGAAGGTTTCGGAACTAAGTTTGCTGGTTTAGTTAACGACTTTGATGTCACTGAGTATATTTCCCCTAAAGATGCTAAAAAAATGGATGTTTTCATCCAGTATGGTATCGCTGCAGGTGTACAGGCTATAAAAGACTCAGGTCTTGAAGTTAACGAAGAGAATGCCGCAAGAGTTGGTGTAGCCATTGGCTCTGGTATAGGTGGTTTGACGCTAATTGAAGAAAACCACGTTAAACTATTAAATAGTGGCCCACGCAAGCTTTCTCCGTTTTACGTACCTTCTACCATTATCAATATGATTTCTGGCCACTTGTCTATCATGCATGGCTTAAGAGGTCCAAATATTTCGATTGTTACTGCATGTACAACTGGCCTTCATAATATCGGCCATGCGGCCCGTATGATTGCATATGGCGATGCGGATGCGATGGTAGCTGGCGGTGCTGAAAAAGCGTCAACCCCAATTGGTATGGGCGGTTTTAGTGCAGCTCGTGCGCTTTCTACGCGTAACGATGATCCGCAAGCGGCTTCTCGCCCTTGGGATAAAGACCGTGATGGTTTTGTGCTAGCTGATGGAGCCGGTGTGATCGTACTGGAAGAGTATGAGCATGCGAAAGCTCGTGGTGCGAAGATTTACGCTGAACTGGTTGGCTTTGGTATGAGTGGCGATGCATATCATATGACGTCGCCACCAGAAGATGGTGCTGGCGCTGCACAAGCCATGGTTAATGCATTGAATGACGCAGGGATCAATGCAGAGCAGGTTGGCTATATCAATGCACACGGTACTTCCACTCCGGCGGGTGACGTTGCAGAGACGCATGCTGTAAAGTCGGTATTTGGTTCTGCGGCAAAAGATGTAATGGTGAGCTCGTCTAAATCAATGATGGGCCACTTACTTGGTGCTGCGGGCTCAGTTGAATCAATTATTTCGATTCTTGCACTGCAAGACCAAAAAGTAACGCCGACCATTAACTTAGATAACCCAGATGAAGGTTGTGATTTAGACTACGTGCCTCATACTGCCCGTGATGCCAAGCTAGAGTACACTTTGTGTAATTCTTTTGGCTTCGGTGGAACAAACGGTTCATTGCTATTTAAAAAGGTGTAGATCAGCCTTAGTAATCTAATAGCAAAGTAGGTTATGATAAAAAAGCTCGGCAATGCCGAGCTTTTTTATGTTGTGAATACCCTTAAAAGGAAAGCGATGTGGATAATCAGCAGCTTTTTTCTAACACTGACAGAGGATTGGCCTATGGAGACGGTTTTTTTACCACTGCGTTAGTCCGTGATGGAAATATTGACTTGTGGCCACTTCACAAGGCGCGATTGACATTGTGTCAGCAGCGCTTGGACTTTCCCGAGTTACGATTAGATAAAATTGAGTCTTTAGCTCAAGAGCAAGTTAAAGATAAAGCGGAAGCGGTGCTAAAGATCCTTATCACTCGAGGGTGCGGGGGCCGCGGTTACCAAGCTCCTGAGACGCCTCAGCCAAGTGTGAGTATTCAGGTCTTACCTTTTCCTTCACACTATAAAACATGGCAGCAAAATGGGATTGAGGTCGCATTAAGCCGAGTTAAACTGGGTATTCAGCCATTACTAGCTGGATTAAAGACACTGAATCGGTTAGAACAAGTACTTATTAAACAAGATGCACAGACATTGGTTTGCGACGATGTTATTGTGATGGATATCAATGATATGGTGATTGAAGCGTCAGCGGCAAATATCATCATGATTAAAGAAAACAAGCTGTATACACCAGATCTTAGTGGCTCAGGCATTAAAGGCGTATTCTTAACCGCACTTGAAAGTAGGCATGATATTAGGGTCAAAAAAATTGCTTTTGACGAGTTAAAAGCAGCTGATGGCGTATTTATTTGTAATAGTTTAATGCAGTTGGTACCTGTAGTAAGAATTGAGAATAAACATTTCGATATCGCCTACTTACATGAATTGAAAAGGCGATTTTTAGGGAAGTAATATAAATGAAAAAACTGTTTATCATAGTCGCATTTTTGATAGCAGCAGCGTCCTGGTGGTTATCTCAGCAAATAAATAAGGTTAAATTTGAACCACTTAATATCTCTGAGTCATTAGTTGAGATAAAGGCTGGGCAAACATTTAATCAGCTCTGTCAGCTATGGCAGCGTAGCGGGGCATTATCTAACTGCTTTCCTTATCAACTTTATAGTAAGTTAGAGCCTAAGTTATTCGCGTTACAAGCGGGCTTTTACGATCTTAAAGGGCTAACTGTGCTGGATGCCATCAGCAAAATTAGTCGTGGAGAGCAACACAACTTTAGCTTTACAATCATTGAAGGGATGCCCATTTGGGAAGTCAAAAACAAGCTCCTTAGTGCCCCTTACTTAACGCAAGACATTGATAAGCTGGCAGCACAACTGAATATAGCGCAAAGTTCAGCTGAAGGGTGGTTGTACCCCGACACCTACCATTACCATGGAAATGACTCAGCGCTGCGCTTACTTAAACGCGCCCATACCAAAATGCAGAGTGTGCTTGAGCAGGAGTGGCAAAACAGGATGCCAGATCTTCCTTTAAACACGCCTTATGAAGCCTTGATCTTGGCTTCGATTATTGAGAAAGAAACGGGCGTAGTCGCAGAAAGAGATAAAGTAGCCTCCGTTTTTATCAATCGCTTACGTAAGGGCATGCGTTTACAGACAGATCCAACCATTATTTATGGTATTGGTGAGCACTTTGATGGTGACATTAAACGTGAAGATATCCGTAAAAAGACGCCATATAATACCTATCGGATTGATGGCTTACCACCGACCCCCATTGCAATGCCGTCTCGTGCTGCTATCCATGCGGCACTTAATCCCGCAACAACCGATTATTTTTATTTTGTTGCGTCAGGAGATGGTGGGCACCACTTTTCGAAAACATTGTCTGAGCACAATAAAGCGGTGAAGAAATTTATTTTGAAACAGTGACTTTGAAAGATAGCTGGCGTTGAAGAGAGGGCTAGCTCTCTCGTTACTCTCTATTACAACATAAAATATTCTTTAATACCCGCCAATACGCTAGATACCGCAACGGAAGCTAAAATAAGTCCCATTACTCGGCTGACGATACTTGCGCCACTATCACCAATCCATTGGTGAATTTTTGTCGCAACCAGTAAAAATAGCAACACGATAGCCAATACGCTGAGCATAATAAGCGATGTTTGGAGTTGTTCAAATACATTGTTTTCGCTGTTTTTAGTAAGCAAAACGGCAGCCAACATTGCCCCTGGGCTTGCGATCGAAGGCATTGCTAAAGGGAAAATAGCGGTGTCTGATGCTTTACTGTCTAACTTAATCTCTTCACTTGGCTTACCCTCGCCAAAAATCATTGTCATGGCAAAGATGAAAAGTACGATGCCGCCAGCAATCGCAAATGCAGGTAAAGGAATACCAATGGCATTTAAAATAATTTCGCCAGCAATAATAAAAAACAGTAACACAATGGCAGCAACCAGTGTTGCCTTAACCGCTATTTTTCGTTTTGTAGCAATATCAAAGCCAGTAGTGGTTGCGATAAATACCGGAATGGTGCCAATGGGGTCGATGACCGCAAAGAAAAAAATGAACGTTGAGATATATTGTTCCATAGTTTCCTATTATGAAATAAAGGTTGTTCACAAATTATACCAGTTGTATTAAGTAAATGATCTATCTTGAAGCGGGGAAATAGCTTTAGTAGCAAGGCAAAAATTTTGCTATTTAGTTGTTCTAAATGAGAAATTTTTAACGAAGCTAATATGCTATTTCACCCTTCAAATTGATTAGAGAATTAATTCAATTGGTATTACTTATGGTAGGCCATTTGTTATAGGCCAACATCAGATAATATCACTGCTTTCATGACCTGACTCTGAATGCTTGCTCAACTATTTTTTGCATTCATGGTAAGTACCCAAGCCACCGCATCGTTGTAGTTCTCGAAGTTCTTAATCGCTAAGCCGTGCTTGTCAGCAAATGCTTCAATTAATCCACTTTTGGTGTCTGAGGGAGAAATAACTCGGGCTAGGGTGATCCCATCAACAAATTGATTGAGCTTTTGTAAAACGCTTAGTACGCTTGGGTAGTCGTAAGTGATATGTAATTGAGATACGTCGATAACCAGACCCTTTAGCTGATTCGACTTAAGTGCAAGTCCTAAGTTTTTATACATCTCGATGATATTGGCTTCCACGCATTCCCCGTATGCGGCTGCGTGGATAAGTTTCTCTTTACTATCAACTGTTGCTCTATAAGAGAATTTCGCCATGCTCTATTGCACCCTTTATGCTTATAAATAAAAGGATAGTTCAATTAGCTGGCGATACCAATTTCAAAAAGCGCACTGAGCTAAAGCGGCTCATTATTTGTCCGAATCCGAGGCCTGTTATGTCGTTATGTAAGCTCTTCAGCTACCTCTGCAATTTTTTGTCTCAACCAAATATGACTTGCATCACGGTGTAATAACGGGCTCCAAATCATATCTAACTCAAACGGTGGAATTGGGAAAGGTGGCTCTAGCACGGCTAAAGTCGGATCATCACGATAGATATTCGCGGCTTTCGATGGCAATGTTGCAATTAAGTTCTGCTCTTTTGCTAAGTGAATTGCAACGTGATAATTACGCGTAAAAGTCGCGATGTTTCGGTGTTTTCCAAAGTGTGCAAGCGCCTCGTCAACCCAGCCAAGCTTCTGTACATCTGCGGGATCCATTCCGACCCCAACACCAAATCCTGTTTTGCTTACCCAAATATGGCGAGACTTTAAATAGGCATCAAGCGTAAAGTTGGTAATAACTGGGTTGTCGGATTTTACGAGGCAGCAAAAACTATCCTTCCAAATTCGTTTGTGGTGGAACGATTGCGGTAAGTTTTCGAAGCGGTTAATTGCCATGTCTACCTTGCCATTTTCCACATCATGGAATGTAACATCACTCGGCGTGAGAATATCAAGGGTCGTATCTGGGGCTTCTTCATGGAGTTTATTCAGGAGTTTCGGTGCAAGTGTACTCGCGGCATAGTCACTGGCCATAATTCGAAATACTCGATTACTACTCGCTGCCTCAAACTCTCTGTTAGGGGCTAAGGTTTCCTCTAAAGTCATAAGTATGCCACGGATCACAGGCTGCAGCTCAAGTGCGCGCTCTGTCGGCACCATGCCTTCGCTGGTACGTACTAAAATAGGGTCATTAAAGAGGTTTCTGAGGCGCTTAAGACCATTACTCATTGCTGGCTGGGTAATACTTAATTGATTTGCGGCACGTGTTACGTTGCATTCTCGAAGCAAGGTATCGAGGTAAACCAGCAGGTTAAGGTCAATTTTACTAATGTTCACTCAGTTTTCCTTTATATTATTCTTCTTTTTTGGCATCTTGGAGAAAACGATTTTCACGTGGATAAGGGTAAATATGTCTTACGACTCTCTCACGAATATCTCGTTGTGCTTGCTGCCAAAACAACACCTCAGCCAAATCAGCATGATGGCGCAGAAACATTTCCTTTAGTGTAGGATTTGTCAGAACAAATGTACACAACTGTTCAGGAAAGACGTCTTGTGGCGCGCTGGAAATATCCGCAGAGTCATACATATTATCAAGCCCTTGTTTTGGCAGTGCTCTAAAGTTCATTTCCGTGAGATATTGTACTTCATCATAGTCATAGAAAATAACTCTATGATGTTTGCTCACGCCAAAATTTTTTAACAGCATGTCACCTGGAAAAATGTTTACAGCGAGCATTTCTTTAAGCGCATAGCCGTAATCTCTAATAACTTGCTCGCACGTTTCTTCATCGGCTTGCTGTACAAAGAGGTTGAGCGGTGTCATACGGCGCTCAATATACAAGTGTTTTATCACCATATTGTCCCCCTCAATACGTATACTTTGAGAGATAGAGTCTAGTAATAGCTGATAAAGAGCTGGAGAAATACGTGCAAGTGGGATCACCACATCGGAATATTCAATCGTATCTGCCATTCTACCTACACGATCGTGGCGTTTTACGAGTTGGTAGCGCTCTAAAACGGTTGCTTTTGTAAATGGCTTACTTTCTGGAAATTGGTCACGGATCACTTTAAAAACATAGGGAAAACTTGGCAGAGTGAATACCATCATCACCATACCGGGTGTACCTGGTGCGACTTCAAACTGTTCTTCAGAATTCGCTAAGTGGTGTAAAAACTCACGATAAAATTCGGTTTTTCCCTGTTTATGAAAGCCGATGGCATTATAAAGCTCAGCCTTTGTTTTATTTGGCATGAGTTGATTTAAAAACTTAACTAACGCAGATGGGGCATGGGTCTCTACTAAAAAGTAAGCACGCGCAAAACCAAAAATCACCCGCATTTGTGAGCTGTTGGTAAGTAGCGCATCGATCAGTAAGCCCCCTGTTTGTGCGTGTAATACCGAGATGATAAACGGCTGTACACCAGATTTAGATACCACTCGGCCGACAATATAGGCACCTTTATTACGATAGAAAGGTGCGCTGAGGATATCGAAGCGCATTAAGTGCGCCTGATGATGCGTGTTAGGTGCTTGTTTAAGAAACGCCTTAACGAGTAGTCGAATATCTCTATCTAAATCTTCAAATTCACAATGAAAGTCAATGTGTTCGATGATTTTTTTGATGGTTGGCTTCAGACCATTGACGACTGGGAAATAACTGCGATATTCAGCTTCTACAGGGAGCGATGTGGCGTTAGCAAGTTGGGTTTCAACAAAAATGAAGTCACTGTTGTAATATCGGCGATGAAAAAGACGACAAAAAACTGAATTATAGAAAGTTTCAGCAAGCTCTGGTTGAGGGTGAAAGGTGAGGCGTTCAAGGTAAGCCTGTTTTACTTGATACCATAGCGATTCATTCAGTTGCGTCGAGCCATAGAGTTGTATCAACTTCTGTGCGGTCTCATCAACTTTACTGTCGTATTGGCTGATCCTCGCTTTACTTATTCTTTCTATCTCTCCCCAATTTTGCGAAGCAAAAGCGATAGGTGCCAATTTGGTAATTTCCACAAATGCGTGATAGTGGTTTTGGAAACCTGATAAAATTCGCTCCGCCAATTGCTGTGCTTGCATCTACATCCCTCATAAATTATCCACGCTGAGTGGTTTCACTTTACAAGGTAATGTAGAAAAAGTCATCTGGTAATACCAGTTCTACCAATTCGCTTAATTCTTATTATCAAACTTGGCGTACTTATTGATAAAGCGTGATCCTCCAAAGCAATCAATGTGGTGATATTACTCGTATGCTTTTAGCTGCTTTTCTAATTTTGAAATCTCTTTTTCTAGGCTCTTTATCGCTTTAGCATGTGCCTTATTAATGGCTTTTATTTCTTTTTTAACTTGCCTGACGACCTTTTTGCGCCTGTCTTCGTTCATCAGCTTAGTTAACTTATCTTGTTGCTCTCTAACCGCGGTATCTCTTTTACGGTTGAGCATGGCTTTTTCATGGTGCTTGGCTCTAAGTGCACGCTTTGTTCTTTTTGCAATTTGGTTACGTTCCAAATTATTTAGCGTTTTATAATGCTGTTCTGAGGGAGCCGAGGCTTTAGGATCGGATGTGGTTATCGTATGCTGGGCCGCATTAGCCGAGCAGGGGAATTGGCTAAAAACGATGCCTCTGTCGGTGGTACATTTGTAGTAGTGCACCGTTGTTGTTGCGAAACTAGGTGAGCAGATAAAAATCAGTGTAAGTAATTTAAGATACAATTGCATCTGGCATCCTTGCAGTAACAGTCAATATCTAGTTAAACATAGATGAGATCTAGCTTTGTTCAAGGTTACTGTGCTTCAGGAGCCGTGAATTTTTTTAATGTCTTAATACTTTGGATTAAAAATGGAATATCTAAATTACCGTTCAAAACAAAGCCCTCCTTCGCTGACATCTGCTTGAAGCTACCATCTTGATTGACTAAGGTGATTTTGTCTTTTTTGAAGGCAACTAAGACACCCTGCGTAAAGTTAACGCCTTCTGCATGAGAGCGAGTTTTAATGTTCGATGCCAGCATACTTTGTTGAGCAAGGGAGTCGCAGCCTAGATAAGAGCTTAACAGGGTGTAGGTGATGTCATTGGGCTGCACAAGACCAGAAGCCTGAGCAAACAGTTCAATATTCGTTACCGCAGAACTGGTTAATACCGTCGCTTGCTGTGCACTAATATCAATTACTACGAACGGCTTTGAACTATCAATGTCAATTTCGTCGCTTACTTCAACGATTGTTAATTTACTTGCTTGATGAGAAGGAACAAAAGAGAACTCGCCGCTAGCATTAACACTCATTAAGTCATTATTAATTGACCATATCGGAACTTGCTGCTGCAGCATGACAGACTCTTTATAATAACTCGGTAGACCGTATATCAGGCTGAATAGCGCATCGCTGCTATTTCCTGCACGTAAAACAGAATCCATTCGGAACACGTTATTTTTACCGTTGCTCTGAAGTGCTGTTGCTGTTTTTTGGAACAGTGCCTGATCTGTATACGCATAAATATAGATAGGTTGCTCACCAGTATCTTTCTTTTCTTTGCATACCGCCGAAATTACAGGGGCTTTGTATTTTGAATGCGTATCACCAATGCTTAGTGAGTGCGCTTCCTCATACTGCTCGATATCAAGTAAATCGTGTCTGGCGAGTAAGCTCTTTGCGGTTGTAGGATAAGAGAGGGGTAATACATTATCTTGCTTAGTGATATCGAAAAAGGCATTCGCATCAGCCCAAATGTGCAGGCTGTGGCTTAGCGCAAAGCAGGTTACAATGGTGCCCGTTGCATAACGAGGAAATTTATAGGACTTAAGCTCAGCCAAATGACGCCAAGCATAATTGCCTGCGAGTAGTTCAAAAGTGAGCACCAGTCCAAGTATTGCAATGGTAATGATGAGATTAACTAGGGATGATCCGACTAAGGTTTCCCACAATAAAACAAAAATATCGGAAAGCGAAGCTGGGTTTATATGGTAGCCAAGTTGTAGGTAAACAAAGGCATCTACTGTTAGTACAACAATACCAACCGAGGCAATAATTGCAGCCATCCCGCGAATATGTCGCGGGTAAGGGAATATTAAACTAAGCGGAAAGATAGTTAATACAAACGCACAAAAAGTGATAAAGCTGGTATGGCTTATCCACGTGATCAGCATATAAAACCAACCGACAAAGGTACTTGGCGCTTTGTCGGCGAACAAATAAACTGAGCTAATCAATAAAACCAAGCCAATGTTGGCAAAGGTAAACCAGTGTCCCCAGCTGAGTAATTGACTTGCTTTTGATGAAAAAGGGCTGTGCGGTGTAAGATTCATTCCGTTACTTTACTGATTGTGTAAGTGCTTTGGCAAAATTTTCGGCAACAGATTGTCTCTTACTCTCTGGAACATGTTCTTTTAGAATGTGCGTGATAGAATTACCCAAACACATTAAGCTGAGATCAACTGGTGCGTTTTGCGAGCTTAATACATTAACTAATTGGTCAACAATTTCTTCTACTTGTTTATTGGAATACTTTGATTGGATAGGCATCAGTTGGTTCAATTTATAAAAGCAATAATTTTTACATTTTAACATTAGAGGCGTGAAAAACAAAGATGAGCGTTGAGGTAAAAAAACTAGTTGTTCACTATGTAGACAAACAAGACGAAGATACCGAAATACATCTACGTGATGATGAAATGCAAATCAATGACAAAGTTAATGTTTTCATTGAACAATTGCATCATGCCTACAATGGCAAACCGGGTAAAGGGTTCTGTGCTTTTAGCGGCGAAAAAAGCAGTGTGGTCGCGTCTGCGATGCAGAGTTATAGAAATAATGAGCTTAACTTTTGGAATTTAACCCAAGAAGCAACCAATGTGCTTAAAGAAGAGCTTAATAAATATGCATTTCATGAAACTGGGTATTTAGTGTTTTGTCATTATCAGTATGTTGCCAGCAATTTTATTATGATTGCACTGATTAATATTAAAGAACATTATACAATTACCTCAGACTTAGACTTATCCGCAGCAAAACACTTAGATATTTCACGTATGCAATTGGCTGCGAGAATCGATTTAGATGCATGGGATACGGCCGCAGAAGAAAACCGTTATATTTCCTTCATTAAAGGGCGCGCGGGTCGAAAAGTTGCTGATTTCTTTTTAGATTTTCTTGGTTGTGAAGAGGGGATAGACCCTAAACAGCAATCGCAAACTATGTTACACGCGGTTGAGGATTATTTGTCTACACAGCAATATGAAAAGTCTGAAAAGGACGACATTCGCAAGGAGATTTTTGATTACTGTAACGACTGTGTTTCAAGCGGCGAGGACGCGGATGTCAATACACTGTCTGAGACGCTTTCTAAGTCTTCAGACGTAAAGTTTGAAGATTTTTATAAAGAGCAGGGCTACGAGCTAGAAGAAAGTTTTCCTGTCGATAAAAAGACGGTAACGAGTATGGTGAAATTCTCCGGGCTTGGCGGTGGAGTAAGCGTTGGCTTTGAGCGTAAGCATTTGGGGGAGCGGGTTATTTATGACGCTACGAGCGATACGCTCACGATTAAAGGTGTGCCGCCTAACTTGAAGGACCAAATTGAACGTTATTATAATAATGACGAATCTTAGTTTATAAAAAGCAGCGAAAGCTGCTTTTTTGTTCCCATTTCATCCCTTTTTCTGCAAATATTTTTATCAATTTGCTGCTTTTGCTAGCATTTTTTTAAATTTAACTATACTTGCAATGTAGTACTTGTAGAACAAGCAATTGGGATGAATCATAATGAAGATGAAACTAGCTTTAGGTTGTACCCTTTGCCTTGCCTGTTTTTCAGGGCATGCAGAGGTTAACTTTTCCGGATTCGCAAGTATCAATGCAGGTAAGGTGCTGAGTGGAAGCGGTGTTCCACAATTCGGAATAAACGATCCAATATTTCTTGCCGATTATCCTATCGTCAGTGTTTACGACGAGGATATCTCATTTGAACCTGAAACACTGATGGGTCTTCAATTTAGTGCTGATCTAACCGAAGGCTTAAGCGTTACTGGCCAGATTGTTGCGCGCGGCGCAGATGATTTTGATGCAAAGTTTGAATGGGCTTATTTGTCCTATGAGATTAATGAGAATTGGACTTTTCAAGCAGGTAAAAAGCGCTTACCGCTATTTTACTATTCCGACTTTTATGATGTGGGTTACGCCTATATCTGGATGCGTGCACCCGCGGACAATTACACCTGGCAAATCTTTAATTACAATGGCATCAATATGCTCTACAGCGGCAGTGTAGGCGACTGGTCATTAAGCGGGAATATATACGCTGGTAAAGAAGACGATGATGACAATAAGCTGTTGAGTGAGTTTTTCTTTCAAGAGCCAACTAGAGAAATCTGGAAAGACATCTTAGGTGGTGTAATTCAAACCAGTAATGATTGGCTTGAAGTGCGTTTAACTCACATGCGTTATACCAACCAGAGATATCGTTCAGGAGAGCCCGTCTTATGGGAGGGGAGTGATGAACGAGATGGTAAGTTTTACGGTTTGGCAGTAAATGCAGACTGGGGAAATTTCTTTATTTTATCAGAGCTAAATCGGTTGGATTTGGATGGCGATCTAGACACTAAGATGCTGACATTGGGTTACCGCTTTGACAATATCACGCCATTCGTATCCTACGCAGATTTTGAAGGGGAGGGCGAGGATGCTGAAAGCCATGAAACCACTTCGTTTGGAGTACGTTGGGATTTCCATTCCTCCGCCGCTTTTAAGATTCAGTACGATGAGGTGGAGGATAACTCCGTTGGTCTAGCGGTCGCGGGTGATAGTAAAGCCATTACAATTGGCATCGACATGGTATTTTAAGGAGAGAAGCATGAAAAAATTATTTTTACTTACTCTACTTTGCAGCTCGTTTAGTTGCCTCGCCGTGGATGTCATTGTCAATCCAGCCAATACTTCTACACTTGATGAAAACGAAATTAAGCAAATTTTTATCGGTAAATCAAAGTCATTCTCCGATGGCTCTAAAGCACTTCCGATAACGCAGGCTGATGGCTCGGCGGTAACAGATGAGTTTAATGAAAAGGTGCTTAACAAGTCATCGAGTCAGCTTAAAGCTTATTGGTCAAAATTAGTATTTACTGGAAAAGGGACACCGCCAAAAGAAGCTGCGGATGATGCTGAGGTACTTAAACTCGTTGCGAGTAACCCTAATTTAATTGGCTTTGTATCTTCAGGAGCCGCAGATGGCAGCGTTAAAGTGGTGAAATCATTTTAGAAAGAGAAGAAAGGCCCTTTAAAAGGGCCTTTCTTTAGATTTTGCTATCAATAATTAACATTGCCAGCTTTTTGCTTAGCATTTTCGCTGACTTTGCTTCAGCATTGGACTTAGCCATGTTTTCAAAACTAGACGCTGCTTTTATTTGTGCAGATACATGCGCCTTTTCTTTATCGTTTTCCATGAGTGTTAAGTTCGAGTTGGCAAAAACATAATAAGTGCTGTTTTTCTTTACGTCTTCGAAATCTACGCTAAAGTCAATTTGAAAGTCTGCACTTTGTTTTTCACCCACAACAGTAAGACCTTGCTTAGTCAAGCTTTCGGCTAACTGGTTGCGGATAGACTCCTGCCCCCAAAGCTTTGATGAAATACTAAAAGTTAATGACTGAATAAAATCATTCAGCATTTTGTTTTTGTCACTCACAGAAGTTGGTATGACAATACTGCCGCCGCCTAATTGCCTGTGATATTCGTTTGCTTTACGCCTTTTGGCAATTAGTCGTTTAATTGCCATCGCTTCTTTTAATTTTTCTGAATTGGTCAGTGCCGAAATCGTCGCGTTACTGATCTCTTCATCAAGCTGTCTAATATCAAGCTCAGCGTGCATTCTTGACTCAACCTTGTTAAATGAGGCAAGGGCATAGGCCGTTTTTTGCTCTGAGGAGTAAAACTCCTGCTCAATATTGATCCCCTGTAATTGTATGCTTGGGACTCGAGAATATAAAATCTCATCCACTCGATACGAAAAATCGCCATTAGTCTGGCTTTGAGCAACTTGTGTCGTTCCTTCTATTTCTACATTTAACTGTTTGGCAATCGCCAATCTTGCTGCCTCTTGGGCAGCAAGCTTGGCTTCTGTCCTATCTACAATATGACTCGCTGAACCAACGCCATAAACAAGGTAATCGGAACTCGGCTGCTGTATGGTCCAATTGGGTAAGCTATCTTCCTTTGCAATAGCCTGCTTTGTAGACTGACAAGCAGATAAGCCAAGTAGAATACACAAAGATAACGCTAGGCGCTTAGAAACCATACCCGCTGCGCTCTTGAAGTTTTTGAATTTTCTTCTGTCCATTCCACACCTCTCGGTTAGTCGTCATGTCTATTAGTCGAAGGTCTACTTGATAGAAAGTGACTCGACTGCCACCTTGTTCATCAACAAATGAGTTAATTGTGCCGGATAGTGCATAATCAGCACCTTGTTCTTGACCGATCTCATTACGAGTTTCTAGGCTTGAATTGAGCTCTTGGTCTCGTCTTTCCTCACGAATTTCATCCCGTACATAGCGGTTTGCGACGAAGTCAGCTTGCCCGCTTCGCAATATGGCGCGCTTGAGGTCATTCAAAAAGGTGTCAACTGCAATATGCTGATGCGACTTGTTACGAACAGATTGAATAATGATAGCGGGTCGAGTGCCTTCTTTGGCACGGTGTTCACGTACCCAAGGGAAACCGAGCATATCGCTTATCATTGCTTCAGCAACTAACTGAGAGTCTTTGGCATTCCATTTATCTGAAAGCGCTATTTCTTCATTGGTGTCCACACGGCTCACTTTGGTTGTTGAGGAGCAACCTGTCATCGCTGCGCTAGACGCGATGAGCATCGGGACAACTAATTTAACTGCAAATTTAGGCTTCATGTATTCAGTCCATGTTAGTTAAAGATGATAAATAATGTTGTTTTTCCGGTTCAGCTACACTGGTGAAAGTACGAATGTGGCTGATCAAAGGCGCACTTCGACCCAGCGGAATATCTTGCATGATGACTCTACCAGTTCTCAATTGGGTTTGTAATTGAAGATGACTGGTATCTTTAGGTAATTTCACCCGCGCAATTCGAATCTCTCGCGGCAGTGATTGCCATTGTCTAGTATCTGCCGCTGCTGTAATGGCATTGGTGACAGAAGTTGTCAATTGAGCAAGCCCTGCCAAAAGCGTGTTCTGCTGGATGCCAACTTGCTTTATAGCCTGACTTGCTGTGACTGCTTTTAACACTTCTCGAGAAATAGCGGTGTAAATTTCCATATTGGCATTACCTAGCGCGTCATACAGTGTGAGTAAGTTTACCGAATAAAAGGGGTGTAATTCTGTAAGTTTTTGTCCGTTAGCGAAAAGCGCAACATGTTGGATATTGTTCTTATGAGGTTGTAAATAGGTAACCGATATTCTACTGCCATACTTGAGTGCATCAATGACTCCTTCCTCAACGGCTTTTTGCCATAATTTATCACCGAGAGGTAGGCGTTTAGTGACCGAGCCTAATATCACATCACTAAAGTCTCCAGTTGCGTAGTTTTGGATGAGATCAAATAAACTGGTATCAGCAAACATTAAATTAAACCAAGCAAATTGCGCTTGACGTTCCTCTCGTGTACCCCAGTAGATCGGAGTGATGACAATAGCTTTTGCTTTTTCATCCGTACTTAGGTAAAGATTAAATTCTTTACGTTGAGGCGATACACCGAGACTTTGCACTAATGTAAAGTAGTTTTCTTCTTCATCAGCAACCATTCTATGCAGATCTTTTTGAGCTTGTTGGCTGGCATATTGACCTAATTTATACTGTTTGCTGAAGCCATTTTGGTACGCGCTTGCTGCTCGCTCATATTGGATCCGAGCACTATCTAACTCGCCTTGTTGCTCATATAAAATCCCGCTTAAATACTGTGCAAATGCATCGTCTTTATACTCGAGTTCACCGCTTATAAATGGTTGCTTAAAAATGGCTTTAAAAACTTGTTCAATTTCATTTCCAGTTTTTTGTTGGTCGATGTAACCACCTGTTCGTTGCTGTAATTGAGCAAGGTATAGGTCAAGCTGTCGCATCTCTATAAGTGCAGAGTCATATAAAGCAACACGATTTACAGCAGATGCGTTTGCCAGCGACACATAATTAAGTGCCATTAACGTGTGGATCATGGGCTTATGAAAAGTGCGGCCAGTGTATTTTTTGTAACTCGCGCCAGTAAAAGCAGAAAAAAGTTGGTCGCTGATGCTTACAGTGTAAGCAGCTTCTATGATTTCTTTTGCGTGGGAGAGGTGTTGATTACTTAATTCATAATGGTGTTGTAAATGAGCTAACATGCCCGATTCAAGGTAATATAATAGCTCGTCACGAGATGAGTTTTTATAGGCATAATCAATGCGTTGTTGAGCCGCAATAAAATCTCCTTGTGCTGCATATTCTATGGCCTGCTTGTTGGCTTTTGGCGTAAGATTGCAGCCGCTTAGAATCAAGCAACCTGTAAAAATTAAGAGCTTTAACATTGGTTTATGTGAATAAAGTTGGAATCGCATTCCTTGCATACTTGTTCTTATAGTGGCAGTGTTGTTTATGTTCAATCATATACTAATAAGCTAAATAGTAAAAAATTGAATTGAAAGTACTAAATTGTTAAAAATCGTTTTTACAATTTATTACTGTTAATCAATTACTTTTTTGATAGATTTTATTCCGTAAATAGGGCAATTAAGGAACCCAACATGAAAGCAAAACAACTACTCATATCAGTGGCCGTTATAGGGATGCTATCGGCTTGTAGTTCAAGTAAAGACGATGCGGCTTCGAGCCCAAGAGTTAATATTCCAGAATGGGTTCTCAATCCAACAATCGAAGACGGAATAGCGGCAGCTGATTGTGTGAAATACTCGGGCAACATTTCAATCGATCAAAAAATGGCGGTTGCAAATGCACGTCTTGCGCTAGCCCAGCAAATTGAAACTCGCGTTGAAGGCCTCGACAAGACGTTTTCGAATCGTAGCGATGTAAATGGGGATACCACCGTAGGTGCAACTTTTAGTTCTGTGTCCAAACAATTGACCAAACAAACATTAAATGGTTCTCGTATTGTTAAAGCAGATGTTATTGATATTTCTGGCGAAGATTATTTTTGTGCGTTGACGACGCTATCACCTGAACAGACCAAAGAGCTTTTCAAAGATTTGATCAAAGAAAGTAAGCGCAGTATAAATCCTCAGGATGAAAAGTTCTTATATCAAGAGTTTAAAGCTTACAAAGCGGAAAAGGATCTTGAGAAGGAAATAGCAAGGCTAACTAATTAAAGTGTGAATTTCACGCTTTAATTTTAAAAGGAATGCTTTATGCGTAAATCAGTATACTCATTTATAGTCATGGCGTTAAGTGCGCTCCCAGGAGCAATGGCAAGTCAAGCCCAGCTTTTTGAAGAGCTGTCTGCGAAAATGTCACGTTGGCAAGCGTCAGAGCCTAGTGACGAAGAACTGAGCGAGTTTGAGCAATATAAACGCCAGCAATTAAGTGAGTTTGCTGATTATGTCGAAGAGCATTTTGATGAGTACGATGCCTTTCGTGATAACGTCATCCAACAGTGGGGAGATATAACGGTTTCTGATCAAGCTGCATTTGTCACCTACAGTGATGATTTATCATCCAGAATGGTTGTCGACTTTGAAGCCAACGAACTGGTGGTCAGCGTTCGGCATGCAGCAGATGAACCAGTATCTCAGGCTCAACTTCTAGCTCTCTATAAGGAATTTATTGCGAAAGACCGAGCAGTAATTGATGTATTTAACCCTGATACGCTTGCAATAGACCAAAGTGAAACAAAGAAACGCGAAATTGATAACGCTGCTCGTGCAAAAGCATTGATTGCTGCGAAAAAACAAATAGATAGTCAATTTGAGCAACAGCAACGTTACATAGAACGCCAGACGGATGAGGCCATCATTGACGGCGAAGACACAAAATTAGCAGAGGCTAAACAGCAAGAACAACAAAAGAAGCTTGAATTACTAAAACAAAAGCGCCTGAAAAAGTTATTAGAAACTGCAAGTAATACCGAAAAAAAAGAACCTACTGTAGTATCTGAAATCGCTATTAAATTACCCAAACAGGCTGAATTTTCTAAACATCGAGCGGAACGTTATGCGAGCCAAGTGAACTCACAAGCGAAGCGCTTTGACATTGAGCCAAGCCTAATTTTTGCGGTTATGCATACCGAAAGCCACTTTAACCCTATGGCAAAATCACACATTCCTGCGTTTGGTTTGATGCAAATAGTACCAACGAGTGCCGGTGTTGATGTAAACCGCATGCTTTATAATCGTGATGAACCAATGTCAGCCCCTTATTTATATGTGACGGATAATAATATTGAAGCGGGTACGGCTTACCTTAATATCCTCGATAAACGCTATTTGAGTAAAATACAGAACCCACTAAGTCGTAAATATTGCATGATTGCGGCTTATAATACGGGAGCTGGCAACGTTGCTCGCGTGTTTAACGCTGATGACTCGAGGTCAATCACGAAAGCAGCAAAGGTGATTAATTCACTATCGCCAGATAACGTTCTAGCAGCGCTAGAAAAGGGTTTACCTTACGATGAAACCAAGCATTATCTGGATAAAGTCTTAACACGAGAAAAGCTCTATATCACGACAGAAGAGGGGGTTGCACTTACATTATAAGTTAAGTGCGTTCAAGGCATCTTCAATATCGTCGTGGCGGAATCGATAACCGGTATCGAGTAGCTTTTTTGGTACTACGCGTTGTCCATACAACAGCAATTCAGACATTTCACCATAAGCCAATTTGAGGGCAAATGGTGGCACTGTAAATAGACAAGGGCGCGAGATAGAACGTGCCAAGGCTTGAGAAAGCTGCTTATTTGAGACTGGGTTAGGTGCTGTTGCGTTAATAGCACCATAGATTTCATCATGTTTAAGAATATAGAGTATGGACTGAATCATATCATCGATATGGATCCAAGACATCACTTGATCTCCTGAACCAATAGGTCCGCCAAATCCAAGTCGGAAGGGTGGTAACATCTTTGCCAGAGCCCCTCCTGACTTTGAAAGTACGATACCAGTTCTTAATATACAGACTCGAGTTTGGGAAGATTCGGCTCTAAAAGCCGTATTTTCCCAATCTCGACACAGTCTATGCGAAAATTCATCGTGACAATCCTTAAAATCTTCAGTGATAGCTAAATCATCTGGCTGACGTCCATAAAAACCAATGGCACTACCTGAAATAAACACTTTTGGCGGTGATGTCGCTGTGTTTATCGCAGCGACAATTTGCTCTGTGATTTTTATCCGGCTATTGTAAATTTCTTGCTTTTTTTTATTACTCCATCGACCATCGGCTATTGGTTCACCCGCAAGATTGATGACCGCATCAAGCTTATTAAAGTCAATATCATCGGTATTTGTGACACAGTTAACTCCGTTGGGCAATAGTGTTGCGGACTTGGAGGGGGAACGAGTTAGAGCCGTGAGATTGTGTTTGTGTATTAAAAACTGACACAGCTTTTTACCAATTAAACCCGTTGCACCTGTTATGAATATATTCATTCTGTATACTCTTTATTGTAATCAAATAAACTTACGTTTTAGCAAGGAGTTAGATCACTCGTTTTCATTATAGGTGGTTTGTTTTAAAATGGTAAAAAAGCAAAAGGAGTGAACTGTGTCTTCACTGACTGGAATTAATAAAACGCTGGTAGTTTTGGCCTCGCTATTTTTAGTGTTAGGAGGTATCAAGCTTGCAACTGAGATTGTCGTTCCATTTATATTAGCTGCATTCATTGCGATTATCTGTAATCCCATGCTCAAGTTTTTGGCCCGTTTTAAGATACCAAAAGGTTTGGCTATTTTGATTGTAATCGCACTAGTGCTCTTAATTGGTGCGAGTATCGGTGGGCTTGTCGGGCAGTCTGTCAATGATTTCTCCAAACAACTACCTACGTATAAAGAAGATTTACAAGAAAAGTTCGTTTGGTTAGTCAGCACGGCGGCAGACTATAATATCTTATTGGATAAACAACAACTCATTAGCATGCTAGACCCAAATAAGCTAATCGATTTAGCCACCAATATGTTGACTGGCTTTGGCGGTGTGATGGCTAACAGCTTTTTAATTTTGCTTATCGTCGTGTTTATGCTTTTTGAGGCACCTTCTTTGAGTCACAAAGTACACCTCGCACTAGACGACCCAGAAATGAAAATGCAGCAAATAGATAGGTTTTTAGATTCTATTAATAGTTATTTGGCGATTAAAACACTTGTTTCATTAGCTACTGGTGTTGTAGCGGCAGTTTTTTTATGGGCATTAGATGTTGATTACTTCGTGCTTTGGGGGGTTGTTGCGTTTTTACTCAACTATATCCCAAATATAGGTTCAATCATCGCAGCGGTACCACCTGTTTTACTGGCTTTAGTGACACATGGACCGTTGGTGAGTGGTATTGTCGCTGTTGGATATATTTGTATTAATACCTTAATGGGTAATATTATTGAGCCGAGGTTTATGGGCCGTGGATTAGGTTTATCCACTTTAGTCGTGTTTCTCTCATTAATCTTTTGGGGATGGTTACTCGGAACCGCAGGAATGCTGCTTTCCGTGCCGCTTACCATGGTTGTGAAAATCGCTCTTGAAACGAGCGAAGAGGGCAAGTGGTTGGCAATCCTTCTCGGTTCAGAACAGCCAGTTAATAAAACATCTTAATAACACTGAGGCTTAGAAAAGAAAAAAGGAGCTACAAACAGCTCCTTTTCCGAGAATGTTGCTATTTTTGACTAACAGGATTTTGGCTGCAATTAACCGAAGTTCAGGATGCTAAGGTAGCCTAGTACTGATCTGATCAACAATGTCGTTAGATATTTAAATCTTCTTTCAATACTTTACTGCTTTTAAGTTCGATGATGTGCGCTTTTAGAAATGCAATTTTACAATTTTTATAAGCAGTAGCAGAACGCGTTGCGTTTGGCATATCCAGTAGATATCGCCACCGACAACTGTCCTCCATATATTCTTCCTGATTGCGAAGAGCACGCTCCATAATTGGCAATATCTGGGTATTGCCAGTGTCAGATTGATACTTCTTGGTGTCGAGCAAGAGCTTAGTGATCCAAGTTTGACGATGGCGTTCAAGTAGGTTGATATTGCTATCAAGACACATCAAGAATTTCTTTGCTTTTTCTGGATGACTTGATTCATGTTTTTTACAGTCCTTTAGCTCGAAGTCTTCCTCTGCAAAAGAAGAAAAAGGTAGTCCTAATACCAACAAGATGCTAATTATTTTTTTCATGGTTAAACTCTATCGTAAATTTCGCACCGCCGTGCTTGGAAGTCCCAATCTGCATTAAGCCATGATAAGACTTCACTAAATCAGAAACGATTGCCATTCCCACACCGTGACCAGCCTCATAAGTGTCTAATCTAGTACCTCGAGTTAATAGCTCTGATCGGCGATGTTCAGGAATGCCAGGACCATCATCCTCTACTTCGATTATAAGTAGGCGTTTTTTAGGTGCACTTACATTTATATCGACCAAGGAATTACAGGCTTTACAAGCGTTATCTATAATATTGCCAAGAATTTCCATTAAATCTGTTTTATCACCTAAAAATGCAACTTCCTCTGCACATTCTGACGAAAATTGAATGTGTTTATCGTGATATACCTTAGTCATGGCATTTAATATAGAGTCTAGTACCGGTTTTACAGATGTTTGTTTCTTCCAAGTATCGGACGCTCCAGTAGCCGCACGTTTCAATTGATGTTCGATCATCACATTAATTCTGTCTAACTGTTCCTGTGCATCAGCATCTTTTGCAAGCGGACTTGATTTAATCACCGCGAGAGGGGTTTTCAACGCATGTGCGAGGTCGCTAAGTGAGGCTCTGTACCTCTCTTTCTGGCGCTTTTGAGATTCCAAAAGTAAGTTTAAGTCGGATTTAATCGTCAGTAGCTCGACTGGGTAAAGGCCTGTGATCTTATCGCGTTCACCTGCTTCTATCTCTTTGATTTCTTTATCCAATCGCTGCAGTGGTCGGGCATTCCAGACAAAGCCAAATGCCATCAAGCCGGCTATCACTACACCCATGACCAGCATCCAATTGACTAGGGTATTTCTAAACCCAGACATCAACTCCATCAGCGCATCATTTTTCTTTAAAAGAACAAAGCGAGCTTGTTGAGATTGCTCCGCATTACCGAGAATGACGGTAAGACTGAGTTGCCAGAATAGTACGCCATTATATTCAACTCGTTCAAACTCGGATGCGCCTGCTTGGTTTCCTGAAAAATCAGGTGAAATTGACAAGTTCACTGCAGATTCAGAGTACCAAACTAAAGAACTGTCTTGGTAAACCAGCGCATAAGTATCAGAGTTAAGTCTATTTAATTCAGGGGCTAAAATGCTACGGGGCATTTCAAGGCCGTTTGAAACAAATTCGACTTCTGAGATAAGTGAGTAGAGGTGAGCTTCTAATGTTTTTTCGGTCGCATCGACCAACGAAGAATAGTAAGCCCTGCCCACAGAGAAAAAGAGCGCAGGAAGCGCAATTATAAGCACAAAGACAAGGATAAATCCTTGTCTTATTTTAAGCGAAATTTGAGAGCTGTTTACCACTGATTTTTGAACCTATATCCACGTCCTCTAAGGGTTTCAACAGGGTTCAGAGTGCCATCAGGGTCAAGCTTCTTACGAAGCCTTAAAACAAACACTTCAATGACATTAGAGTCTAAGTCAAAGTCCTGATCATAAATATGCTCGGTGAGCTCAGATTTAGAAATGACTTTTTGAGGATTAACCATTAAGTATTCTAAAACTTTATATTCGTAGGCTGTTAGTGATAGCTCTGTGTCGTTAACCCAAACTTGTTGCGAACGAGTATGGATTTTAATAGGACCAATACAAATCTCAGGGTTTGCTTGTCCCGCACTACGTCTAATAAGTGCATTACAGCGCGCAATCAACTCTTCAACATGAAACGGCTTAGTAAGGTAATCATCAGCTCCTGCATCAAGACCTTCTACCTTGTCTTGCCAGCGGTCACGAGCGGTTAAAATCAAAATAGGGATCTTTATACCGTTTGCACGAGCGCGACGAATGATTTCGATACCATCAAGCTTTGGCAAGCCAAGATCGACAACCGCCATATCTAACGGGTATTCTTCTAGGTGAAATAATCCAGACTCACCATCATGACACAAATCAACGCTATATTTTTCTTTCTCTAATGCATTTCGCAGGTTTTCTGCTAGCTGAATATCGTCTTCGATAACTAAAATACGCATTCTTAGTCCTTATTTACTTCACCTGTCTTTTTGTTCACTTTTAAGTCAACAATTCGACCATCTGGTTGGAGAATTCTTACCACAAAAAACTGATTTTCTTCAGAAATCTTAAGCGTTTTCCCCGCGTACTTATCAAGTGCTAGAGAAACAGCTTCTTTTTTTGTAATTGTTTTTATATTCTTATCATTGCGGCTATTGGCGTCTGCTACACTCGAAGCGAACGCCAAAATTAACGCTAAGAGAGTGAGTTGCAATCGCATTTTAAGCTCCACAGTTTCATAGATACTAAGTGTCTAAACTTCATAAATCTCAAACAAATTTAGTGCTTTTGTAATTAACCTTTGCTGAACTTAACGTTTAGCAAACTTTTATGGCAGAACTCGTTTGTATGGTTTGACAATACTTGCAGTATAGACGCCTGCGTCGATGTATGGATCTATGCTAGCCCATTGCTGAGCGCTTTCTAAGCTCTCAAATTCAGCAATAACCAAAGAACCGGTAAAACCCGCTTCACCAGGATTTTCCGAGTCAATCGCCGGTAATGGTCCTGCTGCAAACAACCGACCCTGTTGTTTCAACTCTTCCAAACGGGCTAAGTGCGCTGGGCGCGCAGCTAAGCGTTTTTGTAGTGAATTTTCAGCGTCGGTTGAATAGATCATATAAAGCATAAGTATTAGTTCCGGATTAGTTTCTAGGTTATTATTATTTATCTTTACGTATTTTGTCAGCTTTTCAGGGCCGTTTAACAATACTATGATAAAACGGCCTTAATGCAAAAGTAAATGTACGCAGTGTTTTTCAGTGATTAGTCATTTAAACTTGAAAAACACTCAACTTGACTGGTAGAGTCCTTCGATATTTGTAGAAAATAATAATAAGGTTGATTGCAATGAGTGCAAACCGTGAGCATTTTAGCTCCCGATTAGGTTTTATCCTTGCCGCAGCAGGCTCTGCTGTTGGTATCGGTAACCTCGTCGGCTTTCCTGTTTCTGCCGCAAAAAATGGTGGTGGGGCATTTTTACTAATCTATGCACTATTTGTAGTGTTTATCTGCCTACCTGTCATGATGGCCGAGATGGCGATGGGTAGGAAAGCCCAAAAAGACCCGTTTGGCGCATATAAACTGTTATCTAATCATGACAAAAAGTGGTCGATAGCAGGGTTCTTGGCGGTACTCACGCCGTTTATGATTGCTGTCTTCTATATGGTTATTACCGTTTGGATTTTTGGCTTTTTAGCGCAAACAGCTTTAGGTAACTTAGATGTACTCGCCTCCCCGAAGTACTTTGGTACTTTTATCAACGATACCAATGTATTTATCTATATGTTGATAGTGGGTGTCATCGTTAATCTTATATTGGTTGGGGGGGTGAAAGAAGGCATTGAAAAAGCGGCTAAGTTGCTCATGCCTGCGTTATTCGTCATGTTGATTGGTCTTGTCGTATATGTACTTACCCTTGATAACGCGATGGCAGGTGTTCGTTATTATATCGTTCCTGATTTCGAAAAGATGAGTGCGAGTGTGTTGAATGGCGCATTGTCACAGGCTTTCTTTTCGCTATCTTTGGGTATGGGTATATTGATTACTTATGCTTCCTATATTTCTAAAAAAGACGATATTGTTGGCAGCTCTAAAATGGTCGCAATCACGGACTCATTAGTAGCATTCATCGCAGGTCTGATGGTACTGCCAGCTATTTTTAGTTTTAACCCAAATACAGATCCAAGTAAGTTATCTGACTCTTCAGTATCTATGATTTTTGACTACTTACCTAAATTGTTATTGGCGTTACAAGATGATATTGGCTATGTTGGTGCTTCAATCGTTGCAGGAATATTCTTTTTACTAGTTTTCTTTGCTGCGATAACGTCGCTCGTTTCTATTGTCGAAGTGCCTACCGCGACTTTGATGGAAGAAAAGCGTATTTCACGTAAGAAAGCATTGATCATTTTGGCACTAACTACAGGTATTCTAACTGTGCTATCTACTATGTCTTTTGGAATGGTGGACTGGCTTACAAGCTTCATAAACTATGGCGATGCACAGAAGAGCTTCTTTGACCTAATCTACGACGTGTTTTACGATACGATTTTACCGCTGAACGGCCTGTTGCTGTGCCTATTCGTTACTTATCGCTGGAAAAAATCTGGTTTGAATGAGGAGCTTGCGCAAGGCTCAGAGGGATATATAGGTAGCTTTACCGAGAAATATATCAACTTCTCTCTATCTACGTTCATCCCAGTGATCTTGTTAGCTATTTTCATCAACACGGTTGCAACCAAATATTTTGCATTTAGTATCTTTGGCTTCTAGCTAAGGGGTGCTCATCCTGAAAATGAAGGCATCGGCGTATTGTACGCCGATGTTATTCTTTACTAAGCCACTAAAATTTTACGCCGGAGTCTAAGTACTGCCCAATTCCTATTGTAAACATCCAAAGTCCCCATAGGCTATGCTCTAACACACATACCGCAAGTGAGCGGCTGTGCGCGTAGGTATAAGAAAATAGTAGTCCTCCAACAAAAGATAACGCTACGGCTATCCAGTTGTCATACACGCAGTGAGCGAGTGCAAACACCAATGCACTTAGCAAAACTCGGTTATTTTTATTCGGTAAAATCCTTTTATAGCGATGAAAGAAGTAGCTCCTAAAAATTAACTCTTGTGGTAATACGGAAAGAATAGGGTAAGCAATTAATAATAATAACCAGTCGCTGGGCGAATTGAGCGGCAGGGAAAACCAATTTCCTTGACTAACCAAGCCATAGAGCATAGCTGAAAACATCGCGCCCGCGAAAAAGGTAGTAAATAACCGTTTTTTGACTGACGAAAACTCTCCCAAGCTGGTTAACCTGAAGCGTTTGAAATGGGGATCGGTTAGTAATAAATGGGTACAGACTGTCATTAAAATGATCAGTGCTGGAAAAAGCCAATTGTTGAGGTGATCACGGAATTGATAAGCGATAATGGGCAGGATAAAGAATACAAATACGAGTTCACACCACCGGTATTGGCTTGCGTTCAAGGTTGGTTCCCCAAAATATTTGACGGCTACTAGCCGCTATAGTTAGCTCTCACTCGTTAACTATAGCAGCTGCAGATGAACCTTGAATGGTTACTCTTCAGGTAAATATTTTTGAATTTTAAACATGGTAAAGAGCAGTGCAACGAAGGTGATCCCAATTAGACCAAAGACTTTAAAGTTCACCCAAAAATCAAGAGAGAAGTGGTACGCAATGTAAAGGTTTAGGCCAGCGATGAAGAAAAGTAATACCGCCCAAAATAGATTTAATTGGTCACAGTCTTTGGCTGGTAAATCAATATCAATCTCGCTTTTTTCCTTCTCAGCAACTGACTTTAACACGCCTTCGAGTGCACCTTTTACTAAGTTTTTATTAAACAGGTACCTAGATATGAGTAGTGCCGCACCTAAAATGGCATAAATAATAGTGGCTTTCCATTTTATAAACTGCTCATCATGGAAGAAAATCGTCATCCCACCAAGGATCAATGCAATGGCGAGAAAAATCCAATGACGTTTTGCGACTTCGCGCTTAGTGATGTATTGGTGTGCGACCTGTATAAGAGAGGCGATGATTAGCACTCCCGTTGCCCAAAAAATATCGACAAACTTATAAACCGCAAAAAATAAGATGAGCGGTAAGTACTCAATTAAAAATGACATTTTTTATCCTAACAAAGTTGGTTGTAAGGGTTTTACCAAGATACGGAGAGAACATCAACATTGACTTTCTTTGATGAAACCCATAGCCTGCAGCGCTCATTCAATGGTTCAGAGGTATTTGCATGAATAAGAGCGATTTAGTTACAAAAATGGCGGAAATTAGTGGATTAACGAAGAAAGATTCACAGGCGGTGTTAAATGTCATTTTGCAGGCCACTAAAAAGCGCTTGTCAGAAGGTGATCAGATGCAAATCAATGGACTTGGGACATTCGTGTTAAGTTATCATCCTCCAAAGCAAGGGCGTAATCCTCAAACAGGTGAGACCATCACCATTGAGGGACAAAACAAGGTATTGTTTAAGCCTGCTAAAGCACTTAAAGACAAATTATTGTAAATCGATCCCAGCTTGTTGCAGCGAGTTGAACCGCTGCAACAGTGTAGTTTCTGCAAAAATATACAACCACCTCTTGTTCTCATCATTTTGTGTAATCGTCAATTTTTACCTTCGGGACGAATGTATCAAAACTAAATAATTGTATTTTTATCAACAAAAGCCTCTTTGTGTAATACCTTGTAATTACCTGTAATTAACTTTTGGTGCACATGGTAACTATCATGTAACTCATTCTATAGGCTAAAATGGGAATGAGGATGAATACCATTATTGAACTAGCTGAGGCTCATCAGCAATGCCGCCGCCAAGCTATCAACTTGATTGTAAGTGAAAATCGTTTGTCTGAACCGGTCGCAAAATTATTGTCAAATGATTTAGCATCACGTTACGCGGCTCCTTTTTATGCTGGGACGGATATCTCACAAGAGATAACGCAACTCGCAATAGAAAAAACCAAATCTGTTTTTTCTGCACAATACGCAAATATTTCTCCAACTTCAGGAAGTAATAGTCTCATGGCTGTGATATTTGCACTTACGGAGCCTGGGGATAAGGTGGCACGTGTACCACCGTTTTTTCCCGGTGGTGGATACCCTTTCCAATATGAAGTGTTTCACAGACATTCATTACCTTTGGTATTTGATGATGCGCAGTGGCAACTTGATAAATCAGCATGTATTGAATTACTTCTAAAAGAACAGCCTAAACTCGTTGTGTTGGGCGCATCCATTTTTATGGTGCCGATGCCAGTACGAGAGCTTAGTGAGATAGTCCATAGCTATGGTGGCATTGTGGCTTACGATGGCTCACACAGCTTAGGATTGATAGCAGGTGGCCAATATCAAGATCCGCTTAAAGAAGGAGCTGATATTTTATTTGGCTCAACACATAAGACTTTCCCAGGTCCACAAGGGGGAATGATTGTCACCAATTCTGAACCGTTACATAGACGGATAGAAATTGTCTCTAACTTCACGCCCTTGAATGGACCGACTATGATCTGCAATCCTCACCTAGCAAGGATTGCGGCCTTAGGACTCACTTTGGATGAGGTGCCATGGCAACAATATGCGGCTCAAGTTGTGGCGAATGCACGCACCTTCGCAGATATATTTAAAAAGAGAGGGTTTACATTGAGGGGTGAATGTAACCCCAACTTTAACCATTCGACCTACTGTCATCAAGTCTTGCCTCTATTGGATAAAGCATCTGGCGTAAAACACAGAGACAAACTCAAAGAGCATGGCATATTTTGTGACGGATTTATGCGGGTGGGGACTGCTGAAATCACAAGACTGGGCTTCACTGAGCATGAGTGTGAAAGAGTAGCACAGAGAATGTGTGACATCGTACTGAGTCAACAACCTCTGATTTTGGACGCGAAACACGAGATTGCTGAGCTTGTTAGTGCACATAAAACGATTGTGATGTAGGGAGACCGCAGATGCATTTTTCCGAACGTTTATATCCGCAAGCAAGGCTTGGGATGCTACTCAATGGCATTGAAACAGAGGGGAATGTCATTGATTTGAGCATTGGGGAGCCAAATGTTCCCCTTGCGCAAGATGTTTTATCACAGATCCCCGATGGTTTTGAAGCACTGACCCAGTACCCTAAACCTGCTTTGCAATTCGAGCTACAAGAGACGATAGCTAGATGGCTGAGTAGACGATATAAACTTGATCTCCAATGCTTTTCAGCCAAAGACCAAATTACGATATTGGCAGGTAGTAGAGAAGGGATCTTTATGCTTCCTATTGCTTTGTTCAACCATCAACTACAACATGGTCAACCCATTACAGTGGCTATGCCAGATCCAGGCTATCCGATATATCTTGCGAGTGCTGAGAATGTTGGCGCAAAAGTACAGACTATTTCGCAAACACAGTTAAGCGAGTTAACTACTAGTGAGTTAGACGTTTATGCCTGCTGGGCTGAAATAGATCTCATGTTTGTCTGTTCGCCAAGCAACCCGACGGGAGAAGTGCTTTCACTTTTGCAGTGGACTCGATTAATTGAATTGGCAAAAGAGTATCAATTCATACTTGTTGCAGATGAATGCTATAGCGAAATATATAGTGAACCATTTGCACCGACAGGGTTACTGGAAGCGTGCGCAAAAATGGGCAACTCCAAATTTGAAAATTGCCTTGCTATTCATAGTCTGTCTAAACGCTCAGGATTACCCGGGTTACGTTCTGGTTTTATTGCTGGCGATACGCACTTGATTAAGTCCTTACAATCGTATCGAAATTATCATGGCGTTTCACTCTCGTCTATTCAGTTAAAAGGTTCACAAGCTGCTTGGTCTGACGAGCAACATGTCCTCAGTAATCGACAAGTTTACGGTCGTAAGTTTGACGAATTTTCAAAACAGTTTAGTGATTTATCTTGTTATCAGATGCCAGCGGGCGGGTTTTATATTTGGCTTGATGTTGGTTGTCCAGCCGAGAAATTCTGTCAGCGTTTGTATCAAGAGTTCGCTATAAAAGTTTTGCCGGGACATTACTTGGCGGTGAGTGATTTGACTGTTGAGGCGCTTCAACAATATGTTCGCATCGCCGTGGTATGTGAACAAGAGGATATTCCATTTATAGGGCAAGCAATTAAACAAACCATGCAGTTTTGTTGTCATTCAAACTCAGTTGGCGGCCATGTCGCCTAGATATGAAAAGGAAAATATGATGAATAATTCAGAATTAGCAAAAAAACAAACCAAGTTTAATACCATCATTGTCGGTTCAGGTTTTGGCGGAAGTGTTGCTGCATTGAGGTTATGCGAGCAGTTTAAACAAACCTCGACGAAAGATAAACCGGTACTGCTGTTAGAGCGCGGTAAAGACTGGTGGGGGAATTTAACTCGCGAGGATCAACCTAAGACGGTGCAAACACCAACCCCACCATTTTGTAATTATCGTCAGCCTGATGAGCGCTCTGCTTGGATGGCAATGGAGGAGCCTTTTGGAACGCCTGTTGGAGATCCGAGTCTAAATGACAAACCGTTAAACTTTAATGATGGTGTATTTGCTAAGCGACCGATCACTAAATATCCGGGGTTAGTCGAGACTATAGAAGCGGAAAACATGACGGTTTGGGTGGGCGCAGGTCTTGGGGGGACATCACAGGTATATAACACCATTTTCCAAAAGCCATCGGCAGATGCTTTTAACTTGGCTTTTAGAGATCCTGAACATCACGACACTAGGCTGTTAGACTATTGTCAGCTGGTAGATCACTACAATACAGTCGAAAAGATCATGCAACCGACCACTATGGTGGATAATTGTAAAAATACGGATACTACTTTACAGTTCCTTAATGTTAAAAGCTGTGAGATCAGTGACTCTATTACTAAAAAAGAGATTGTTGAACTTGCCGAACACCATAATCGAGCGCAGATATCAGTAGCGGCATCACCTGATTATCTTTCTACACGAGTATTCTTATCCCAAGCGCAAAAACTACAGTCAGCATTAAAAACGGATCCATGTAAATTTTCAGAACAATACGGTATCACGGCAATTGAGCAAAAGTTTAGTACCTTAGCGCTTGACTGGTCAGTGGTAGGAAATGAGATATCTTGCAACATGCTACCTTCTGCGACAATCGGTGAAATGTGGTATGGCATGAACAGTTATTCAGAAGTGGAAGAGGGTGAAGAGAGAACACTCTTTGGCATAAAAAATAGTTTAGATAGAAATTACCTAGCAGAAGCAAAGGCAACAGAACAGCTTGATATTCAATGTCTCAGCGAAGTGATCAGTATTAATTTAATACCACCGACAAAAGATAAGAAGGCGGTGTATCGAGTTATCGTAAATAAAATTGATGAGACTAACGTCAATGCCGGTCAGCAAATAATATATGAGGCTGACAATGTAATTATGGCTGCGGGTTCCATGCATACCGCTAGGCTATTACTCGAATCATCAAATTCACCGAATTGTACCGATCTAAACGTTACCGGCTTGCCTAGTTTAAGCCCTTATGTAGGTAAATTCTGGGGTCAAAATGGCGACTTATTTGCGACACAGCTTTGTAATGAGCCAGTACGCCCTGCCAATGGTGGTCCTGGCTCTGCTGAATGTGATTTCCGTTTTGGTAAGGATCCAAAGCAATATCTAGATGATAACAGTGGGTCTCCATTTAGTAAGATGGTTGTGTATCCCGTTTGGTATGAAGAAAGCGTCTCTATTCAAAATACTTTGATGATGGGAGTTTGCCAAGACACTGCCCCTGGTCAGTTTGTTAAGCAAAGTGACGGCTCTTATCAGCTCTCTTATCCTCAAACTATAGAAATGAATGGTAAATATGAAGGCGGAATGGGAGATTCGATCAATACCGCTATTAATGCACTTACCGCTTGGAAAGAAGTAAATAGTGAGGGTAGTGACAAAGCACAACTCGATCGCAAGCTTGCTCAGTTCAAAGGGTACCAGGGACCGCTGCGCTGCAGCACTAACACTAAACGTACATTAACAAGTAACGCTTCAGCCGAAAACGAACATTTTGATGTTGCCTATGGTATGACACCACACCCGCTAGGGGGCTGTGTAATTGGTAAAGCGTGTGATAATTATGGAAGAGTTAAAAGCGCGAACGGTGATGTGGTTGAAGGACTATATGTCATTGATGGTTCATTGATCCCAGGCAGTACAGGCGCTTGCACGCCTGCATGGACCATTGCTGCAGTAGCTGAGTATTGCATGGCTGAAATCGCGCCAGAGTTAGTTGGCAAAGTAAGCGATATGACTTCAGAAGGAAATTAACATGGCAATTTCATATGAAAGTGGAACTAAGCTCCCTATGAAGCATAGTTATGATGGTGATTATTCCAGTGCACTTGCAGAGCTTCGCAGTGGCATTAATCAAATCGATGAGCAATTAATTCGCCTGATTGCAGAGCGATTTAGTAAAGTGTCAGAAGTCGGTGACTTGAAGGCCATTTTTCACCTGCCAGTTGAGGACCTTCAGCGTGAGCACCTTGTATTGGAGCGGGCTCTTGAAACCGCAAAGAAAAATGGCTTATCTGAGTATCTAACTCGAGACTTAATGAGCGTCCTAATGACGTATTCCAAGGCTGCTCAAGCTAAAAGAGTGAGAGGGTTGTAGTTGGTTTAACTGGTGCTTTAAAGGATCTCATGTAACCAAAGGGAGTATATCGACACTATACTCCCTTTTTTGCTAGCGTTTACTTTTGTGTTGCAGCTTTCATTCGCTCAACAAAGGTTTTTAGCTCAAAGCACATGGTGCTAGGGTCATCCAAGTGTTTTTCGATGATTTTCACCACCGCAGAGCCACTAATTGCACCTGCTGCACCTGATTTAATTGCATGCTTTACATGCTCCGGCTCAGAAATACCAAATCCTAACAGTGGCGGCGCAGCATGATATTCGATAAGTTTGGTGATCATCTCTGTTGCCGGCATTTGTGCTGTCGTTTCTGTACCAGTCACGCCTGCACGTGAAAGTAAATAAGTATAGCCACGGCCACGGGTGGCGCATTCTCGTAACGTATCATCGCAGGCATTCGGTGTGGCAATGAAAATAGGCGCGATGTCATTTGCCATTGCAGTGAGCCTAAACGGTTTGGCTTCGTGCAGTGGCACATCAGCAACTAAGATAGAATCCACACCCGCAGTTTTGGCATCTTGATAAAACCGCTCAATACCACGAGCAAAAATCAAGTTTGAGTAAAGCAACAAACCAATTGGAATATCACTATTGTAACGACGAATTTCAGCGATGATCTCAAGACAGTCTTGCGTATTAACATTTTGCTCTAGAGCACGGATATTGGCTGCTTGGATAACAGGGCCATCGGCGATGGGATCGGAAAATGGAATACCTAGCTCCAATGCATCAGCACCACCGTCAATCAGGCTTTTGATGATCTCAATACTGAGTGTTTTATCGGGATCGCCAATCGTCACGAAAGGAACAAATGCACCTTGGTTTTTTTCATTTAAGTGCGCGAACATCGCGTCATAACGTCTCATAGTTCACCTCGCTCAGATAGTACCTGGTGGACGTGAGCTAAGTCTTTGTCTCCGCGACCACTTAAGTTAACAACAATCACCGTTTCTTCGGTTTGCGCTTCTGCATATTTTAGTGCGTATGCCAGAGCATGGCTCGATTCTAAGGCTGGAATAATACCTTCGTGTTTAGCTAGCGCTTGGAAAGCAGCTAAGGCTTCTGTATCACTAATACCGACGTATTGTGCTCTGCCTGTTTCATGTAAAAATGCGTGTTGAGGACCAACTGCTGGGTAGTCGAGGCCCGCTGACACAGAATAAGATTCTTCAATTTGGCCATCTTGGTTCTGCATGATGTAGGTATAGGCGCCGTGTAAAATACCCTTAGTACCTTTACATAGTGCCGCGCCGTGCTCATCAGTATCCAAGCCTTTACCTGCCGGTTCCACACCAATTAATTTCACGTCTTTTTCGTCAATAAAGTCTGCGAACATACCAATAGCATTTGAGCCGCCGCCCACACAAGCGATAACCGCATCAGGCAAACGACCTTCCGCTTTTAGTACTTGCTGTTTCGCCTCTTCGCCAATCATTTTTTGGAACTCACGGACAATCGTCGGGAAGGGGTGAGGACCTGCAGCCGTTCCGAGTAAATAATGTGCCGTTTTGTAGTTTGCAGACCAGTCTCTTAATGCTTCATTTACCGCGTCTTTTAATGTGCCCGAGCCCGCAGTAACTGGGATAACTTCGGCACCCATCAAACGCATTCTAAATACGTTTGGTTGCTGACGCTCAACATCTTTAGCTCCCATGTATACCCGGCACTTCAAGCCGAGTAAGGAGCAGGCTAGGGCGGTTGCAACACCATGTTGTCCAGCACCGGTTTCAGCAATGACTTCTTTTTTACCCATACGTTTAGTTAAGAGCGCTTGACCTAACACTTGGTTGGTCTTATGTGCACCACCGTGAAGTAAATCTTCACGCTTTAAGTATAGTTTGACCTTAGGGTTTTTAACTAAGTTGCGTGTCTTAGTCAGCGGGGTCGGGCGACCTGCAAATTCATTCAAAAGTTGATAAAACTCCTGTTGAAATTCTGGGTCTTTTTGTGACTTATAAAATTCCTGTTCTAACTGCTTTAATGCAGGTACGAGTAACTCGGGCACAAACATGCCTCCGAAGTCACCAAAATAAGCTGAATTACTCATGTCCACCTCAATATTTTCGAATTTGTGTAAACGCGTTAGCGATTTTTTGAGCGCATTTTTTACCAGGCGATTGCTCAACGCCTGAATTTAGGTCAAAACCATCGGCACCTATATTGACGGCACCGTGAATGTTGTCGGGGTTTAGGCCGCCAGCCAACATATAATTGCTTGAACTACGATTTAATAGCTGCCAATCAAACACTTGCCCCGTGCCACCAAATGCGGTGTCGGTTTTGGTATCGTACAATTGCTTGTCTACGCCAGCGAAGGGGCTTGGCAGTGCTGTGTCCACACCCTGTGCTTTCCAAATTTGACACGTAACAGGTAGTTGTTTACGTAGCGTATCGATGTACAGCTCATCTTCGTTGCCATGTAATTGCACTGCACTAAGCTTTAAAATTTGCGCATACTCTGTAACTTGCTCAAGCGGTGCGTTAACGAACACACCAACGTACTTGAGCGGCGCACTATCAGCGACGGCCTTCGCACAATCAATGTCGACATAGCGAGGAGACTTTGGATAAAAGATAAGGCCACCGTACACCGCGCCCGCTTCATAAGCGGCTTGCGCATCTTGGCTTCGAGTAAGACCACACACTTTGTTTTCGCCCAAAATCAAGCGTCTGCAAGCAAGTTCTAAATCTTGCTCTGCCATCAATGAGCTACCAACCAAAAAGCCATCACAAATTGGTGACAAGCGTTTCACATCACGGTGTGTGTAAATACCAGACTCTGAAATCACTACTTTGTCTTCGGGGATTAACTTTCTTAGTTTCTCTGTAGTTGCTAAATCCGTTGATAAATCTCTGAGATCACGATTGTTAATACCGATAAGCTCAGCATCTAACGCAAGCGCTCGTGTCACTTCTTCTTCGTTGCTTACTTCCGTTAAAATCGACATATTAAGAGATTTGGCCACGTTCGCTAGTGCCACATATTCTTCGTCATTTAATACAGACAACATCAAAAGAATGGCATCGCCACCGTGTAAGCGGGCGAGGTAAACTTGGTATTCATCAATAAAGAAGTCTTTACAGATCAGAGGCTGAACAACCAGCTTTCTCACCGTGGCAAGGTATTCATAACTGCCTTGAAAGTATTTTTCGTCGGTTAGCACGCTAATACATGTCGCGTACTTACGATAAACACTGGTAATTTCAGTCAAATCAAAATGTGAGCGAATAAGGCCTTTTGAAGGTGACGCCTTTTTGCACTCTAAAATAAATTGTGTCCCAGCTTGCGCCAACGCAGCGGTGAAGTTAAGCGTGGTGGGGGTTACTTCGTCGATAAAGTCACTTAACGGACGCTGCGCCTTACGCGCTTTTAATTCTTCGACTTTATCGGCAACAATTTTTTCTAATACATTAGCCATTACTCACCTCTACAATGTTAGCCAAGGTTGTCATGGCTTTCTTGCTTGCAAGCACTTCGCGTACTTGTTGGCTTGCGGTTTTAAAATTTGACGCCTTATCGGTTAATACTAGCAAAGCTGCAACGTTTGCAATGATAGCTGCATTGTGTGCAGCTTCGCCTTCACCATTTAAAATCGCAAGGCTCGCTTTCGCGTTATATTCTGGCGTATCACCAGCAATAGATTCAAGTGAATAGTTTTCTAGTCCAAAATCGTTTGGGGTAACGGTGTATTGCGTCACTTCACCATGCTTTACTTCTGCGACTAGCGTTTCGCCGTGTAGAGCAATTTCATCTGTGCCACTACCGTGAACTACCATCGCTCGTTTCGTACCTAAGCGGTTTAGCGTTTCTGCCATGGGTAAAACAAGGGCAGGGTCGTAAACGCCGAGTAATTGTACTTCTGGCTTGGCTGGGTTTGCCAATGGCCCCAGAATATTAAATATCGTGCGCGTTTTTAGTTGTGTGCGAACTGGCATAGCATGTTTTACACCTGCGTGGTAATGCGGTGCAAACAAAAAGGTAAAGCCGGTCTCTGCTAAGCACTTTTCTGCAAGTGCGGGAGTCATATCAATGTTGATCCCAAGTGCTTTTAGTAAATCCGCGGAACCTGATTTACTGCTTACGCTGCGATTACCGTGTTTGACCATATTAATGCCACATGCTGCGGCAACAATGGCGGCGGTGGTACTCACGTTGATGGTATTTGTGCCATCGCCACCCGTACCACAGCTGTCTGCTGCGAGTAGATCTTGCTTGTCAAATGCGGTGGCATGATCACGCATAGCCTGAGCTGCTCCGGCTATTTCCGCCGCTGTTTCACCTTTAAACTTTAGCGCAAGCAGCGCTGCGGTAAGTTCGATGTCACTCAGTTGTCCAGCCATAATATCGCTAAACAAGGATTTGGCGGCGTCGAACGATAAATCTTGTTGCTGTAATAGAGGTTGTAACTTTTCCATCGTGATCTCCTAAGCGCTAAGGTACGCGATACTTTGTTGTAATAGCTGAGCGCCATTGGGGGTCAATATTGATTCTGGGTGAAATTGATAGCCAATCACTTTGTGTTCACTGTGATAGATAGCCATCGGAATGGCCTGATATCTCGCGATCACTTGCAGTGCTGGTGGTACGCTTGTTGCCATTAGAGAGTGATAACGCGCAACAGGGAATTGCGTCCCAAGTCCGGCAAATACCGGATGCTCATCCGCTTCAATGATAGAAGATTTGCCATGTACCGTCTCACCCGCTTTGCCAACTTCACCACCATAACTTTGGGTTAGGGCTTGTTGACCGAGGCAAATTCCAAGCATGGGGAATTTACCTTTACATAGCTCAATTAACGCGAGCAAACAGCCTGCTTCCGATGGCGCGCCAGGTCCGGGTGATAAAACTAAGATCACAGGATCAACCTCTGCACACATTTTATTGAAAATGGTTTCGGCAGAGATATTGTTACGATAAACGACCAAGTCGAGTCCTAGCAGGCTAAGCTCATCCACAAGGTTATAACTGAAAGAATCAAAATTATCTAAAAAGTATACCTTAGTCATGGTTTGCTCCTTCATACGTGGACTGTACTGCTTTAATCACTGCCATGGCTTTAGCTTTGGTTTCATTTGCTTCACTTTGTGGATTTGAATCAAACACGACACCTGCACCCGCTTGCACGTAAGCAACGTTATCTTTTACAAACGCGGAGCGAATGACGATGCAGCTGTCCATCGCGCCATTACCCATTAAATAACCCACCGCGCCGCCGTAACTACCACGACGCTGCTTTTCTGTATGGCGAACAAGTTCTGCGGCTTTAACTTTTGGTGCGCCGACGAGAGTGCCCATATTCATACAAGCCTGATAAGCGTGGAGGGCATCTAAATCCGGCTTTAATTGGCCTACGACGCGCGATACTAAATGCATGACTTGTGAGTAGCGGTCCACTTTCAATAATTCTTTTGCGTGTCGAGTACCTGCAATACTGATCCGTGCGACATCGTTACGGGCAAGGTCAACCAACATAAGGTGCTCAGCACGCTCTTTTTGATCGTTGCGCAGCTCAAGTTCAATGCGGCTATCTAAATCTGGATTGATACTGCCATCAGCAAACTTACCTCGTGGTCTCGTCCCCGCGATGGGATAGACCTCAACTTGGTTACTCTGTTCACAATATTTGAGTGCCGACTCTGGAGATGCGCCAAATAACACAAAGCGCTCATCCTTCATATAAAACATGTAAGGACTGGGGTTTTGTAGTTTAAGCTGTTTATAGGCGGCGAGTGAGTTGTGGCAAGGAAGTGAAAAAGTGCGAGAGGGAACGACTTGGAAAATGTCACCGTTGATAATGTTGGTTTTCAACTTTTCAACGTGTTGACAATATTCGTCGTCACTCACATTGACTTTGACGTCTGCGCCGCCACTTTGTGGCTCAAACTGAAATTCAGTGATTTGGTCACATTGACTGTTTAGCTCTTCTAGTTGTTTGCCTACTTCAAAACAATTGGCGTGAACCTCAGGGCCATTGAAAACATTACCAATGAGCTCAGTAGCTCGTGCTTGATGATCGATCACAACTAAGGTTTCAGCCAGATAGAAAACATAGTCAGGACAGTCGTTGTCTCCATCTGGTACTTCAGGAAGTTGCTCAAAGTTTGCCACCATATCATAGGCGAATACTCCACCTAAAAAGACGGAAAACGGCGTATCTGAGTTACGTTTAATTTCATTGATACAGGTTCTGAGCGCACTAAAGGCGTTATCCGCTTTTAGTTTTGTATGCTCATCAATGTTACTTTCCAATGCGTTGTACGTGAGCGTCAAAGTATTATCATTGAGGATCACGTCACAATTTGTGACCTTTTGCGCAAGGTACGGTAGCAACTGAGCACCATTGTTAGACAAGGCTTTGGCAATGACTTGGGCGCCATTACATTCGAATCGAATCGCACTATCCACAAGCACGATACTTTTCACATTGTCTTTAGACTCTATTTCTGCTGATTCGAGCAGTAACGAGTTTGTTTTGTTTAAACCTGCGTATAAAGACAGTGGGCTGGCAATATAATCGCGCCTTTGTCTTATACTGGTGACCTCACCTGGTGTGGTCGTTATATGACTAAAAATCAAACCTCATTCCTCTTAATTTCTAGATATTCTGTTTAGAAAATAAAAAACCCCCGAAAGCTGAGCTCTGCGGGGGTTATTGTTCAGACACAACAATACCGTCCCGCTAGGGCGTCCACCACCACCAAATTGTGTTTACTGTGATATTGTTGTTCATAAAAGCCTCTAAAAAGTATAAAAAAACCCGCGACATTGCGCGGGTTGATAAATCGTAGATATAACGAAACACACCCGCTTAGTTCGAGTGCCACCACCAAATGTTTTTTTGAATTTGTTTGTTCATTTGTGAATATTTCGTTGTTTAATCTAAATTAGCTACAGTAAACCCTATTCTTGCTACAAGTGTCAAGGGCAAATATCAGAAAATAACCTAAGGTCGTATCAGTTAACTTGTGATATAATCAAAACGTTGATAATTCATAGAGATAGTTAATACATTTTGATTAAATATGACCTCCACAGCCATACTACTTTTTCCGATGGCCGCTTAGCTGTTGATGAATTGCTTGAGCGAGCAACGGAAAAAGGCGTTGATATTCTTGCAATTACCGATCATGACACGATAGATGCGATCCAGCCTGCCCGTGACTACATTAGCCAAAATAATCTCACGTTAGAACTTATTAATGGCGTTGAAATTTCCACAAAGTGGGAAAGCTTTGAGATCCATATCGTTGGATTAAATTTTGATCCCGAGCATGAAGCATTAACAAGGTTGCTGCACGAACAGCAGCAAAAGCGAGAAGCCAGAGCAAAAGAGATCGGCGAGCGATTAGCCAAAAAGGGCTATGAGCATGTCTACGAAGATGCCCTTGCACTTGCCCAAACTGCGCAGATCACCAGAGCGCATTTTGCTCAAGTGCTGGTTGAGCGAGGTGTGGCTAAAAATGTACAAAGCGTTTTCAATAAATTTTTAGCACGTGGCAAGACTGGGTATGTGCCAAGTCAATGGTGCGATATACACACAGCGGTTGCTGCTATTCATGCCGCGGGTGGAGTAAGTGTGTTGGCGCATCCTGCTCGGTATAAGATGTCGAATAAGTGGCTAAGAAAGTTAATTGCTGAATTTAAAGCGGTTGGGGGAGCTGCAATGGAAGTTGCACAGCCGCAGCAAGCGCCTACTGAGCGCCAATTTTTGGGGCGACTAAGTCAAGAGTTTGAATTGTTAGCAAGCCAAGGGTCAGATTTCCACTTCCCAATGCCTTGGGTCGACCTTGGTCGTAACTTGTATTTACCTAAAGATTGTCAAGGAGTTTGGCGTCATTGGGGAGGCAAAGAGGAATAAGCTTATGAGTCAATTTTTTCATATTCACCCAGATAATCCGCAAACGCGTTTAATTCGCCAAGCGGCTGATATTATTGAGCAAGGTGGGGTGGTGGTGTTTCCAACCGACTCCGGCTATGCCATTGGTTGCAACCTCGGTAATAAGCAAGCTAAGGAGCGGATAGAGCGGATCCGCGGCATCGAAAAACACCATAACTTCACTCTTTTATGCCGCGATCTGTCGGAGCTTTCGACCTATGCTCGTGTCGATAATCAAATGTTTAGGATGATTAAAAATAATACGCCCGGCCCGTACACGTTTATCTTTAAAGGGACGAAAGAAGTTCCTCGCCGTTTGCTCAATGAGAAGAAAAAAACCATCGGGATCCGTGTTACTGATAACCCAATTACCTGCGCATTGTTGGAAGCACTAGGTGAACCTTTGATGTCATGCTCTTTGATTTTGCCAGGAGAGCAGTTTACTGAGTCTGACCCCGATGATATCCGCATGCGTCTTGAGAAGCACGTAGACTTGATCATTCATGGTGGCTATTTAATCGAGCAAGCAACCACCGTTATTGATATGTCTGAAGATACCATTGAAATTTTGCGTCGTGGCTGTGGTGATACGTCGCCTTTTGAATAACGCATGTTGAGATGACAGAAGCACTCCAACAGAAATTACCGCTAGCTTTTTTACACGGTGAAGCGGTAATTGAAAAGCCGGAAGATCTTTATATTCCCCCCGAAGCCCTAGAAGTTATCTTAGAGACCTTTGAAGGCCCGTTGGACTTACTGCTTTATCTTATTAAAAGACATAAATTAGATATTCTAGAATTACCGATTTTTAGTATTACTCAGCAGTATGTTCAGTACGTTGAAATGATGAAGGACATGCAGCTCGAACTTGCGGGTGAATACTTGGTGATGGCAGCTTTGCTGGCACAAATAAAATCAAGAATGCTACTACCAAAACACGAAGAGTTAGAGGAAGAGGAAGATCCCAGAGCTGAGCTGGTGAGACGCTTGCAGGAATACGAGCAATTTAAGCAAGCCGCTGAAAACTTAGATGAGATCCCTCGTGTTGAGCGTGATATCTTTGTCGCTCATGCATTGGTAGACAGTAGTACCGACTCTGAGCCAGAATTCCCAGACATTGAACTGAGGGAATTACTTTTGGCGCTGTCGGAAGTGATGGCCCGAGCCAAGACCTTTGAGCACCATCATATATCCGCTGAAGTACTTTCAACCCGAGAGCGTATGAGCTTTATATTGCAATTGCTACGAGAACAGAATAAGCCGGTAGAATTTGCGCGATTTTTTACCTTGGACGAAGGGCGCAGTGGTGTGGTGGTTACTTTTATTGCCATGCTCGAACTCATTAAGGAGCAATTGGTTGACTATATTCAGTCAGCAACGGCAGCGTCGATTTACCTGCATTTAAAAGGCTAGGGGATGGCTGCAGCCTCTGCTATACTCCGCATTTTTATCTTCAAGCATAAAATATGAAAAGACGCGTTAGCGATGAACAACTGGTTGAATTGGTTGAAGCAGCAATTTTCGTTTCTGATAAGCCGTTATCTAAAAAGCGCTTAAAAGAAACCGTGCTGGAAGATATCAGTGTGTCATCACCGCGTATTGATCAGGCACTGGAAACACTGGTAAATCATTATCAAACTCGCGGCGTAAGGCTGGTTGAAGTTGGTACCGGATACCGGTTTCAAGCTTGCCCGAGCTTGAGCCCTTGGCTAAGTAAACTGTGGCAGGAAAAAGCACCAAAATACTCACGTGCTACACTTGAGACTTTGGCATTGATTGCTTACCGACAACCAATCACTCGAGGCGAAATAGAGCAAGTGCGCGGGGTCACCGTGAGTTCTAATATTATCAAAAGCTTGATAGATCGCGAGTGGATAAAAGTGGTGGGTTATAAAGAGGTACCGGGCAAACCAGCATTGTATGCAACGACAAAACAATTTTTAGATTACTTCTCATTATCTGGTCTTGGGGAATTACCTCGGTTACCTGATCAACATAATGAGAAAATAGAACAGTTATTAAACGATCCTTCTGTGAGAGAACCATCTGAATGAGTGAAAAACTACAAAAAGTATTGGCAAGAGCTGGCGTTGGCTCAAGACGCGAAATGGAAAAGTATATTGAGTCTAACCGCGTAAGTGTAGATGGAAAAGTTGCCAAGCTAGGAGACCGAGTGGAAGAGACTTCGGTGATCCGTGTAGATGGACATATTGTTAAAATAGAACAGCAAGAAGAGCGCATCTGTCGCGTACTTATGTACCATAAGCCTGAAGGTGAGCTATGTACTCGTCGCGACCCTCAAGGTCGTCGCACTGTATTCGATAGGCTACCTAAGTTAGATGGTGACCGTTGGATAGCAATTGGGCGATTAGATATCAATACATCAGGCCTATTGCTTTTTACCAATGATGGTGAGCTAGCTAATCGCTTGATGCATCCAAAATACGAAGTCGAACGTGAATATTCTGCTCGGGTATTTGGTGAAGTAACAAACCAAACGTTGCGTACATTAACCAAAGGCGTTGAGCTAGAAGACGGTCCCGCAAAATTCCTTAAGATTAAGCCACTTGGTGGTGAAGGTCTGAATAAGTGGTTCAACGTAACACTGACGGAAGGGCGTAATCGTGAAGTCAGGCGTCTTTGGCAGTCACAAGGTGTTGAAGTGTCGCGCTTGATCCGTATCCGTTATGGTAAATTAGAGCTTAACAAGCGTTTGCCACAAGGTGGATGGGAAGAATTAAAATTAGAAGATGTTAACTACTTACGCAAATCGGTGAGTATGAGAGCCGAGCAGCAAACTAAGTTGTCGGTCATGCCAGAAAAGCGTAAAGACAAGCGCGCGAAAATTAATAAGATCCGCAAAGCAGTGAAAAAGCATAATCAAAGGGTCAAAACCCCGAGAAGAAAGTAATTTAAGCTTTTCTAAAACACCACACCAGCCTAGCTGGTGTTTTTGTATTTGATAAGGAAATTCAAATGAAAGAGACGTTTGCTGGTAGTTGTCTGTGTGGTCAGGTTAAATATCTTGTAGAGGGCAACGCGCAGGGCTTTTATCTATGTCATTGTGAGTATTGTCAAAAAGACACTGGTTCCGCACATGCTGCGAATCTATTTTTTCAAAATGCAGTGCTAACTTGGCTTGCGGGCGAAAAGTTAATAACCCGCTTTACTTTACCGAATACTAAGCACGTTAAAGCCTTTTGTGCTCGTTGTGGCTCTGCATTACCAAACCAGCAGCCTGTTGGTTTAGTGGTACCAGCTGGTAGCTTAGATGATGCGCCGAGTCTTACGCCAACTGCACATCTATTTATCGCGAGTAAAGCGAAGTGGGATGAAAAATTAGAGCAAGTGCTGGCGTTTGAAACCTTGCCGAGAGATAAACTTAGGTAATATAGAAGGCTGCAATTGTGGATTTGCAGCCTTTAAAATACTAGTTAGTAGGTTTGGGCATCTAAAGATTGGCCATTAACCCCGATTGAGTCATCAGACATCAAGTACAGGTATGTTGGCATTAATTCTTCAGGTGTTTTTAGTTTATCTTTATCTTCACCTGGGAATGCTGATGCACGCATACTTGTTCTTGTCGCACCTGGATTAATGCAGTTGATGCGAATATTGGTTTTACCCACTTCTTCGGCCCAAGTTTGCATCATACCTTCGGTTGCGAATTTAGAAATTGCATACGCTCCCCAAAACTCACGACCTTTACGTCCTACACCCGATGAAGTAAAGACGATAGAAGCGTTAGGTGCTTTTCTCATTACTGGGAATAATGATTTAGTGATCACCGCTTGGGCTGTTACGTTTACCTTCATTATGTTTTCGAAGGTTGAAACGCAAAAGTGTTCCATTGGACCTAAAGAGCCTAAAATAGACGCATTATTTAGCAAGCCGTCAAGCTTACCAAATTGCTGCTCGATAGTGGCAGCCAAGTCTCGGAAGTGTTGTTTGGTTGCACCACGTAAATCTAAAGGTACAATTGCAGGCTGTGGGTAACCGGCGTTAACAATTTCATCATAAACGGCTTCTAGTTTACTGGTGGTTTTGCCCAATAAAATAACCGTTGCACCATATTTGGCGTAATTAATCGCCGCAACACGGCCGATGCCGTCGCCAGCACCTGTTACTAATATCGTTTTATTCGCAAGTGCGTTTTCAGGAGCTTGATAAGTCTGCATTCTGGACTCCAATTAAGATGTTTGGGTCATTTTATCACAATGCAGTAGCAAGTTAGCGAATTTATTGTAAATATGGCTGGCGAAATAACAAAGTTTGAGTTAAGTTTAACTGGTCTAATGTCTTATTAAAAATGCAATTACATAGATTTAACGAGAATTATCACAATAATAATAAGATTATGTCGGAGCCTATAAAATGAAAAAAATGCTACTCTCACTCGCAGTATCAGCAGCTCTTGCTGGCTGTGGAGGCGGTGAAACGTTAGAAGATGTAAAAAATGATACTACACCCGTTTCTCCAACGATTTCTGTTAAATTTGATCCATCAGGCGGTGTGATCTCAGTTCCAAACGATATCCTTTTATCCGGCACTCAAGACGGAACTCTAAACTTACCTGACGAAATGTTAGGAATGAAGGATGGTGAAGGTAATCCTCTGGTGACACGTGCAAGCTATGCAAACCCAAGTATTGTGGTTGGTGCCTTAGATGGTTGGTCAACACAAATGCCCTATGTTATCGACATGACGACACCGAATGGGTTGACATTAGATGCGCAAAGCGTCATGACTCCCGGCGCCGTACGAATTTTTGAAGTTGAAATGGGTGGACCATTACAAACTGACGAACAGTGTGCGCAGCTACCGTCAGGGATAGCATGTAAATTTGTTGCTGAATTGGAGTTTGGTCCCCAAGGCGATTTCGTAGCGATGACGAATGGAGCTGGAAATGGCATTGTAGTGGTTCCTGTCAAGCCGCTTAAACCAAGTACGACTTATATTACTGTTTTAACCCGCACTTTGAAGGACTCCAGCGGACAAAGTGTTGACCCATCATCGACGTATAGCTTATTGCGTCAAAACGCACCACTGGTGACCGATGCGCAAAAATCCTTGCAAGCAGTAATACAAAGTTATGAGGAAGCGGTTACCAAAGCTGGGGTAGATGGTACCGAAATTATTTACACTGCAGCTATGACTACACAATCAGCTGGTGCTGGTTTAGCTGCGACTAAAGCTTTACTTGCACAATCACTCGCAAAGAACGCTCCACCAGTAATCGCAGTTCCTGGTCAGGCACCGATGACGGTTGCTGACGCACTGGAAGGTAAAGTGCCAGCGGCTTTATTGCCTGCTTTCCAACAAATTAAATTAATGCGTGGTGTTATTCAACTTCCTCAGTATTTAGCGAAGCCAAAAACAGGTGGCATTGAAGCATTAGCAGATACCTACTGGCAAGCGTTATGCGACAGCCCAGTTACACTGGGTGGGTATGTTGCACAAGGTGGCCAATTACCCCAAGTAACAGAAGGAGATGATAAGCTTTGTGAGAGCTTCCCTGTGCCTGAAGGTGTGCCGAAATTTAGAAGTATTGGCGTGGATAAACAGCGTTTTATTACCCAATATAACCCAATTCCTAAGCAGCAATGGCTTGCTAATGTGCCTGTGCAAATTACATTTCCTGCTAACGATGCGGCGCGTCCAGAAAGCGGATGGCCAGTGGTTATTCTCCAACATGGGATCACCAGCAAGAAAGAAGATATGCTTGGCTTAACCTTGTCTCTTACGCAAGCAGGCTTTGCGACGGTAGCAATCGACCACCCGATGCACGGCGAGCGCGGCATTGATATTGACGGTGATGGCAACGACGAGTTTAATGCGTCGACGGGTAGTGTACTTTCTTACATGAATCTAACATCGTTGTTAGTTGCGCGTGATAACTTAAAGCAATCAGCTGCAGATTTAATGGGGTTACGTTTAGGCTTAAACTTTATTAATCAAGCATCTGGTGGCCAAGTTAACTTCAATACCCAGCAAGTTAGTTACCTAGGTCACTCACTTGGTTCAGTTGTAGGCCCAAGCTTCCTCGCTCAAACCAATGCGCCATTAAATCCAGCAATTGATGGCTTCTTTAAAGTTGAGTCAGCAGCACTTGCAAGTGGTGGTTCGGGCATTGCTAACTTCTTGATTGAGTCAAAATCATTTGGTCCGTTTGTACAAGGCTCCGTGTTGAGTTCTGCAGGTAATCTCGCATCGCAAGCGTTTAATGCCTATCTGCAAGAAGGCGCAGTTGCTGACTGTGGTACGTTTGCTGCGGATCAAAGCAAATATGTTTCTTGTGCATATGGAACGTTTAGAGCGAATTTAGAAGCGGCTGGAGACACCGCGACATTAGCACTGATTGATGGTACGGTGACGCAATTCGGTTTTGCAGCACAAACCGCATTAGATAGTGCAGATCCACTAAACTATGCAGCTTCCGTGAAAGTGCTACAAACGCCAGTATATATGAGTGTTGTTACGGGTGGTGTTGGTGGCAATGCAGCTGACCTGGTTATTCCTCCAACAACAGAGCGTAGCTTCTTGTCAGGTAGCTTACCACTTGCTGGTTTCATGGGCTTAATGCCAGCAAGTGAAACGCAAATGAGTCAAGACGGAACACCTGGAAGTTATGTGGTGAAGTTCTCTCAGGGCCATCACAGTTCAATCTTAACGACAGGCTTTGATGAAAAAGCCGGTGGCACAGCAGCAGGACACGCAGCGGCGTCAATTGAAATGCAAACACAAGTTGCAAGCTTCTTGAAGTCAAAGGGCTTGGTTTTACAAGTATCTAACCCAGATGTTGTTGCAAACTAAGACATTTTTCGAGACTATAAAAGGCCGCAGCTAGCGGCCTTTTTTATGTCCATTTTATATTGAAAAAATGGTCCCCTTTATGAGCTAAATGAGGAGAACGACTTGGCATTTTTTTTTGAATATGGGTTATTTCTAGCCAAGACAGTAACCATTATCTTTGGTATCGCAGTAGTCATTATTTTGATGGTGGGAGCAAGCTCAAAACCAAAATCGAAAAAGGGCGAAATTGAAGTTACCGATTTAAGCGACAGTCTGGCGCAGTCCAAAGAACAGTTTTTAGAACAAACCTTAGATAAAAAGGCGTTAAAGGCACGAAATAAAGCACAGTCTAAGGAGCAAAAAAGCAAAGGTAAAAACAAGGAAGACACCAAGAATGTATTCTATATCGAATTCAACGGCAGTATGGATGCTCATGAAGTCTCAGATCTACGCGAAGAGATAAATGCCATTCTTATGATCGCTGACAAGGCCACGGATCAAGTCATTGTCTCAGTTGAAAGTGGCGGTGGTGTCGTACACGGTTATGGACTTGGTGCATCGCAACTTTCGCGCATCAAGCAAGCGGGTATTCCACTGACGGTCTGTGTGGACAAGGTTGCTGCAAGTGGCGGATATATGATGGCCTGTGTCGCAGATAAGATTATTGCAGCACCATTTGCAATTATTGGTTCAATCGGCGTAATTGCGCAGATCCCCAACTTTAATCGTTTATTAAAAAAGAATAACGTTGATTTTGAAATGGTAACCGCTGGTGAGTATAAGCGTACACTCACCCTGTTTGGTGAGAATACGGATAAAGGAAGAGAAAAGTTTAAGGAGGAGATTGAAGAAACGCATGGTCTGTTCAAACACTTTGTCTCTGATAATCGCACCGAGCTTGATATTGAGAAAGTAGCGACTGGAGAACATTGGTTTGGTACACAAGCCTTAGAGCTTAAACTAGTCGATGAAATCTCAACCAGTGACGATTTACTCATGTCCCTAAATGAAAGTCACCAACTTTATAAGGTGGCTTATAAGACTAAAAAAGGCGTTGCTGAGAAGTTTGGTTTGCAACTGGGCAATGCTGTTGAGCGTTTTAGCATCAAAGCATTGTCTAAACTGAACCTATCAAAGTACTCCGCGTAATTTTTACTCCTGCGCTGGTGGGTGGTAGCTGGTTATCATCTATCAGCGCAGAAATACATCGACGAACAAAACATTGAGTTACGTGGTACGTAGTTTGCCATATTGCTGCTAGATTCGATAAAACCTTCATCAATAGTATCTGGCTCATTTACTTACTACAATTACAATCAAGTTTACTGGCAAGGCCAACAGCGAAGCTCTCATATTGTCATTGAACTGGTTTATCGAGTTTTATCAGACGCTCCATTACAACACATGCAGTTAGGTCTCCAGTAACATTAAGCACGGTTCGACACATATCTAATATCCTATCTACACCTAAGATAAGCGCAATACCTGCAGCGGGGATCCCAAAACTAGTTAACACTGAAGCCAAAATTACAATACCGACACCAGGGGTACTTGGGGAGCCAATGGATGCACCAACAGTGGTGAGTATCAGTAACATGATTTGACTATCGGTGAGGGTAATGCCAAAAACTTGAGTTAAAAATAGTGCTGCAACCACTTGATATAGCGCTGTGCCGTCCATGTTGATAGTGGCACCTAGAGGAATAATAAACTGGACAATGGGTTTTTTTACGGATAGCGACTGCTCAGCTGTGCGCATTGAGAGGGGCATTACTGCAGCTGAGCTAGAGGTTGAAAAGGCTAATAATTGTGCGCTTTTAATTGCCGATAAAAAGCGCCAAGGACTGATCTTTCCAGCGCTGCTGGCTAAAAACAGGTAGACAAACATAAGCAGTAATAACCCTAGCAACAAAGTCGCAACGTAAGCTGAGACACCTAGCAGGGCATCAACACCAATTCGAATAGTAATGTCACAAAGTAATCCAAATACCGCAAACGGAGCCAGCAGCATAGCCCAATTAACAATCTGTAAAGATAGCGTTTGTGCTGTTGTGGTGAGCTCTAGAAGCAGGGATTTTTGCTTTTGACTAAGTGTGGTGATAGCAATACCAATAAAAATGGCATACATCACAATAGCAAACATATCTTTATCTAGAGTAGATTGAGTAATATTTGATGGAATAATTGCCACCATGCGCTCAGGAATGCTTTTTAATTCAACTGTAGCTGTAACAGTTGTGGTATGTTGGCTATTGAGGTTATCAAGCAGCTGACTATCCACGTATTTCCCAGGCTCAACGTAGGAAGCAACGACCAAACCAATGATAACAGCAATAAAGGTGGTCATGACGAAATAGGGGAAGATCCTAAGTCCAACTTGCTTCAAAAATGCGGTGTCCTTGTTACCTGCAATGCCAAGAATGATAGATGAAAGTACCAGAGGGATCACAACCATCTGGATCAAAGCTAAAAATAGATTGCCGGGTAGTGCAACCCATTGTGCTATTTGTAGTGATAGCTCAGCACTAACCAGCCCGACCCCTTTGGGGGAGAGTAAAATACCCACGGTAATACCCAGTACCAAAGCCACAACAATTTGTAGCCATAGCATTTTCTTTTGTAAAAAATAACTAATGGAGTAGGTGGTTTTCATTCCTTTTCCTTGAAGCGGGGTGATTTGCACATCAGTGAGTAATTAGTAATAGCATATCAGGATAGATGCACAGATATGTTGATTGGTATCAAGTATAAAATTAGGTTAAACAGCCTATATTAACACCTCAATGATCTCGGATTCGGTAAAACGTGATTTTTTCATAGTTAGTGTCCTGCTTTAATGATTGCAGAAAACTACAATTATGCGTGTCATCATTTTATGATTAAGAATTCTTACGGTGTTATTTGCAGCATTTACTACCGAAGGGGTTTATGCATATTCGGCATTATGGTTTTTTAGCCAGTGCATGTCGCAAGCGAAAGTTAGCGCTGATAAGGTCGCAGGCGTCATGCACATACAGAGCAAAGCGGCCAAAGACAGAAAGCGTGACACTGATACCGTATTGGCCTTGTCAGCATTGTAAGGCAGGTACCTTGCGGCTAATTGGCGTATTCAAGTTAGATGCAACAACGGCCAAAGTAGAGCGAACGAGTTAGCAGCTCGATAGCTGATTAAAATCAATTAGTTAACCTATCTAATTGCTCAGGCTAGCGGCCTCTGAATGCGTAAAAAATATAATTGCTTATTAAGCCAAATTTAGGTGTAATGAATATATAACAAGCGCTGAGCGATGCAGGGAAAGCTTAATTAATAATAGATTAGCTGTTCAAACCAAATGATTTGGCTAATGTCTCTAAAAAGCAAATTCCCATAGCATAAACAATACCAACTCTGTCACATCGAGCGGGTAGCGGCTCAGTCCAATAAGCGATTATGCAATACAAACTGCGTGTCGCATAAATGCTAAAGTGTTAGGGCTCTAGAAGTTTCAATCAACTATGAAGTATCTAAATATACTAGTTTTATTATTTTTTATATCAGCATGTTCAGAAAAACCTGCTGATATGAACAACCAATTAAAATACGAAAAAGATGGGCTTTCATTTTCTTACCCTGCAAATTGGGAGGTCACTGAAGACTTTGTGAGCGAAGATGTTAGGTTTGTTTTTGTTGAGTCTCCTGGAGACGCAATCATTAAAATTGAAGTATATCCTACAGAGCAGTCATTCGAACTTAAAGAGTTCGTTGAGCTGGATGTTGAAGCTCTCATTAAAGAAACCCCCAGTATATTGGAGCTAGATAGTGATAATGAAATAAAAGAAGTTAAGACATCTATAAATGGAACTGAGTTTCATGGATTGAAATATGAATTTAATATCTCGGTTGTTAATATTGATGTACCTCATGTGTCAGAGTCTTACTCTTTTCCTTCGCATGAAAAAGTTGCATATTTGACTAATCAGGTGGCTAAAGAAGACCTTGGAAAAGTTAATGGTGGTTTCAAACAGGTTTTAGCTACCTTTAAAATAGAGCCCTAACAAAGTGAATCATTGATAGAATCATTGATGACACCTAGAATCATTGATGACACCCACTATTATTTGTACCTGTTCTGGCAGTACGAAAATAAGCGACACCCATTACTATTGATATTCAAGCTGGGGAAGTGAAGTAAAAAAGCATGTAAACACTCCAATAATTTTGGTCAAAAACGTTTATCGATAGGTTATTTTTAGCGCTCAAGCGTATCTCTACACTAAAACTGAGTTATCGCGCACGACTAAGCGCTGCAAATACGGCAGTAAGATATTCTAGAATTGAGAATGTGAATTTTGCTAAGCCAGCAAGCGCTCGCAGTTTGTTAGGTTTGTCCGTCGTCGTTTTTGCAGTGTTTCACAGTAAGCGGTTATTGTTCGCTCTCGACCAACAGCACCATGGAATACCCGAGAAAATTTCGTAGTGAGTTTTATCCAGTTCTCAGGCTCTATATTTAATCGAGTTAGAATAGGCTGAGACTCAAAGATATAGCCTCGCTTGTCGGCGCGAATACATTGGCCTGTGAGTTCAACCAACTCAATATAGAATTTGAGCTCGAAAGGCAGTCCTTTTGGCATGTGTTTTCGTGGGCTGCCAGCGAAGCGTAGTAGGCTTTTTGGCTGTTTACCTAATTTTGCATGGTCAATTCGCTTTTTGATGCTGGTGTAGTCTGAGGTTTCAGGCGTTGCTGCGATTTTGGCTCTAATGGGGTTTAAGTCTACGTAAGCGAGACAAGCAGTCAATGCAGCCTCGTCTAGTAATGCTTGGGATTTGAATAGTGAATCATTGATGACACCCATCATTGTTTGTATCTATGCTGGCAAAGTGAGATTAAAAAGTACGGAAACACTTAAAGAGTAGGGACAAAAGTGTTTTTAGATAGGGTGACCTTTGGCGGATAAGCGGATCGCTAAACTAAAATTGGATTATCGCGCACGACAACGCGCTGTAAATACAGGAGTAAGAAATTCTAGAATTGAGGATGTGAGTTCTGCTAAGCCAGCAAGCGCTCGCAGTTTGTTAGGTTTGTCCGTCGTCGTTTTTGCAGTGTTTCGCAGTAAGCGGTTAT